>JAQWLH010000051.1 GCA_029247405.1 Mariniblastus sp.
CGCAAGAAATGGAAAAAGGTTATTGTGCGGATGGTGGCCAAAGAAATGCCGCCGGAAGATTCTGCCCCCGTTCCCGATGCCCAACATAAATTGATTCTGGACTGGATTGACAATTTGCTAAACAGTGTTGATTGTTCAACAGTCAATCCAGGACGCGTTACGATTCGGCGTCTCAACGCAACGGAATACAAAAACACAATTCGCGATCTCGTCGGTATCAACTATGAACCTGCGAACGAATTCCCTGGTGACGACGTTGGTTACGGATTTGATAATATTGCTGACGTTCTTTCTTTGCCGCCGATCTTGATGGAAAAATACTTGCAAGCAGCAGAAGAGATTACGTCGCAAGCGATCGTTGACCCCTCAAAGCCTGCAGTCGTGCAAACTTTTGAAGCCAGTGATTTCGAGAAATCTAATGGCTCCGCCAACTCCAACGGCATTCACACCATGTCGACCAATGCGACGATTCGTCATGAAACCAACATTCCAGTCGCTGGAACTTACAACATCGTTGTCCGCGCTCACGCTTCGCAAGCGGGCAATGAATTAGCGAAAATGACATTTGGTGTTAACGGAAAAGTCGCTGGCACCAAAACGATCAAAGCGACCGCCGACACCCCCGACGACTACAAATTTACGGCACGACTAAAAAAAGGGAAACAAACGCTCGAAGTCTCATTCATCAACGACTATTGGGATCCGAAAAACAAGAAAGACCGCAACTTATATTTAAACGGCGTTCGCTTGAGTGGCCCACATGGGAGACTTCCTAAAACGCACCGCGCCCTCATCCCAACCTCCCCCCAAGATCCCCAAGAGCAGCGAGTCGCAGCGAGAAAGTACATCAATGTATTTGCTTCGCACGCCTATCGTCGTCGAGTGACTTCCCGCGAACTTGATCGGCTGATGGCACTTTACAATGCGGCCAGATTGGACGGTGACCGATATGAACTGGCACTTCGATTTGCATTCCAAGGCGTGCTTGTTTCACCTTATTTTCTGTACAAAATTGAAGCCCCCACCCCAGCGGGCAAGACCAGAAATTTAAGCGACTTTGAATTGGCAACTAGCCTGTCATATTTCCTCTGGAGCACGATGCCCGACAAAGAGCTCTTCAAACTCGCGACCGAGGGGAAGCTTCGTCACCCCTCCGTCTATCGCCAACAAGTTTTACGCATGCTGAAAGACCCCCGTGCCGAAGCGATGGTCGAGAACTTCGTCGCTCAATGGCTTCAACTACGGCATCTGGAGCACTTCAAGCCTGACCCCGATTTATTTCCAGGTGTGGATGACCAAATGCGAAAGGATATGGCAACGGAAACGAAGCTGACGATCGCAGACCTGATCAAAAACGACGCCAACATCATGTCAATTCTGGATAACGACTATTCATTCATGAATGAGCGATTAGCAAACCACTATGGAATCCCGGGGGTCCAAGGAGATCGCTTTCGCAAAGTCGTCACATCGAAGTATGGCCGTGTCGGTTTAATGACTCAAGCGAGCATCCTGACGTTGACGTCTAATCCTACAAGAACTTCACCTGTCAAACGTGGGAAATGGATTATGGAAAATTTGCTCGGTGAAGAACCCCCTCCGCCGGACCCCCAAGCAATGCAGCTAGAAGATCAAGCCGAACTCAAGGGAACGCTCCGACAGCGGATGGAACAGCACCGCGCCAACCCCAGTTGTGCCGTTTGTCATAAAGTGATGGATCAACTGGGCTTCGCACTCGAGCACTATGACGCGGTGGGCCAATGGCGTGACACCGAAGACACCAACGCCATTGACGCCTCGGGAGAACTGCCTGATGGAACGGCATTTAGTGGCGCCAATGAGCTTCAATGGACCTTGAAGACGAAGATGAAGGATCTGTATGTTCGCTGCTTGACAGAAAAGATGCTTATTTACGCGTTGGGACGTGGTTTGGAGTACTTTGACGAATGCACGGTCGATAAAATCATTAAGGAAATCGAAGGCCAGAATTATCAGTTCTCTGAGCTAATTATTGCCGTCGCGACCAGTGATCCCTTTACCCAACGGCAAGGCACTCCGGTCGAAAACATTGAAGAATAACCCGCGGCCAAAAGGTCCTGTGAAATGACAACTTCAAAGAAAATATCCAGACGAACCGTTCTCCGTGGATTGGGCACAGCCCTCGCGCTGCCATGGCTTGAAGCGATGACAACTTCAGCTCCGTTGATCGCGAATGTAACGAAACGAACCGCCATCACCAAACCACCCGTTCGAATGGCGTTCGTTTATGTACCCAACGGAATGCACATGCCTGACTGGAAACCGCAGGGACCGGGCGGTAAGGATTTTGAGCTTCAGGCCATCATGAAGCCAATTGAGGAATTCCGCGAAAAGATGAACGTCTTTTCTGGACTCTCACTTCGCAATGCACAGGCCCTCGGTGATGGCGGAGGTGACCATGCACGGAGCGTCGCTTCCTTCTTGACAGGTGCTCATCCCAAAAAAACCCATGGCAAGGACATTCGCAACGGAGTTTCTGTCGACCAAATCGCAGCAGAAAAAATCGGCCATCTGACCAAACTTAAATCCTTGGAACTGGGTACGGAGGGGAGTTCGACTGGCGGGCGTTGCGACTCTGGATACAGCTGCTTATACACTTCCAATGTTTCCTGGCGGAACGAGACGTCGCCAATTTCCAAAGAAATCAATCCCGCTGGCGTCTTTGAACGATTGTTCGGCTCCGAAAACGACGTCGAAAACATGCTTTCGCTTGCGAAGCGTGATGCGAAACGAAAGAGCATTCTCGACTTCGTTCATGGCGAAGCAAAGTCATTAAGCCATCAACTTGGTGCCGCGGATCGGCGCAAACTTGATGAGTACCTTTATGCCGTGCGTGATATTGAACGCCGTTTACATGCAACCGAAAAACTCACTAAGGACGATGAGGATTTCTCAAATTTCCCGCGCCCCATCGGTGTACCTAGAGAATTCGGGGAGCACGTCAAACTACTGTTTGACATGATGGTGTTAGCTTTCCAAACTGATTCGACCCGGGTTTGCAGCTTGATGTACGCCAACGCTGGAAGTAATCGAAGCTATCGCAATCTCGCGATTCGCGAGGGCCATCATTCGATTTCACACCATGGAAAATCTTTGGAGAAGCAGCAAAAGATCAGCAAGATCAATGTCTATCATATGTCACTCGCCAAACATTTATTGCAACGAATGGATTCGATCAAAGAAGGCAACGGAACGTTGCTCGACAACTCGATGATCTTGTACGGCAGCGGAATTGCCGATGGCAACTCACACGCTCATAACGACTTGCCAATCGCGTTGTTTGGTGGAGGTGGTGGCACGATCAAAACCGGTCGCTACATCCGAAAACGGGTCGGCACCCCCCTGACCAATCTCCACCGTTCCATGCTGGAACGAGTCGGCGCCGAAGTCGAAACGTTTTCCGATTCCACCGGAACAATTGAAGAACTTCATGGATAGCGGTTGGGTGACGCCCAAAAGTCGCGATGTTTGAGCAGCTGATCACACTCCGTTGCTTCCTCTGAGGACTTCCCGAACATATCTTACCTCACGAACAGGCCGACGAGTTTGCTGTGCCAAGTTGACACCTTCAAATATTCGTAGGCCCATCAGAAATGTCAGATTAATCATTTCATGTCAAACGTCGACGAAACTTTTATGCGGCTGGCCATCGACTTGTCCAAACAAGGTGAAGGCTTTGTCGAACCCAACCCAATGGTTGGCTGCGTTTTAGTTCAGGACAACGAGGTCATCGGGCAAGGGTTCCATCAAGAATTTGGTGGTCCCCATGCCGAAGTAAACGCCCTCAACTCAGCGTTTAACGCAATCCAATTCGAGACCGGCAAAAAAGGCGTTTGCCAATTTGATGCTGCCCGAGGACCCGTCACGGCTTACGTTACTCTGGAGCCTTGTTCACACACGGGAAAAACAGGCCCGTGTGCCTCTGCACTGATAAACGCCGGAATTTCTCGCGTGGTCATTGCTTGCAGCGACCCCAATCCGCTGGTTGCAGGAAAAGGGACCGAACAGCTTCGTAACGCGGGGATCGAAGTCACCTTAGGCATTCTCCAAGCCGAAAGCCGGGAAGTCCTTGCCCCGTACCTGAAATGTTTCGAGCAATCCAAGCCTTGGGTGATCGCCAAATGGGCGATGACGCTTGATGGAAGGATTGCCACCCGGACCGGAGACAGCAAATGGATTTCTTCAGAAGCTTCGCGAGCGAGGGTCCATTCGCTCCGAGCCCGCGTCGATGCAGTCATGGTCGGAATTGGAACGGCGATTGCTGATGACCCAATGCTCAACGCGAGAAACCTTCAACCGGACAATGCTCACGCGTCACGCTCCCCAGCCATCCGGGTCATCGTTGATTCGACAGCGAGAATCTCACTCAGCTCAAAATTGGTCCAAACTGCCGAGGAGCTTCCCACACTAATCGCAGTTGGTCCCAAGGCGAAGGCTGACAAAATCAAGCAGTTGCGTGATTGCCAATGCGTTGTATACGAATCGGACATCGAAGAAGCAAATCAACGACTTGTCCAATTGCTGAGTCATCTTCAATCCCAACAAATCACCAATATTCTGGTTGAAGGCGGGGGGCAGCTTTTGGGCTCGCTTAACGATCTCGGCCAGATTGACGAAGTGCATTGCTTTATTGGCCCCAAGCTGGCAGGTGGAAGCGAGGCCCTCAGCCCCGTTCTTGGAGCAGGCTTTGACATGATGAATCAAACCTCGCAACTCAAACTAACCTCGGTTCGGCATTTCGAAAACGACGTCTATATCATTGGTCGAACGCAAAAAGCAGAAGTCCAGTGACCTGATTAACATTTGAAGAATCTTGGATTTGTTCTTTTTTATTTCCAATCGCAACTTTAATATCGAAAACCCTGGGCAGAAACAGGGTATAGAATAGGAAAGATAGAATCGAACCAAGTTCTTCGGGCTTGGGGCAAATGATAATTGCAGCGAGACAGCAGCTAAAATCCCAGCGACTTAATCGCAATCTCTTGATGGAGTAGATGCGTGTACCCAAAAAGCAAATCAAGATTGAATCTTTACCAACTGCCTTTGGCTGGCCTTCAAATTCGCTATTTGGTTATCCTCATTGCCTTGGGAATCACCGGACCAACGGTGTCAGGTCAACAGCACACCAAGGACGCAGCCGAATTCCTCCCCCCAAGCACTGCGTTGTATGTTCACGCTGCCAAGCCTGCCGCATTGATTGACACGATTGAGAATCACGAAATCGTAACTCACGTGCTTGAACTTGAACCGGTGCAAAAACTAATGCGTTCCCCCCAGTTCGCCATGTTCATGCTTGGCAAAGGACTTTTGGAAACAAATATCGAATCATCTGTGATAGATGCTTTAAAAACCAACATGGCGGGGGGCCTTTGGCTGGGCCTTGATGCCGAATCGGGTGGAGCAATCGTAATATTCAAATCAAGCGACGAAGCAAAACTCAAACGTACCATCGGTCAAGTATTAAAGTTTGCGGCAACGACAGCCATGGGCGACGGCGATCAGGTGCCATTTAAAAAACAGGAGTATCGCGATGCGGTAGCTGCCGATTTTGGTAACAACATGCTGATTGCTCGGTATCAATCTTGGTTCATGCTCTCGAACAAGTCTGGCTTGGTCAAAAAAGTTATCGACAACATGCATGACGAAACTAACTCGCCCCTGTCCGACCAAAATTGGTTCAAGCAGGCGATTGCTAATCGGTCAGACTCAGACATTTGGGCAACGCTTGATTTGGATGCTATCCGTAAAAAAAGTGGCCGTGGTGGAAACATTTTCACCGGACGTACTGACAACCCTGGCGTAGAGTTGATTTTTGGTGGAATGCTGGACGCTCTCAAACACTCTCCCGTCGCGACGGCGAGTGTAAACATTCAAGAGGACATCGATTTTTCGATTGCCGCCCCCTTCCGAACAGAATGGGCCGACGAAGCACGCGACTATTTCTTTGGGAAAGACCTCGAGGGCCGCGCACCATTGGTCCTCCAACCCAAAAACATGATTGCCAGCCTGACCTCTCATCGGGATATTGGAAAATGGTGGCTTTCAAAAGAAGACCTTTATGCCGAAAACGTGATCGCTCAATTGGCCCAAGCAGACAGCCAACTCTCTACGATTTTTTCGGGAATGGACTTTGGCGAAGACGTTCTTGGCTCGCTTCAACCTGGCATTCAAGTCGTAATCGCAGAAAACAAGTACGATGAAAAATACCAACCCGACATTAGATTACCGGCCTTTGCATTAATCGGAAAACTTAAAGACCCGAAGAAACTGACTCGAAAACTAAAAATTGCTTTTCAAAGTTTGATCGGATTTGCCAACATCAATTTAGGAATGAGCGGCCAACCACAACTCGAAGTTGAAACAGAAAACCTGGGCGACACAAAAATTCTGGCTTCATCGTACTATTACGAAGACGGCACCGAGGAAGGATTAATCCTATTCAACTTTGGGCCAACAATCGCCTTCAAGGGCTCAAACATTGTGGTTTCAAGCACCAAGGATTTTGCAATCGAACTGACAAAATTAATGAAGACGGATGCCCAAGGACAATCCCCAAGTGAGCTTGAGCCCAACAATACTCGCATCAAGATTGACGGTCAGATGCTGCACAAAATCCTGACCGACAACATCGAATCGCTCGTCGTTCAGAACATGCTCGAAGAAGGAAACGACCGTGAAGAGGCACGCTCTCAAATGGATCTTGTCTTGCTGATTGCCGACTTATTCAAGGAAGTTGGAATTGACTACGATGTCACATCCGCTGAAATGAAACTCGATCTAACAATTCGATTTGACGACGTAAGCGAAAGTAAAAGCAGTTCGACCAACCGTGACGAATGATCATTCAATTCATTGAAAAACACTGGGTTCCAAACCGACTCGAATGACTTTATGAGCCTCATCCATGTCAGACATTAATCCCCAAACAGCTTGGCAACCCTTCGAGCCATCGAAACAACAACCGTGGACTACCCAGCGAGCGGCTCACTTACTTCGACGCTGCGGATTTGGTGGCACAATCGCCGAAATATCGCAAGCCAAAAATGCTGGACCGACAAAATCTGTCGCTCAACTTTTCCAATCGACTGACGACTCAAAAATTGAAAAAGAAATGCTCCAAGCCGGTCGTTTGGTGACCGGCGGTGTGGATTCAAACGCTTTAGCTTCCTGGTGGCTTTTGCGAATGATCAAAACTCCCTCGCCATTCCTGGAAAAGATGACATTGTTTTGGCATGGTCATTTCGCCACCGGCGGCGAGAAAGTCAAGGATTCGCGGGCGATGTTCCGTCAAAACCAACTGCTGCGAAAATACGCACTGGCAAAATTTGAACCATTCGTCAAAAACATCTCTCGCGACGTGGCCATGCTGATCTACCTTGACTCGGAGGAGAATCGCAAAACTCGCCCCAACGAGAACTATGCCCGTGAATTGATGGAATTGTTTTGCTTGGGCGTTGGCAACTACACCGAAACAGACATCAAAGAAGTCGCCCGATGTTTCACCGGGTGCGAGATCCGAAAAAACGCGTTTGCGTTTAACGAATACCAACACGACAACAAAATGAAAACTGTGTTCGGGGAAACAGGCAACTTTGACTCCACCGCTGCAATCGAAATTGTTTTGAAGCAAAAAGCTGCCCCGTTATTCATCGCCAAGAAATTGATTCGATATTTTGTTTTTGACGACCAACCCATCTCGAATCAACTTGCCCAGCCGATTGCTGATTCATTACGAAAGAATCATTTTGAGATCGGGCCTGCGGTCAGACAGATCTTGAGCAGCAAGCTTTTTTACTCTGAGCATTCCATTGGGAAAAAGATCAAAAGTCCGGTCGAACTGGCCATTGGCTTTTTGCGATTCTTCGAGGCCTCAACCAACATTAATCAGCTTTCTCAACAACTGGTCTCACTGGGACAACTACCCTTGTACCCTCCTAACGTTAAAGGCTGGCCTGGAGGCCGAAAGTGGATTAATGCTTCAACCATTCTGGCGAGGGCAAATTTGATTGCCGGAATCTTGAAAAACCCAAAAACTAAATATCGTGACGGGAACCTTGAAGAATGGGTCCAATCGCATTCGCAGTTTCAGAGTGACTCGCTCCAATGGGCGGAGGATTATCTTTTTGCAGTCCCCTTGAGTGCAGAAACAAAATCAGCCTTCCAGCAAACAAATCCATCCAACCGAGAACCAGAAAGAATCCTATCTTGGCTCTCAGCCTTACCAGAGTTCCAACTGTGTTAGCCATGCACCGTGTCCAACATCTCCCAACGGCACCATGAATCAAACTTAGGCAGCCACCGAAGGATTCCAACATGAACAATCGTAGAAACTTCCTCAAACAATCGTTAGCCGGGTCCGCGGTCATCAGCCTCTCGGGGGCCGTGCCCGACTTTTTGCTGGGCACCTCTCGAAAGATTGTTAAAAAGAACGACGACAAGATTCTTGTGGTGGTTCAAATGAGCGGCGGTAATGACGGTCTAAATACTGTCGTGCCGTATGGAGATGACGAGTACTACCGGAACCGATTTACACTCGCTATCGGAAAATCAAATGTCCTTAAGGTCAACGATCACATTGGATTTCACCCGGGGCTGACAGGATTCGACAGACTGATGAACGAGCGAAAAATGTCAATCGTTCAAGGTGTTGGATATCCTAACCCGAATCGCTCACATTTTGAGTCAATGGACCTCTGGCACACGGCTCATCAAACCAGTAGCGACGGGTGGCTCGGACGTTCGGTCGAGACTAGCCTCGCATCCGAAAACCTTCCAGCAATCCATTTTGGCAGCGGCTTGCAGCCCCTTGCGTTAAAAACCAGCAACAAACCCGTTCCATCGATTCGGTCAATTGACAATTTCCGACTCAATGTGCTTCGCGATGAAAAAGTCAAAAAGCAACTTGCTGCAGTAATTAAGGCGCCTCGAAAAACTGACAACGCTTTGCTGGGCTATGTTCATGAGTCTGCCACTGTCGCTTTGGAAACCAGTCTTCGGCTTCAGGATTTTGGGGACAAACAAAATGGCGAGTTTAAGTATCCTCAATCGAATTTGGGCAAAAACCTGTCAACGATAGCTCAATTGATTGAGAGTGGGCTATCGACTCGGATCTATTACACCACCCTCGATGGTTTTGATACACACTCAAATCAGGGCGAATCGCACCGAAGCCTGCTCTCAGATCTGGGCAACTCGGTAGAAGCTTTCATGAAGCAGATCGAAGCCCAAGGCAACCTTGATCGTGTCGTCTTGTTTTCGTTTTCCGAGTTTGGCCGTCGTGTTCGAGAAAATGCCAGTCGAGGAACAGATCATGGAACCGCGGCCCCAGTTTTCCTATTTGGATCCAAACTCAAACAACCAGTTGTTGGTGAACACCCTAGCCTCCAAGATTTGGAGCAAGGCGACCTGAAGTTTCAAATCGACTATCGCAGTGTCTATTGCGACCTGCTGACTAACTGGATGGAAATTGATCCGCGCCCTGTTGTGGGTAAAAACTTTCAGACGCCGGGGTTATTTGATTGATCATCACTCGCAGAACCCCCAACCTGAGCCATCTAAGGTAAAGAGAACCTCTTGGAAATCAGGGACGAAACACCCCGGCAATGATAGAGGTTTAATTCAGCTGGGAATGACATTGCGAATGCACCTGAACTTAATCAAGAGCCAACGGTCAAAAAGGAGACTCACCGCAAAAGCTGAGCTCGAGGTACTTACTGGCTGACATAGATTGCATCTCTGTCAGACGAAAGCCCGAATGTGTCGTCACTTTTAGCGTCGATCCCAAACAAAGCCTGACCTTCGGTCACCCCTTCAACGACAGCCACCCAGTCGATGGTTTCGTTGGCGCGAAGCTCACGGATCGTGCTGAATTCATATTGGCTGACCAACTTGACGTTTTTTTTACAATACAAATTTTTAAAGACGATTGAATTTGGAACAAGCAAACGCACATTGACGTTCTTAAGGGTTTGAGTTTGATTTTTATTCTGGACCGAAAATTGGATCTTTCCGGACTCACCCACACGAATATTTGGATCGAGCGTTTGAACATTGACTTCGAGATCTCCTGCGGTCGGCCCATTATCTGCAGGGATCCCCATTCCACCGTTGGGTTGCTCTGTACCGAAATTGGGCTGGTCAATACTGCCCGCAGCATTCCCGTCCAGTGAGCCAACAGCGCCCACGCGAATCCGCAATGACTGGCTCGACCCCTGTTCAATAGCTGGAGTGGTTACCGTAAATGCAGTCAAAGCATTTGGGTCGATACTGAGTCCATCATATTCAATTTCGATCAGCTTCGTCGTTTTTGGCGCGATGGTTCCCAACTGAAGGAATAGTTCGTCATCAATGATTTTAAAGCCATCTAAGAACTCTTTGGTCACTTGTCGCGGCCTAAGCGAGGGGGAAAATTTATTAATGAGTGTTACCCGTTCCAACGGAACGTTACCTGTGTTGGTAATTTTTGCCTCAACTAGAGTCGTGCTTTTGATTTCTGTCGGTCGACCACCAGACAGACGCATTTGCAGAACTGAACTTTGCGAGCCTTGACCATTGGCCCCCATGCCCCCACCACCGAGATCAGCCACGGCCTCAAAGCAGCGACGCTCAATTTTTGGCTGCACTCCCTTGGCGGTCACTTCAACATCGAAGCATCGAGTCCCAGGAGCTTGAATATTCAGAGTGACGGGCAGTGAACTGGTTTCACCAAACTGCAGAATTTTTGGGGCCAAAGTAACTAAAACGGGATTACTCTGACCTGGCCAAACTAAGCCATTGTCATAGGTAATCTTGACACGCATGCTTTCAAGCGGCTCATCGCACTGGTTTTCCAGATTTAAATTGAATGTAACCGTGTCGCCCACTTGAGCGCGAGTGGGTCCGTCAATGTTCAAGCCAATACACGGTAAAATTATTTCAGTTTCAGCACAGGCCTCGGTTTGAAGTCGATCAGTTGCACTGGCAACTTCGAAACACATTCCGACGTTCCCTCGTTTCTTGGACTTCATTGAAACATTGAGAACTTTGGGGGCACTTCCCGGTGCGATGTCGCCAAACTGCCACTCAAAATTTCGACCATATTGAGTCGGCTTCGGATCACTCGAAATGTACTCGATTCCATCATCGAGGTTTTTTGTACTGACAACAACATCTCGAGCAATCTGATCCCCGGGATTGGTCACTTCGACGCGGTAGTTAAACGGCTCATTAAATTCTGCTTTTCGTGGACCGATCGCACGAATCGTCAGAGCTGGTGCGCTCCAAGTGATCGCCGTTAATCCACTTTCGACCACCAACTCCGGTTCACCAAAAACAGCGGGTCGAACAATATCAACTCGAATCTGGCTTGTCCCCGGGCTAAACTGCCCCGCAGGCTGACGAATTTGAACGGTTGCCTTTCCATCCGACTTGGTTTTGGCGACGGCGGTTTTGCTGCCAGAAGGAGCGAATTCAGCTGGTGCCCCACCGACAATAGCATAACGAACCTCCCAACCTTTCAAGCCGCGACCATTATCTGCGCTGCTGACAACTGTTGTTAAAGGATAAACTGTTCCTGCCGTCGCTTGAGCCGGTACCGGGACCGACCACTGTCCGTCCACCCAGTGAATGATGGTGGAAGCACGTCGCTTATCCCAACCTTCGGCTTTAGGAGCGACGGCGGTGATGTATGTTGTGCCTGATGACGCGGATGAAACACTGACAAAGGTCTGCCCTTTGGCCAGCTCAATATCATCAACTGGCGTAGGCGTTCCGCGACTTAGAACGATTCTTTTTAGACCAGTTCGGCCCACAGCATATTGACCACTGAATTTTTTCGAAGTGGGGGGGATCAGTTTGTTAAAGCTCGGATGGTGCATTCCCCCAACCTCAACGATTTCCCCGACGCTGTTGTTGGAGAGCATCCACTGGAGCGGTTGATTTTTGACAAAAAACCCATCTCCCCCACAGATTCCCGCAAGAACTACAACTTCACTTCCCACCGGCGCGACGATCCTCGATGGCGTCATAATAATTTGTCCACGCTCGCCGGGCGTCTTTCGAGCTGCTGGATCAGGAATCAAACATTTCTTTGGATTCTTACGGGTTCTATCAGAACCATCACAGGCAGGTGGGGTGGGGGGTTGTTGAAATGCCGGTTGATTTGAAGATCGCTGCGATGGAGAAGCTTGTCCTTGCCACTGTGACGCACCAACCCTAGGGGAGGGGGTGACCGGATTAGTCCGCACGACCGGTTGCGGTTGTGCGAATCCCTGCGGCTGGTAGGTAGGGCCAAGGCCAACGTAAGGTTGGGGCTGCATGAGCGGTTGACCAACTCGAGGCTGAGCAGAAGGGTAAAGGCCCAGATTGTTCCTCATCGCATTACCCGGCCTAAGGATTTCGGCCGATTGCTGCGGAAGAAAGATCCCACGCCCCATGGGGTCAATTGCGGGAAGCCGTAATTGTGCGAGGCAGTCTTGCGGCACACCAAGCAAGATCAAGCTGACGATCAGGAACCATCGCTTTGCCAAATTTTGCCGAGTTTTGTTTTGCAATTCTAGTTTATTCACTGCACCGATCCATCAAAAGCCATAGGGTGTTGAGGTGGACAAGGATCTTCATTCGTGCCCAGGCGCGCAATACCACGGATGGAGAAACGTAGCACTTGGTTGAGAAGATGATGCTTTTTTTCCACATCGTTTGATAAGAAAAGACATCAACCCGACAACGATTAATCATCGTTTGCAGGTTTTAACGATCTAAATCCCGAACGCCTGACTTAAACGACAGACGCATTAAGATTCACCTCAGCCGAATTGCCGGCCATTGGACAAACCAATGCCAGCGGGCTGTCCCCAAAGAGGAGTCCCCAAAGAGGACCTTCATTGCAGCTGGCTGATGTCTCCTGGCTTTCTCCCGAACAAGCTACTGAGTTACTTTTGAGGCCTTGGCCCCAAGTGCCTTTTTGCTTTTTGCCAGCTCAGCCTTGGCGACCTCCAGCTTACTTTTGGCAAGATCCAAATCAAATTGGCTGACTGAGCCATTGCGAAACAAACGATTGGCGACTTCGTATTCTTTGGATACGATTTCAAGCCTTAACTTGGAGGCCTTAATGTTTTGGATTTTTCGCTGAGCCTCTGTGTCACTCTCAATCGCTTTCAATCGTGAAGCTGCAATATTCCGGACCGCAATCATACGATCGAAGGTCACCTTTGCCACTGAACCATTTTCAAACAATCGCTTTGCGACTTCCAATTCTTCATTGCGATACTGCAGGATCAACTTGGCACGCAGGACCAAATTTCTTGGTGTCCGGGCCGGATCCATTAGATTGGAAAGTTGAATTATCGACAGATTCATTTCCAATTTTGCATCACGCAGGCTCTTTAAACTTGCCGAGCCACGCTCACTTAAACGGCGAACCATTTCAAATTTCTTCTTGGCATTTCTCGCGTCTTCCCGAGCCCTCGCAATGCTGACGGTTTGATCTTGCATGTCTTGGACGCACCCAACAACTTCGTATCCGCTCATGCCCCCCGCGAAAAGAAAGAACGCAATCAAATTGATTCCAAGTCGACTCACCAAACCGATCACAAGCCCACACCAAATATCCACCCACACCTCCGATTAGTTTTGACTCCCATCGATGACGACCTCAGTGTTTTCGCTTGTCATGACATAACCCACAATCTGATGGGGCGGTATTTTAAGAACTTTTGCAATGTAAATCTTGAAGGGGTCTTGTTTCTTCAACGGCCAAATAGGATTCGATCGAAAGTTGACATCATTCTTTTGTCCAGGAGTTAATTTTAGCAGCCCTCGTTGTTCGACGTTGCGAATCTTGCACACGAATGGCCAGCCTTCGCTTTCAGAATCTGGATCTGCTCGATACCCCCAGCTGAGTTGACCTGAGATTCGTTGCTCCTCGTTCAGTTCCAACTGGTTTTCCAAAATCTCAAACTCAACCGTCGAGTGTCCAACCTGCGTTGCAACCGCCAAAAGGATCCCTATCAGCCCAATGAAGGCCAACATTTTCCGAAGACTTATTCGATTAAATTTCATTCAAATCTTGCTTAAATAAACGAAGTGCATCCGTTTGCAGGAAGACGCCGATTCATAAAGGACGCGGTTCCCTGAAGGACACTTCTTGACGAGAGGGTTATACTATGGTGACTAGCACTAATGTGATTAACTGGTTTTTCCATCAGGCATCAACTTAATTCAATCCTATTCGATTCTAAAATCTCATGAAAACCAATCCTGCTTATTCGTTAGTCTCATTCGTCCTCCTGTTGACGACGTTGCTGGTTACCCCAAATTTTGCACAGGACAACGCCAACAACGAACGAGAAAAAGCTGACTTGCCAGAATGTGACATCTTCTTGTTCGAAATCAAGCTTGCCCCAAACGGGACGTCCGTGACCGATGGGCAAAATATCACTGCGAGAAAGGGATATGAGAACCAGCCTTATTTCACGCCCGATTCAAAATCATTTCTGTTTTCACAGTCTGACGATTACCAAACCGACGTGTTCGAGTACTTCCTGGAATCGGGGGAAACCAAACGTATTACCAACTCAGCCAACATGGAGTTTTCACCTCAACCTTCTCCCGACAATCAGACCATTTCCTTTGTCACCGATGGCGAGGGTGCCAACCAAAGTATCTGGCACATCAAACGAGACAATCTGACACCGCAATGGACTTTAGAGCATTTGGCAGAGCGCGAGCCAGTCGGCTATTACAGTTGGAACCACGGGACAGGTGATATTCTTTTTTGGTCACGCTATGGATTCAATGTTCGATTGTCACATGCAACTGACAAACCGACTCACTATGTGAGTGGGAATGCCGTCCCCTCTTCTCCGCAGATGATCCCCAACACCAACCATTTCAGTTTCCTCCACCGCCAAGGCAATGGGCAGGTGTGGATCAAAGAGCTGAATCCTGAAAACAAATCCATTCGCCCCCTGACGCCAGTTGTTGGAAACAATACACACTACGGCTGGGCACCCGACGGGACCATCATCATGATGGAAGGCACAGTGCTTCATCGCTGGCAAAAGAACGAATCGGGCACAAGAGCCTGGAATCGAGTTGCCGATCTAAAATCACAGGGCATCAAATCAGCCACGCGGGTAAATGTCAGTCCCGACGGTAATTGGCTGGCAATTGTCGGGATTGGTCATCAGGAATCCGAACCCAAAAATGAATAATTTCTGGCCCGCACTAAATCAGCATCTTGATGCAACCGATTCAGTCGGTCCAAATGCCCACCAAAATCACACCATTACCACGCATTTTTGATTTGAATTCTCGGTTAATAAATTGGGAACTTACTTTAAAATCAACCATCTAATTGGCTGGAGGTTTTACATGGACGCAGTATGCATCAAGTGTGGTGGCGAAAAAAAAGAACCGATGAAGATGTGCGCCCACTGCCACATGCTACCTGAGACGCGAGCAGAAAGAATCCTGTCATTCGGGCTGTCGACCCAGTGCATCCGGCAGGAAAATGTCAAAAAAGCCAGCAAATACATCCACAAGAAGGGTAAACCGCCTAAACTTCACACCAAAGTCAGGGCCAAAGCCAAACAACTCGCCAAGGCATATCGTCAGCCGATTGACAGCTCAAAATCGATGGAATTTTCGGCCTCTTTTTTTGATTTCAATGATCTCGTGATCGATGAAAGCTCTGAGGAAGTCTTGGACATTGTCGTTGTCCATACCATCGGCAAGCCAGCCGATGGTGATTTTGGTTCGATTTCAAAGGGAGCCACATATTTTGAGCACACCTGGACGATCGGTGTCGACATCGCACAATCCGAGGTCGATCGGTTTGCGGACCCCGACGGTGAACTTCACGTTTGGTTTCGTTGGCTTCAAGGGGAGTGGCAGCCCAAGTTCGTTTCAAAAAAAGAATTCGAACAACTGCGTGAACTCTCCCAATAGGACAAAGACTTCTCCTCTCGAGATCATCAGAGTTCGGATGGCCAACTTGCGATCGCCCAACCTTATTTTGAATTCTGAAGAAAGCTCTCTGCCATTACCTCACCCAGGCGAACGACACCTTCGGTCCCAATCACAAGTTTGCGGCGAGCGGGCAAATCAAAAGCTTTGATGTGAATTAAGCTCTGATCTCGCACAGCTAGATTCTCCAATGCCGACGTGACATCGATTGAGTTAACTCGTTCATGGTCAGTTGGAAGTTGCTGACTAACAAACCAATCGAGTTTAGGTAATTCCAGATCTTTTCGGCATTGCCCAACGATGGACTCCAACCAGTCGGCAGCCTGTCTCCGATGTGGCCCAAAAGACGTATCATTTTCTCCCATATGATAGAAGACTCCAGCCAACTCAACTTCGTTACCGTTGGCTTGGATTTCCCGAATAGAATCTTTCACAAACGCGATAAAATCTGGATAGATATTTCGCGATTTCGCAACACTTCCCGCGGGCGTCCAATCAATGACCTGAGTTCCGCTATGAGTGAACTTGGCAATCGCAATATTTTCTGGCGATTGATCTTGGAGTTTCGCACCAAAACTAAGTTCAGGTCCAAACGTGTCGTAATAACCGGCTGGCCCCAGCGGCTCCCACCCTCTCGATTTTTTAACGCCACCTCCAAGGCTGTATTTAAACGCGATCCCTTGATTGTTTTTGAGAAGCTGTTGGTCACTCGGGGATTTGAGTTCTTGGATGAATGCGCGCTCTCCCTCCATATTTCGATGGCCGGCAAGAACAAACAATCGCACCTTGCTGCCTTGGGGGTAGGGCCACGACTTGAGTGGACGAGCTTTGACCGTCTTTATTCCGATCGAATCTAAGTAAGCGTCCGCGTAGTTAACCCCGTGCTCCAATTGACCAAGCGTTCCGTAATGGTAATGCAGACCAACCGGTGAACCAATTTCAACCCCCACGTGTGATGTCGGAATGTACTCTGCCAGCGGATCAGATTTGGCAACCGACTTTTGACCTTGGCTGATGGCGTACATTCGGGGTCTCAGATCCATCCCCCAAATTGTTTTGGTACACAACTCACCTATGTAAAACTTTAATTGGGGCACATTTAAGTCTTGTCGCCACTTTTCGATAAACCTGGTTAAATTACGGCCATAATTCACCTTGTACGCTTCATCAAACATGTCGTTCTCCCCCTGGTGCCAAAAGAAGCCCTCGATCTGATATTTGATATTTTGTTCGTCCAACTCAGATAACGACGACTTGACCAAATCTAACGCCAAGGGATACATCTTGAACCCACTTGGATCGTCGGGATTCCAATCTCCCCCCAAGTGCGTACCACCTGCAGCACACTTGATGATTGCGATTGGAGCGGAAACATTCTGACCGACCTTTCGCGCAAAACTCAATTCCGGTCCAACGATGCTGTTGACCGACACCAGATCAACCCAACCATTAGATTTCGTCTTGTTTTCGCGGCCAAGACAATACGAAAACTTAACTTCACTCTGCGGTTTCTCCACTCCCACAAACGGCGGAAACTTTTGAATATCCTCAACTTTGGAATCCGACCCAACCATGTTTGACTGTCCCGCAAAGATAAATACCCGCGTTATCCTATCGTTGTCTTGAGCCGCGGCTTCGAATGCAAACAAGGCAGTTGACAGAAAGAATAAAAACAATGCCAGAATTGAAGTTTTAGATATCATTTGAAAGTTTGCTTTAGATTTTAAAAACACATGGGATCGCCGTTCGCTCACCGATAAATAAGTTCAAACAGTTTAGCCCGTTTACCCTCAACGTGTTGGCGCGACGACACAATCTTTGAGCCACTTTAAAAAAACAATCCGGCTTTGATTGAAATAAAAGGGCTCAGCTCATCCCAAAATCGTTGCCAACAATTCGAGCGTGCAGTGCCTCAAATGCCTCTCTCGCGTGTCATATCAACCATTGCATAAGCAAGGTGGAATTACTCATTCCGCAACTCTAAAACACGTTCAATGTTGCCTTCCAAGACTGACAAATAATCGCCGTCGGAGGGTTGGTGATCCAAGGAATCGATCACCACCGGATTCAAACCGAATATTGAAAGTGACTTGCACGGTTCACGGTCAAGCGGGACAGACGAGCCCACCAAAATAGAAGTTGGTTGTGGCTTAAATTTTGCCAACTGTTTTTCGAGGCCACTCTTAAAAGCTTCCAGATCAGATAAAGAGCTTTCATCGGCTTCGAAATCAGTTACCGTTTTGTCGTCCAAGGCTGCTGCCTTCGATAAAAATTTAAATTTTGGACTCAATGACAAAACAACTGGGGAGCCTTTCACATCTCCAGCGTTTAACTTTTCTGTCAAACGTTCGAGCTTGGTATTGAGCGACCTCAAGTTGGCAGAAAAAACCTCCGCTTGATCAGGATAAACCTTCCCAAGTTGTTCAGTAATGTAAGCGGCTTGTTTCTTTGCTAAAGCCGGGTCAAGCCACGGTCGAATCGCCATTACCGCATGGGAGTGCTCCCCCTCGGGACCGTGGGAATGTACCACCGCTGCATTTTCAATCGCAATGTAATCTCTGAGCGATAAACCGCGGGAAGCAGTTTTGACGACTTTTGATTCAGCAAGTGAAACCGTATCCAGCCATTTTGCATACTTTGCGCCAGTCCCATTGGCAATGACCAGATCGGCCGACTGCATCTGAGAGATAACCTCACGTGAGGGGCGAAACGACCAAGGGTTATCGTTTTCCCCAAAAGGAACCAAGACTTCTATCTCCCCGCCAGTGATTTGTTGAGTCAAGAATTGCAGCGGATAGCTTACGCAAAAAACACGCTTGGTGACCACGTCCTCTGCTTTGGCATTCGGTGCTTTGGTTTCACCGCAACCACTGACCATCAAAACAGCGCCCGACAGCAGCAGACAACTGCCAACCCGAGTAAGTCTAAACATCGGCTAAACCTTGAGAATTGCCTCAAGCCTCCGGATTTCCAAACGATAGTTCTTTTGACGATTCCGATCCGATTCCGTTTTCACGGCATCTCTAAGCACCCCAAGTGCTCGTTCATAGCAGCGCTCACCGAACAAAGTTTTTGGCGTTTCACCAAGCTCTACCCAGCAACGGGCAAGGATCATGGGATCAGCCGATTTGGACTGTTCCCTCTCGACGATTTCAAGGATCTTGGGGTTGTCTGACTTGGACCAACATATCATTGCCAAATCCAAATCTAATTTGACGACAAACAAGAACTTGCCTTGATGCAGATTTGCCTGAGGGTTGTTTTCGTCAGTTGAGAGTTTTGAGACCGCCGACTCGCTCTGCTTTTGAATCTTTTTCAATTCGTTAATCTGGTCATATTTCATTTTATAGAACGCTTCGGCTTTTGAATCACCCGAGCGCGAAGCCGCTTTACGGGCGTGCCTTACAAGCCTGTCGGCTGAGCGAGTTTCCAGCAGGCCCATCGCCTCATCAATTAAATCACGAACATTTTCTTCCAAATCGGAAGCAAAAATATCGTCGCCTGACCGAAGCAAACTGCGACTGGAATCTTCAACGGTTTCGACAACCGAAGCCCAGAGATCAAAGCCCTCAAACTGCCGATCCAATTCGCGTACTGCGCGAAGGGCAGTGTCAGAATCCCCAACAATCAGAGCAACCTCTTTCGCCGTTTCGAGCAACGCGTACTTGAGAGCAGGATTCACTGTTTCCGCAGCAGCTTCAAAGATTAGCTCTTCTGCTCGCCTCCGATTCCCAATGACGTTCACACGCCCACGAGCAGTTCCGACGGGATCTTCATAGTTTTTTTTAACTTCTCTGAGAGCCGCAGTCAGCTCTGTTGGCGTTGGCTTGATTACTTTGACAACCACCTCCGAAGAATCCCCTTCACGCTCCGTAGCGGTGACGCTCGCTTCGGGGTCGCGGTCGCTCGATGAGTTTTCCAAGGGGTCAACAACTGCCATCGTCGGATCATTGCCACCCTCCGTTTTCGCAACGTCTGCGTCGTTTTCAAGGTCGTTCACGATCAATTGGCTGGGCTCAAAAGAAGGGTGCGCCGCCACCAATCCAAGCGAATGAATCTGATCATCTCCGGTCCACTCCCCATAGAACGCAACAACAGGGGCGCCTTGCTTGTTCCGGATCGTCGCGATCGGCCCCGTCTGCAAGCCGTACCAACTGCTGCAGTAATTATCACGAGAATCCAATCCTGTCCGCGTCATCTTCATGAACCGGATTCGAAAACTATGAATCGAATCTTGCTGAGAAACCTCGATTTCGCCAACCGCAAACCCTTCTTTTGCCAAAACCAAGGTCGAATCTGGTCCTGGGCTCCCAACCCCCTCGCCAAAAACGACACGCTCCCGCTTGAAAAACACAGGTTGAATTGTCTTGATCTTCTCATCATCAGAAATCGTGAACCCCAAACCAATCAGCAATGCGTTTTCTTCCAAGCCAACGATCTTCCGAACCCGGTCGGTCCGCGGCGAATTGGGCTCAACAAAATTGCCACTTAGACGGCCACTGCCCATTTTCTGCAAGCGATTCGACTTGGCGTCAGCAGCGACCTGGTCCATCAATGCCAAGGCATCAAGCGAAGGTGCAGGATAAGCCGCGAGATTCTTGGTGGTCCAAACCTTTGGTGCTGCCACCAAGTTTGCTTGTGACCGATCTGGATTGCTAGATTTTTTAATCGGCTTGGTATCACCAATTAATTGCTTGGCTTGCTTGATCCATTCGGTGAATTCATCGAGCCTATCTTCGGTTCGACCAGGATTTGCATGACGTAAAATATCTTGAACTTCCGTCGCACTCATCGACGCAAGCTCAGGGATTGAGCTCACGCTACTCTCTTTCAAAATGTCTTCAACTTCTCCACCCAGCCCGGCGATCCGGCTCAGATCATTTAAATCGCCAACCGGGTTGGCTTGACCCACTGGTCCGTTCTCCGCTTTGACGACTTCAGAATCCGGTTCGTCGACAGGCTCAACCGTTTTGCCACGTCGCTCAACGATCGCGGATTCGTCAGGTACTTCTGGAATACTGTTAACGCCCAGAAAGCCCGAGCCAAGCAAAGCCGCCCCCAATCCAATTGCAGCCAAAGCACCACTGACCCAACTTACGGCCCCAAAAAAAAACTGCTTTCGCTCTCGTTTTTTTATATTTGCCCTCGCGTTGAGATCAGACTTGATTCCCATTCCATGAATCACCGAATCAACAGGCTCATGATCAGCGACCGGCATGGCGGGCGGCGGTTCAACACTTGTCGACATCGCTATTGGAACAGAACCGGGAGATTTCAAAGCCGGCGGAGCTGACGACAGACTTTGCCGCAGCTGTTGGTCGTACTCTCTCTTTTTTTCTGGAACCAGAAGACAGCGTCGAGCACGAGCCAGCTCGTTGAGAATCTGCTGCGAAAGATCTCCGTTGGGTCCGTTTTGATAAGTCCGAATATGGACCATTTGCCGGTCGGCCGCAGTCGAAATCACCTCATCATCGCTCTCGTATAACTCGAGGCCCAACAATCGATAATGATTGATCGGTCGAGAGGCCTCTCGAATACCAAGCCATTTTAAATAGGGGTCAAAGTCAGCCATCTCAGATTCGCTGATGGGTGTTAACAAGAAAGCGGTATTGGCAAAAACTAAAGCTGAAATAACATTGTAAAGTCCGAGCGAACCAAGTCAAAACCACTCCTTGGCCACCGCCCACTAAACAATTCTAGCTGACTAAGATCGACTCGACGATATCGCCAGATATTATTGTTACGCCCCAAATTGCGACACTTACGAAAACCAAGGCCACACCAAAAATAATCAGCATTTCAGCAAACTGCAACTGAACAATCGTATTGCGACTGCAACCAAGCTTAAACATGGTTTCCATTTCACGGCGACGCAACCGCATCGACAACAGCATCACTAGAAACAACAGCAATCCAGTTGAGATCGCAATCAAAATCGCGTTGGCGTCAAAAAACTGCTTCACCCGAAACACGAGTGACATCAGCTCCCTGACGTCGTCGCTAGGTTTTGTAAATTGAATTGAGCTATCCCTCGCGTACCTTCCCTCCAATACGGTATCGTCCTTTTCGGTTTCCGAAACCGCAATGATCGACGTAATCGGAAAATCACTAATATCACCATGAAAATGAAATGACTCAATGTTCTCGGGGGTGATCTCAATGAACGACTCGACTGCCTTGCTGGCAACAATTCCATCTTTTGATTTGGAAATAAGCTTGCCACTCTCCTCGCTTTCCTGATTTAAATCTTGATGCCCATGCCCCAGACCTTGAATTACCCATGCGGTCTTCACATCGACAAATACCGCCAAGTCATCAGGCGTTCGAGACTCACCAAGGACCCCAACAACATTCAATCGCAAAGGCGAATCTCCAGCGAGGTTGAGCACGTTATCACGATCGGAAATGATATAGTCCCCCACGTCGACCGCCAGCTCCTGGGCCACCTTTCCACCAAGAACGCAATCGCCAAGAGTCGTGAACTGAGAACCCCTCTGCAGCGACAATCCACGAAACGCAAAGTAATCCAACGAGGTCCCTACGACAGGGAATTCCCTCGCCGTAAACATCGAATGAATCGGAATGGCGAGCACTGGCGTTTCAGCAACTGCACCATTCTCTCGCACCCGCTCAACTTCGCTAAAAGCGATCGTATCGACAGTGCCAGATTTGAAGTAGATTGCATTGAGCGTCAGATCCAGACTGCTTCCTTTAGCACCCACTACTGCCGGCGTACTGTCTGCACGAACTGTAATTTTTTGATTGAACTGTGACAGCAAAATCTTGATCGCGATTGGCAACAAAGCAGTTAGAAAAATGCAAGCCACCAAAATCAAAGACTTGTACTTGTGGTAGATGATATATTTCCAGGCCAGCTTGATCGGTCCATTCATGGCGTACCTCCACCGGTGTTACCACGATCAAACGAACTAGGTTTACCAGCACGAGATTTAGCAACGCTGGACTCAATTCGAAATTGTTCGAAATCAATCACACGATCGAACCCCTCTAGAATCCCCATGTCGTGGGTGACGACCACCAATGTCTGTTGCCGCTCTGCAGCCTGCTGAAACATCATCTTCAGAATCAGGTGCTTATTAGCTGGGTCCAAGTTTCCCGTTGGCTCGTCGGCCAAAATCAACTTGGGATTGGTTATTAGCGCTCGACAAATCGCCACTCTTTGCTGCTCCCCTTGAGAAAGCTCATGCGACCGTCGCTTCAGCTTCGCCCCCAAGCCTAACTGCTCGGCAATTTCATTTGCCTTCAGCCGGATGGCAGGGGTCAACTTCAATGACTGATTAATGGCAAACGGAAGCAAGACATTGCCTCTCACGTCGAGATACTCCACCAACTCAAACTGCTGAAAAACCATCCCGATTTTAGCGATGCGAAAATCCCGACGTCGGGCATCCGGCATTTGCGAAAGCTCATGACTGTCGACAACGATTTTGCCTGAACTGGGAACTTCGATCCCCGCAATCAGGTTGAGCAAGGTTGTTTTACCACTCCCACTAGGGCCAACAATCGCGACCTTCTCACACGGGTTGATCGTAAGCTCAGGAATCTTGAGCAAGAAATCTGAACGCGGATATCGGAACCGGAGTTGTTCGATTTCGATCATGGAGGCAAACAAAAATGATTAAGCTGACTAAACATGCAACGCTGTAAGTGCTCAGTCTACCAGAAAACCGCAGAACTCAACTGAGCCGAAGACGGAGACATCTATCCCCAGCGGGGGCACCCAGTTTGTCCAACGTCAGCAAAAGGATGTCGTTGATTGAAACTTTTACAAGCGTAACATCAGGCTAGGTAGCGAAGCACCAGCTTCACCTCAGTCAAGAAGAGACGAAGACATAACACGGCTCAAAAAACAACAACCATTCACTTCGACCGCAGTCTCGAATCTACGAGAAACCAAACCCCAGACCTCCGCATCAAGTTCCGCCTAGCGCGGGCAAAGGAATAGAACCTAAATCCACAGACCACTACCTCCGCAAAGCCGATCGGCCGACATTCCTCGACAAGAAAGCAGCCTTGCGCTGCAGCTCGGTACTTCCGGCAGAACCGCCAGATAACCGACCTGCACGACTACGGTCCACAAAATCGCCACTCGATTCCCACACCCGTCCAGACAGGACGGTCACCTTAACTGATGCCCGATTGCTGCTCGTTGAATATCCAGCGTTGCGATTGGTGAACGGACGATTGATCAAGCCCGGCACACCTCGCGAAATTGAGCCTTCCGCATGTCTTGTCACGCCTCCCAAGCTCATGATCCCACCGTCAGGCACCATCACAGTTGTTCTCACGTTAAAAACAGAAACGACCGGAAGTTGCACACGTGTATTGGTTGGAAATCGGTAATTCTGAGCGATTGCAGAACTGCCAAAAAGCAGAGCAAATGCAACAAAAAGCGGGCCGAACAGCATTTTCGACTGAATCACAGGATCGTCTCCATTGAGAAAACCAAAATACAATCGAATTGTAACAATGATGCTGAAAACCCAAAGCCGAGATCAGCGAGGATTGAGGCAGACGATGTAATTTCCCCAATCAACGCATCAAGACACCGTCTGACTGATGAAATCCTTAAATCGTGCCGATCAACATGGCAGTCTGGGCAACATTGCTCGGTAGCTACAGAACACCCGAATCGACCTCGCAAATCTTCGTTTAATTTTATATATTTGCGGTTGACGATAGCTTGTTCAAGCAATAAATTCATCGGTTTTCCGGGAAGTTTCACCGGAAACACTACCGATCCATGCCAGCGTACCCCCTCGTTCAAGCAACGAGGCGTCGCTTTTGGTACGCAAAAATCCATATTTTTGGACGATTCGCGGGAGAGGTTTACACAAACGTTTTGGGAGTATCTCGGTGGCGATTCATGAAGTAGTTCGCATTCGTATGGAAGCATACGATCACTCGGTCTTAGATCAGAGTGCCGCTGAGATTGTGGAAACAGCTAAACGTACCCATTCAGAGGTGCATGGCCCAATTCCGCTTCCAACGCGAATTGAACGGTACACTGTGCTGTCGAGCCCTTTTGTTAACAAAAAGGCTCGTCACCAATTCGAGATCCGGACGCACAAGCGTTTGATCGACATCGTTGAAGCAACCGCTAAAACGATCGAGGCACTTAATAAGCTCAACTTGCCAGCCGGCGTTGAGATCAAAATTAAGCTGCAGGATACGAAGAAGTAACGGTAATTATTAAAAAGCATCAAGCGAAAATATATGGTACGGAAGCCGCGGGGATAAGCTAACCGCGTATCGACGCCCAATTCAGGCGGCGTTGAAGCTGGTTTGTCTTCCTTTCGGCAGTCCCAATTGAAATAAAATAAGGCGAATAGTCATGACAAAAGGCATACTCGGCCGTAAGGTCGGGATGACGCAGGTGTTCGATCCGGAAACGGGAGTCGCTACGCCGGTCACCGTTATCGAAGCAGGACCTTGTAAGGTGCTTCAGCTTCGAACAGAAGATAAAGATGGTTATTCGGCCGTTCAATTGGGCTATGTCGACAAGAAGCGTCCATCAAAAGATCGCCGTTCACGGCAAAGCCAGGCCGCTCGCTCTGAGCGTGGCCATGTGGCTGATATCAAATCAAAGCGAGCAGCCAATCTCGCTGCTAAAGGCGTTGAAGCGACCCCCAAGGCGGGTGGTGAGCCAAAGAAATTCATTCGCGAACTCCGCGGAGAAGTTGCCGGTGTTGAAGTCGGTCAAGATGTCAACGTAAGCGTTTTGGAAGAAGTCAAACGGGTTGATGTCGTTGGAGTGAGCAAAGGTCGTGGATTCGCAGGTGTCATGAAAAGGCATAATTTTGCCGGTCAGCGTGCGACACACGGCGTAAAGAAGTGTCACCGTCACGCGGGTGGTACGGGGATGAGTGCTTGGCCAAGTCGAACGTTTCGTGGGAAGCGAATGGCGGGTCATTATGGAGCAGGTCGTGTCACCGTTCGAAATCTTGGCTTGCACAAGATCGACGCGGAAAACAACTTGCTGCTCGTCAAGGGTGCGGTTCCGGGGCCAAACGGTGGCTACCTGATTATTAAAGAGACAAACAAGAAGTAGGTTGAACCGAATCATGGCCAGTTTGCCAGTATACGACAGTAGCGGAAAAGAAGTCGGCAAGTACGAAATCGACCCGACCGAAATTGCTCCGTCCATTAATAAACAATTGCTTCACGATGTTGTCGTGATGTACCAAGCCAGTGCCCGTCAAGGTTCTCACAAGACGAAAAGTCGTGCTGAGGTGGCGGGTAACAAGAAAAAGATGTATCGCCAAAAAGGTACCGGTAACGCCCGGGCTGGATCACGAGCATCAAACATTCGTCGTGGTGGTGGCCATGCTTTCGCTCGTCGGAATCGTGACTACTCCTACCGACTTCCTCGCAAAGCAGTCCGAGCGGCAACGCGGATGGCAATCGCAGGAAAAATCCAAGATGAGCAGGTAGTTGTGCTGGATGGGCTTTCGATGGATGCCCCCAAGACCAGCGTGATTGCCAACTTGCTTAAGACAATGGGTCTTGAGGGCAAGAGCACTCTGATTACCACTGCCGAGCATTCGCCGATGGTTCATAAGAGTGCACGCAATGTCCAGCGGGTCGAAGTGCTTCCAGTCAGTGACCTCAATGCTTTGGCGGTTCTTAAACCGCACCGCATGGTGGTTACCAAAGAAGCGATGGACCAGCTTAAGTCTGGCGTCAAACCAACTAAAAACACACAGCCAGTCGAAGAGGGCTAAACGATGGGTAAAGTAGTCACCAAAAAAAATCGGAAGCCGCCCAAGCCAGCCAAGTTGGTTTTGGAGCCACACCAGGTTTTAATTAAGCCGGCGGTAACCGAAAAAGCGATGTTTCAAGCAACCGAATTGAACCAGTACACCTTCAAGGTTAACACCCAGGCGACCAAGGTCGACATCAAGAAGGCTGTTGAGCGGTTGTTTGAAGTCAAGGTTACTGGAGTTTCGACTCAGGTCCGCAAAGGCAAACCGCGTCGGTACAAATTCACCAACGGGCGGACCAAAGACTGGAAGAAAGCAATCGTTACACTTCACCCTGATGACAAGATCGACTTCTTTTAGTCGCTGCGGCCAACTTAGGTTGGTGACGAAACTTCGGTTTCAAATTATCGAATGGCGATTCGGACAAGCAACGCGAATACGATTCAACGGAAATTAAAATGGCACTTAGAAAATACAAACCGACCTCAGCTGGACGCCGCGACGCCAGTGTCAGTGATTTTAAGGAACTGACCAAAGGCGCAAAACCGGAGAAGAGTCTGCTACGCCCCATCGTCAAAACTGCGGGCCGAAACAATCAGGGGATTATCACTGCTCGCCATCGTGGTGGTGGCCACAAACGTCGCTACCGAATTATTGATTTCAAGCGAGACAAGGACGGCGTTAAGGGTGTCGTGAATTCGATTCAGTACGATCCCAACCGCAGCTCATACATCGCCTTGCTGTATTACACTGACGGTGAAAAGCGTTACATTTTGCAGCCTGAAGGGCTGGAAAAGGGGAACGTGGTCGAAAGTGGGCCTGAAGCTCCTCCGACCGTCGGAAACTGCCTGCCGCTAAAGAACATTCCTCTTGGCACGGTTGTACACAATATCGAAATGCGTCCTGGACAGGGCGGGATTCTCGTTCGAAGTGCCGGCACGGGAGCGACACTGATGGCCCGTGAAGCCAAATGGGCTCAGCTGTCTTTACCAAGCGGCGAGATTCGCCGAGTACCTTCGACCTGCCGGGCAACGATTGGCAAAGTCGGACACTCGGAGCACGGCTCGGTTGTTTTGGGCAAAGCCGGTCGGTCACGTTGGCTCGGTCGACGCCCGCATGTTCGCGGTACCGCCATGAACCCGATTGATCACCCGCACGGTGGTGGTGAAGGTCGTACCAAAGGTGGACGTCACCCGGTTAGCCCATCAGGCGTACCCGCCAAAGGTGGTCGAACACGTCAGCGAGCCAAGGCATCCAATGCCGCGATCGTTCGCCGCCGTAAATCGAAACGCTACGGTCAGTTGAAAGTGAAATAAGAATTGGTTTTCAACCAAAGAAATAAAAAATGAGTAGATCACAGAAAAAAGGCCCTTACGTCGACGAAAAGCTTTTCCGCAAAGTGCAAAAAGCTGAAGCGGCTGGCTCGAAAGAACCTATCAAGACCTGGGCTCGCGCCTGTACTGTCATTCCTGAATTTATTGGATATACATTCATGATTCACGATGGCCGCAAGCACGTCAAAGTTTTGATGACCGAGGACATGGTCGGCCACAAGATGGGTGAGTTCGCTCCCACTCGGACCTTTAAGGGTCACGGCGGCGGCAAGAGAAAATAACTGCGTTCGGAAAGCAAAAGCACGTCTTTTGCGAATCGAATTTGGCAAACACAATACAAGTTAGATCAAGTTTACGACAGACAGAAAAATGGCATTCGAATCAACACACCGATACGCCCGCATCAGCCCGCGAAAGGTTCGTCCTTTGGCAGACTTGGTCCGTGGCAAGTTTGTCGATGAGGCGTTAGACCTCCTTCGCTACCAACCCCAGCGTGGTGCACGCATGTTGGAAAAAGTGATTAAGACAGCCTTGGCCAACGCTCAAGATCCTGACCAGAACCCTGGGCGGATTATTGACGAGCACAATTTATTCATTGCGAATGTTCGCGTTGATGGTGGGCCAATGTTTAAGCGAGTTCGGCCTAAGGCACGTGGAATGTCGCACCTGATACTAAAGCGGATGTCGCACATCCACGTTGGAATCGACGAAGTTTAACTCACACAAGATACAAGATACAAAATCACGTTTAGGTGAATCGAAAATGGGTCAAAAAGTAAATCCGATCGCGTTCCGAACCGGCATCATGGAAGGCTGGAGAAGCCGTTGGTACGCTCCCAAGGCGGAGTTTGCAACGTTGCTGGTTGAAGACCAAAAGATTCGAAAGTTCATCCGTAAACACCCCACACAAAACTATCGCGCCGCCGGAATCGACCGCGTCGAAATCGAACGAACACGGGACGAAGTCAAAGTTACCCTGTTCGTCGCCCGACCTGGTCTGATCATTGGTAAAAAAGGTCAGGAAGTTGAGCGTCTCCAAAATGAGATGCAGAACCTGATCGGTCGCCGAATCAATTTGAAAGTCGAAGAAGTTGGCCGTCCGGACATTTACGCCCAACTCGTCGCAGAGAAAATTGCAGAACAACTACAACGTCGAGCCAGTTTCCGCCGCACCATGAAGCGTGCTGCGGAAGAGTCAATGGACGCCGGTGCCAAAGGCATCAAGGTGCAACTGGCTGGTCGACTCGGTGGAGCTGAGATGGCTCGCCGTGAAAAACACATTAGCGGTTCGATTCCGCTGAGCACGATTCGGGCAAAAATCAGTTATGGTTTTACCGAAGCACTAACTGCTCAGGGGCACATCGGAGTTCAAGTTTGGATTAACCAAGGTAATTACGGAGACGAAGTCGATGGCTCAGATGCCAAAGCGGGTCAAGCATCGAAAGGTCCAAAGAGGTCATATAAAAGGTAACGCCACACGAGGTAACAAAGTTATCTTTGGTGATTACGGTCTCCAGTCGCTTGATCCAGGTTGGCTGAAGGCTCAAACGATCGAAGCCGGACGTATCGCTGCTCAACAATACATTCGTGGTGTTGGTAAGCTTTACATTCGCGTCTTTCCGCATCGTTCGATTACATCGACCCCGTTGGAAACTCGAATGGGTAAAGGTAAGGGTGAACCAGAATATTGGGTTGCCACTATCAAGCCTGGAACGATCCTATACGAATTAAGTGGTGTCACCGAGCAGCAGGCCAAAATCTGCTTCGCTCGACTGGCGCATAAAATGCCATTCAAAGTACGAATGGTCAAACGTCGCGCGATGTAAGCGTTGCGTTGGTAATTGATTAACAAGACTCAAAGAATAACTTTTAAGCAGATTGACCATGTCAAGCCTTTCCGAATTGCGAGAGATGAGTAACGATCAAATGAATGCAGTCCTCAAAGAGGCCTGCAAGGATTTGTTCCATTTACGAATCAAAGCTCAAACCGATCGCTTGGATGTGCCTTCGGAAATGAAGCGTAATCGAAAATTGATTGCACAGATCAAAACCATTCAGCGTGAGCGAGAAATCGCTCAGGCCAAATCAGCTGAAAAAGTTGCTGCAGCGTCCAGTTAATCGAAGTTATAGAACCAAGCAAAAGAACACCAGATCAACCCATTGGGACAGTCAAATGCCGAAGCGAGTTTTAACCGGTCGCGTGAAGAGCGACAAAATGAACAAGACGCGAGTTGTTGAAATTCCGCGTTTGGTTCGGCACCCCAAATACGGCAAGATCTATCGAGATCGTACGACTTGTTACGTTCACGACGAGACCAACGATTCCAAAGAAGGCGATACCGTCGAGATCATTGAATCGGCTCCGCTTTCTAAAAAGAAACGCTGGACCTTGGTCTCGGTGGTTGAGCGAAGTAATGAAGTCGACGTGACAGCCATGAAAGCGGCTCGCAAATTGAAAGAGCAAGCCGACGATGAATCTGGAACTGAAGAAGCTCCAGTAAAGACACCTGCAGCTGACACCGGTGGTGAAGCAGCTCCGGCAACAGAGTAACTGATGGGCCACTGGCCAATCACGTAATAACGAAACAGACTAACACCAGATCAACCAGCGACTTAACGATGATTCAAGCAGAAACACGACTTTCAGTCGCAGACAACACAGGTGCCCGCGAAATCATGTGCATCAAAGTATTGGGAGGTTCGCGTCGTCGAACTGCCGGACTTGGTGACGTGATCGTGTGCAGTGTCAAAAGCGTGATTCCTGGTAGTGATATCAAGAAAAAGGCGATCGTTCAGGCGGTCATTGTTCGTGTCAAAAAGAGCACGCGACGTGCAGATGGTAGTTACATCAAATTTGACAGCAATGCGGCCGTGATCATTGACAAAGATAAAAACCCGCGAGGCACACGTATTTTCGGCGCGGTTGCCCGTGAGTTACGCGAAAAGAACTACATGAAGATCGTTAGCCTCGCCAACGAAGTGATCTAGGAACGGCTTAACACACAAGACCGGCTGTTGGAATAATCAACGGCTCAAACAAAACGGTTTATAAATACGGCTGAAAAGGCCGCGGAAAACAAAATGGCTGCTCGACTAAAAGAACTTTACAACTCAACGATCCTAGCGGACCTCAAAACGAAGTTCGGTCGGGAAAACATTCTCTCGCTACCCAAGCTTGAGAAAATTGTGATCAACATGGGTGTCGGAACGGCTACCCAGGACAAAAAAGAGTTGGCCGATGCCAACGAAGCAATGGGTTTGATTGCTGGTCAAAAGCCAGTCATCACCAAAGCCCGAAAATCAATCGCCAACTTCCGCTTGCGTGAAGGTCAGGCAATTGGCTGTAAGGTGACGCTTCGTGGTGAGCGGATGTACGAGTTCATGGATCGCCTATTAACGTTGGCACTTCCACGAGTTCGCGACTTTCGCGGGATTAGCAGCAAAGCTTTTGATGGCCGGGGCAATTACAGCCTTGGCTTGAACGAGTACGGCGTATTCCCAGAGCTCAACCCGGATAAATTTGTTCGTCGACAGGGAATGAACATCGTGTTCGTGACTTCGACTGAGAACGACGATGAAGGACGAGAATTGCTTCGCATGTTTGGCATGCCTTTCAAGGACGAAAAAGCAAAATCGTAAATGAGACGATCATCCCGTTGGGGCGTTCCCGAAGGTGTGATCACCAATAACAACTTTTAATTTTTTTTTACAGGCTTTTGTTGTGGCAAGAAAATCGAAGATCGCTAAAGCGTCTCGACCAAAGTACCCCGTTCGTCGTGAACGTCGGTGTAAATTATGCGGTCGCCCAAGAGGCGTTTATCGCAAATTTGGTATTTGTCGAATCTGCTTTCGCAACCTTGCTGACCAGGGATTGATCCCGGGTGTACGCAAGGCAAGTTGGTAAAAGGCAAGATAAGGGAAACAAGCGACTATGATGACTGACCCCATTGCCGACATGCTTACTCGCATCCGCAACGCGGTAAGCGTGGAACGGCCCAATGTGGATATGCCCATTTCGAAGGTCAAAGCCGGATTGGCAGATGTCCTCAAACGAGAGGGATACATCTGGGACTGGAAAGCTGAAGATGGCGAACCAGTTGGACAACTCCAAATTGACCTTAAGTATGGACCGAGCGGCGAAAAAGTAATTCGTCACGTTAAACGTGTGAGCAAACCGGGTTGCCGGGTGTACTCCAGTGCACGTGATTTGCGACCGGTCTTGAACGGTTTGGGCATCTCGATT
>JAQWLH010000060.1 GCA_029247405.1 Mariniblastus sp.
TTCCCGTTTTGAGAAAAGATTTTATCCTTGACCCTCATCAGGTGTTTGAGGCGCGTGCGGCAGGTGCTGATGCGGTGCTGTTGATCGCGGAGTGTCTTGAACCCAGTTTGATGAAGGATCTGCACGATCTAATTGTCGAACTGGGCATGACACCGTTGGTTGAATTGTATGATGCCAGAAACGTTGATGCAGTGCTCGATTGTAACCCGACTCTTGTCGGTGTGAACAATCGTGATTTAAACACGTTTGAGATTGATCTGAACCATTCCCTTCGCATTAAAAAAGATCTGCCGAGCGGTATCGCGATGGTCAGCGAAAGCGGGATTTTTACAAACGAGGATGTTCGATTGATGCAGCGTCACCAAGTGGATGCAATCTTGGTTGGCGAGTCACTGATGCGAGCCAACAACATTGGTGCGGCGGTCAAGGCTCTCCTTGACCTCGGTAATTGACTTGGGTTTGTAATTTGTTCGGCTCGCCCGGTTCGGACTTACGGTTCGATTACCTTGTCTTGCTTGCAGTGATAGCGCTGAATATATCGAACTGTTCAAAAATGCAGGTTACTGGGAGCGATTTGTTTCAAGCTTGCCTCAATGTTTCAGTCTTGCTTCAATTTGCCGAAAGTTGAGACATTAAAAATCGTTGACTTTTTTGGATATTGCGGGGTAAAAAGCAAATAATTTCGAGGTAGGGTTGAATAACCCGATGGCTAACTGGGGCAGGAGATTTTTTGAATTCGATCTGTCGATCAAGACACAACGCTTCTTGTCCACTCAGCAAACCACAACCGAGAGTTCTCGCGTGCGTTCGACTCTCGCGTAGCGTCTGTCTTTTATTTACCCAACTAAATGCCTCTTTGGAATTGTTATGTCGGACTTCGTTACCAAAGTCAAAACAGTCAATAGTGCGATTCGCACTCTCATGGTCATGGGAGTTGCCGGGGCTATCGGATACGGCGGTTGGTTCGGTTACGACCAATACATCAAGCCAGGGGCTGAGGCTAAGCAGGCAATCGCTGATTTGGAAGCACTCAAGACCAAGTTTCAAGAGAACAAGGAAGCTCTGAAGCAAACCAATGTCGCTTTAGAACAAACCAACGTCGCGTTAGCTGTTTCCAAGCGGGACAACGAGAGGCTTGAGACTTCAATGAAGCTTCTCAAAATTAAACGTCGTGTTGCAAATTTGACTGTGATGGAAAAGGGCAAAGACCCTGAGGGAAGCCCGTATATGGAAGTCAGTTTTACCGAAATCGATGAACAGGGCGAGCCAGTTGGATCAACCCGAATCTACACAGTCAAAGGTGAGAAACTTTACGTCGATGGCTGGATTGCTTCCTTCGAAGATAAATATATTGAGCAGGCTGACGAGCTTAGGTCAGCTTCGATGTTTATCTTTAAGAGTATTTACGGAGATCAGGAGAAACCTTCTGAGGGGCAAAGTTTAGATCAAGCCTCCGCCAATGGAGGCGCCCCCGGAATTTACAAGAGCGCCGATAAACGCGAGTTTGAGGAAAAGATCTGGGCCGATTTCTGGAAACTCAGCAATGATTTGAATCTTCAAAAAGATCTTGGGATCAGCGCGATTCATGGGATGGCGGGTTACATCAAACCCCAAGAAGGTAAAACGTATCAAGTTCATATGAAGGCCAACGGCGCGATGTCGTTGAACCCAATTGAAGAGCCGTAAAGACCAGCGAATTGAACTGATTCCTCTTGTCTCTCTGGAGCACTTGGCGAAGTAGCTCTGTTGAATTGGTTTCGATTAAAGAGGAGTTCCCAGGTTGCTGTCGAAGTGGGGTCGGCAAACTTGACTCTCGTTGATGCCTGCCATGGTGGTGCCATGGGCTAAAAGACGCAGCGAAGTTTAGTTCTTCGTGTTTACTTTTTTGGTGTTGTTTTTTGCAACCAACCCGAGAGCAGCCCTGCTAACTCGTGTGTTTTTTCATGTTGCTTGACGGCAAGGTTTTCTTGCTCACCTAGGTCCGTGCGAAGGTTGTAAAGCTCATATCGGTCCTCCGTTTTAGTCTTGTCGTCTATCAAGTGAACCAGTTTCCAATCACCGGAGCGGATGGCATGGGATGGCGTATGACCGGAACCGTGGGCATGTGGGTAGGTCCAAGCTAGAAAGCGATTCTTTAGCTCGTCATCCGGTGTACCTCGGAGTGTTGAAACCAGCGAGTGCCCATCCAAATGTTGCTTCGGTCTCTGTTTTTCACCCGCCAGCTCAAGCAACGTTGGATAGATATCCATTGTGATTCCCGGTGTGGAGCAAATCCCCGGTTTAATCTGGTTGGGCCAGGCGACCATCAATGGAATTCGAATTCCGCCTTCGTAAGTCCAACCTTTACCGGCTCGGAGTGGGCGACAGGAGGTTGGACCTGGTCGCTTAGCTGGCAATGTTGATAGTCCACCGTTGTCAGAGGTGAAAATAACAATTGTGTTGTTTCCCAATTCCAATTTTTTCAGGTGCTCCAAAACTCGGCCAACATTGTTGTCAAGGTTTTCCATCATCGCGCCGTAGGCAGGGTTGTTTTGAATTGCCCGAGATTTTGAGTTGTTACGCTCATCAATGAACTCCGGACCGCTGAAGCGAATTGCACTTGCTTTCGCTTGATACTTCGCGAGTAAATGCTTGGGTGCTTGAATGGGTGTGTGTACGGCATAATGCGCAAAGCATAAAAAGAACGGTTGATCTCGATGCTTTGAAATAAAAGACAACGCATGGTCGGTGAGTTCGTCCGTCAAGTAGTCGCCCTCTTTGCGGTCGTCTAAGTCCGGGACATCCCAATATGTTTTGGCGTTTTTTGTTCTCTTGTTTCTGCGCTTGAATGGAAAAAAGTAACTTCCGGGTTGGCCAGCTCGGTTGACACTTTTCATCCAAACGAAACCCTGCTCGCTAGGTTGTTGATTGTCTTTTTCACCAAGATGCCATTTCCCAATGTACCCCGTTTGGTACCCGGCACTGCCGAGGGCCTCTCCCAGAGTGACCTCAGGCAGTGGCAGGTGAAGGTCGTTTGGCTGATTGATCCACTGAGTGATGCCGACCCTCTGAGGAGCCTTTCCAGTCATCAATGCCGCTCTCGTTGGAGAGCAGACTGGATTAGCAGAATAGAAATCTGTAAATCGAACGCTACTTTTTGATAGCTGGTCGATTACGGGAGTCTCATAAAATGCCGATCCATAACATCCGAGATCTGTGTATCCCAGATCGTCGATAAAAAATAGGACGATGTTGGGCTTGGCATTCGCTGGTTTGGCTTGATTATCATTTCGTGATTCAAGAGCGGATGTGGGCTGTGTCAGGATCGCCCAAAAACAAAGCAACGCAAATAATGGTTGCATCGAATGACGATCGTTAAGATTCATATGTACAGTCGTAGAGAGCTAGTGATGTTTTCTGTTCTCGCGGGTCTTGTGGCTTCAACGGTGCCACGAGTGCTTAAACCAGCTTGGTTTCGCGATTGTATCAGCATTCCCAGAAGCTTCGCTGTTAAGGTATAAATTTGCAAGTTAAGTCCAAGTTCCGCTCTCGGTAAAGGAAAAATGATCGCCCCAGCAAAGCACATCGAACCCTCCCGCCGACATCATGTCGTTTTAATTCATGGGTTGGCTGCTTCGCGCCCGCTCATGTGGCCATTGGCGTGGCAAATTGGGCGGCACGGTTTCTCGACATCAAACTTTGGCTATCCCAGTTGTTGGTGGTCAATCGAGCATCACGCTCGTAAGCTTGCTTCTCACCTGACAAAACTAGATTCTAATCCCGAAATTGAATCGGTTTATGTCGTCGCTCATAGCATGGGCGGGATCGTCACTCGTCAGGCTGTCTTAAATTCAAAGCTTGAAAAGCTGCAGAGGATAGTGATGTTGGGCTCGCCCAACCGGGGATCACCCGTGGCAAAAGCCCTCGGAGTTGTTTTACCTTTCTGCAAAACTTTGCAGCAGCTTTCTGATCGCCCAGATAGTTACGTAATGGGTTTGGATGAGCCCGAGGGCGTCGAGGTTGGCATTGTCGCTGCTCAGCATGATCGTGTTATCCCTGAGCCGAGTAGTCACCTTAAATGCGAAGCAGATCACATTTCTGTTTTTAGTGGTCACAATGGTCTACTGGTTCGTCCTACAGCGATCCGATTTGTCACCAACTTTTTGAAGTACGGTAAATTCTTAACAAGCAGGTAGCATGATACCGAGGATCAGCGCATCATTGATCAGCGCATCATTGATCAGCGGTTCGTTGTGTTGTTACTTTCGTCCGTACCGGAAGAAACGACGAGTTTGTGTACTAATCACAGATGATCGTGAATTTGAATGGCGAACAATCAAAGATTCACCAACCCGCCTGTCTTTTGGATGACGATTTTTCGTGGAATTTAGAGGGTGTCATTATTCGGTTTGGGGGTGACCAACAACGACGCAGCCAGCGGGCAGCCACCGAATGTTTTTCGCCAAAAGTGACAATCGGGATAAAGTCTCTTGCTGAAGGCAAATCACTTTGCTTCATCTTGAGCTAGGCCACCGAGTTCATGTTGTCACACGGACCAACTGCAACGGTCATGTTCTCTTCGAGCGGATAGGCGGCAAGCGCTTGGTTGACTTGGTCAAGTGTCAGCCCCTCGTAGATGGCAGCGATTTCGGTGACGGTTTTAAAGGGTTGCTCACACAGCCACTGAGCTCCAATCGAGAACATTCGACTGTTCGTTCGCTCGCTGGCCAGTACGATGTGCGATGCGATCTTACGTTTAGCAAGATCAAGCTCTTTTTGCGTGATACCTTGTTCGCGAATCTTAGATTGAAGAGCGGTGAGTCGTTCGAGGTTGGCTTGAGCCTGCTCAGGTGCGCAACAAAGAAAGGTCATGATGGCGCCATTGCCTTGGTAGTCATAGCTTCCCATCCCTGCGGATTCGGCTAATCCCGAGTCTAGGAATTCCCAATAGAGACGACTTCCGCCGTCGTCACCAATGATGGCAGACATGACGGAAGTGGCATAACGAATGTCCTCTTCACTGGAGGGCCCAGGGGCCATTTGTAAAATGTATTGCTGGTGTGCGGTTGGTTTATGAATGTTTACAAACCCATTTCGGTAGTCCGCTTTGTGCTTATTCCGCTCCGGATTGAATTTTTTCCAATGGCCACAACAACGTTCGATGTCTTCGACAAGTTCGTCGAACTCAATGTTTCCGGCGGCCGAGAAGCAAATGTTGGAAGGGCTGTAACGCTGTTCAAAATAGTTCATCATCCCATCGGGAGTTAGGGCCGTAACCGTATCGACGGTGCCAAGTACGCTTTGCCCCAGAGGGTGATCCCCAAAATACTCTGCCATCACCCTTTCGTAACCGCCATAGGGAGGTTGGTCGTCATACATCTTGATTTCCTCGATGATGACTTGCTTTTCGGTCTCAAAATCTTCCAGACGCAAGGACGGACGCATGATGTCACTGAGTAACTCAACCACAGGTGTTTGAAACTCAGGTAGGACAGCTGCGTGATAGATTGTACTTTCTTCGCTGGTTCTCGCGTTGCTGGACGATCCCATTTCATCGAGCTCGAGGTTCACCTGCGCGGCGGTACGATTGGGCGTGCCTTTGAACACCATGTGCTCAAGGAAATGGCTGACGCCGCTAACTTCGTGTGTTTCGTCGCGGGAACCCGTTCGAACAAAAAAGCCAAACGCTGAGGTGTAAGCTTCTCGATTACACTCGGCGAGGATTTCCAAGCCGTTTTCAAGCTTGTGTTGCCGATACTCCATCTTCTTTGAACTCCAGGGGGTTTTGGCCGAGTGTGACGATGTCAAAGTTGGCAGGTGGATTATCTGCCAAGTACTCATTAATCGAGTCGACCGTCAGCGCATTAATTTCTTCGTTGATTTCGTCAAGCGTTTTGACGCGTCCGAGATGGAGCCAGTCGCCCGCTATGGAACTGGCTCGTCCGCGGCAAGATTCCTGCTGCATGATTAAGCCGCTGCGGATTTGAACTTTCAATCGGCGTAATTCATCCTCTTGAATGCCGTTCGCCAATTTCTTTAATTCCGACAAAATCACGTCCAGCGTTTCTTGTGCTCGGTCATGAGATGTGCCGCTGTAACATAGAACCGCTCCTTTGTCTCGAAGCGAACTGCAAGAGGCAAAGACCGTATAGCAAAGTCCGCGTTTCTCACGGACTTCGGTAAATAGTCGCGAGCTCATCCCACCACTTAAAACACCGATTCCGCCACGATTGAGATAATAGTCTTTGTGGTTGTAGGGCACGCTCGGGTAGGCGATTCCGATGTGAGTCTGCTCGCTTTCATGGGTAATGTGGTGGACGCCATGATTGGCGGCTTGAACTTGCACTTCCGGTTCTGACTTTGACTCCCATTGATCAAACAGCCTGCCAACATGCAACTTGAGTGGTTCCCAGTCGATTTTTCCAGCGCAAGCGATGATCAGGCCATTAGGGCGATAATGACTCTGATAGAACGATTGGAGGTCATCCAGCGTAAGTGAGCTGACGGACTCCATCGTCCCCTCGCAATTTCGGCCATCGGTAGAGCCATAATGGTTCAAGCGGAGCTGGCGTAGCGTCCGCTGTGCCAGATCATCACCGAGTGCCGCAATCTCCTGAAAGCAAACCATCAGTTGCTCGATTAATGGAT
>JAQWLH010000071.1 GCA_029247405.1 Mariniblastus sp.
AAGCCCCAGAATGCCGTCGCTGCGGGTTCTTTTGCTGCCTGCTCCCGAGTTTAATTTCGGTGGTGGGATAGAAAGCTGTACGTTTATCGGAGCGTATACGATCGCTTCAAAGGTTCAGTGAAGATCCGTGACTTTATCAACCAAGGCTCGCTCAGGTGTTTTAGATCATTGTGGTTGAAATTCAGCTTGTTGACTGCAAATCTCCCTCCCCTTCCTTTGAGGTTGTTCTGCAAGCCAAGTAATTGCGAGTGAAGAGACCGGAAACAAAAGGAGTGATTCCGAAAAAAAACATAAAACCATGGATTTTGGGCATCCGATCTTCGAAGCTTTCAGCCAAGAATCAACTCAGGCAAACGAACTACCTATTGATAAAGGGCAAGGGAAATCCATCGGAGGAGTAAAGGTTCAAAACATATTTTAAAATTCATCGTCTAGCAAAGATTCATGAGTTGGGTGAGGTTGCCCAGCGTTTTAGGCAAGTGAATTGCAGGCGGATCTGTAAGTGCTCTCTGCTTGTGCTTGCAGTGACCTTGGCAAGCTTGATCCTCGCCGAATTCGTGGTGGTTCAAGCGGTGCCTATGCGGCACGTCAGCGGAGTAACTCAGGCAGCTCAATTGTCATTTAACGGATTGCTGAGTGTGGTTTCGAGCCACGCTTCGGGATTCACGGTGGAGGGGGGGCTGATCGTGGGCTCGCTCACATTGGTGGTCAGCTTGATGTCCTACAGCCTTTTAACCAATCGCAAGAACGGATTGGGCTGGTGGGTATTAGTCGTCTTAGGGCGGATAGCCGCGTTTTTCGCGCGACTCGGTGTTTCAGTTTTTCGTGAACTTGCGGGTGGCGGTGGTCCTCCTGATTGGGACGAGAGCTAACAGTTAGCAAGAGTTCGGGGCAACAATCTGGGGGCGTCCAATTGTCACGAAAAGCGTTTTCCAAGACAATCTTGGTTGGAAGGTCGCTGTCAATCTTGGAGTTTCTGCCGAATGAAGTTGATAAAAATTGCTGCCGGCGTGGTCAATCAAACGCCATTAGACTGGATTGCAAATCGCAACAATATTATTGAAGCGATTGATCAGGCTCGGCAACAAAATGTCTGCCTGCTTTGCCTGCCTGAGCTTTGCATCACGGGTTACGGCTGTGAGGATGCGTTTCATTCATCCGGCATCCATGAAACCGCAAAAGAAATGTTGCTGTCGATCATCCCCGCAACCCGAGGAATGATTGTTTCGGTGGGTATTCCGGTTACCTATGCCGGAGGGCTTTTTAACACCGCCGCCTTAATCGTGGATGGTGAACTGGCGGGTTTTGTTGCCAAGCAACATTTGGCTGGCGATGGAATACACTACGAGCCACGCTGGTTTAAGCCATGGCCCGCCGGCATTCAGGGGGTGATTGAAGTTGGAGATGTCGAGTATCCAATTGGGGATATTCTTTTCGACGTCGGTGGCGTTCGCATTGGATTTGAGATTTGCGAGGATGCCTGGGTTGGAAATCGTCCCGGTGGAAATCTGGCGAATCGAGGGACAGACATTATTCTGAATCCAAGTGCAAGTCATTTTGCGTTTGGGAAACACTCCGTCCGTCAAAGGTTTGTGCTTGAGGGATCACGAGCATTCAACGTGACCTATGTTTATGCCAATCTCGTCGGTAATGAGTCGGGCCGAGCGATTTTTGATGGTGACGCGATGATCGCCAGCGGCGGAGAAATGCTCGCAATCGGACGAAGGCTTTCGTACCGAACGGTGAACTTGACTACCTGCGTCGTCAACATCGACAAGACTCGTATGGCACGAGCAAGAACTGGAAGTTTCGAGCCAGATGTTGACGGAGACGAGTCGGATGTCATACCGGTTTCTTTTGAGTATCCAAATTGTGAGGTTGAGACGGCGACGGTAAACGAAGAGTCATGGATGACTGGCTCAGACGTCAAGGAGGAAGAGTTTACTCGTTCGGTATGTCTGGGCCTTTTTGACTACATGCGAAAAAGCCATTCTCGCGGTTTTGTTGTCTCGTTGAGTGGCGGTTGCGATTCAGCAAGCGTGGTTGCATTGCTCTCCACGATGTTGAAATTAGCCGAAAATGAGCTTGGTTTCGAACCACTCTGCGAGCGATTAGGTAAGTTTCTCACAGTCAAAGGCGGGCCGGTTGATTCCGAGGCATTGAGTAAACGCCTGTTCACGACTGTCTACCAAGCCACGAAAAACAGTGGTTCCGTCACACGCAATGCAGCGAGGGATGTTGCCAATGCGGCACATGCTACTCATTACGAATTTGATGTTGATGGAATTGTGATGGAGTATCGCAAAATTGTCAGCGATGCAATTGGCAAGCCGTTGACCTGGGATGAGCACGATATCACTTTGCAAAATATCCAGTCTCGCGTGCGATCTCCAAGCGTCTGGATGCTGGCAAATTTGAATAATGCGTTGCTGCTGTCCACTAGCAACCGAAGTGAGGCTGCGGTGGGCTACGCGACGATGGATGGTGATACATCTGGTGGACTGAGTCCAATTGCTGGCATTGATAAAGCCTTCTTGCGAAATTGGTTGCGATGGATGGAGGTCACTGGACCCGATCGTATCGGTCCAATGCCAAAACTCAACAGTGTCAACGAGCAGCAGCCAACCGCCGAACTGAGACCCCCAGAGGACAAGCAGACTGACGAAGACGACTTGATGCCGTATGACGTACTCGATTCCGTTGAGAGGTTTGCCATTCGTGACAAAATGATGCCGATCGATATTCTGAAGAATCTCAAAGTTGAGTTTTCCCAGTTTGACGAGAAGCAGCTTGGCCAATGGATCATACGGTTTTTCCAGCTTTGGTGTCGCAATCAGTGGAAGCGAGAGCGGTACGCCCCCTCTTTCCATCTGGATGATGAAAATCTCGATCCCAAAACATGGTGCCGCTTTCCGATTTTGTCTGGCGGTTTCCGGTATGAGATTGAAAAATTGGAGCAATACCTGGGTCGCTAACGCGCGGGGAAAAATTCATCACATTGGATGTATGGAATCGTTATGAGCAAACCATTGTGGGAGTCGGTTGATCGGTACCTGATCGAAGCATTAAGTCCAGAGGCCGAGAATCTGAATTGGATTTTAGAGGCCAATCGAGCGGCTGAACTCCCCGAGATTGATGTGACTCCACTTGAAGGGAAACTGCTCTGCCAGTTGTTAGAGTTGTCCTCCGCGAAAACGGTTCTTGAGCTGGGAACCCTCGGCGGTTACAGCACGATCTGGATGGCAATGGCCCTGCCTGACGGCGGGAAGATTACGACATTGGAATTGGAATTGAACCATGCCAGGGTCGCCAGGGCGAATTTTGAAAAAGCCAAAGTGGATGATAAAATCCATTTGGTTCCTGGACTCGCCGTGGAAAGTCTTGAAAAACTTGTTGACGATGATTCGCCGTTGTTTGATTTTGTTTTCGTTGACGCAGACAAACCTAACAGTGCAAACTATTTTGAATGGGTTTTGAAGTTGACACATCCTGGAAGTGTCATTGTCTTTGACAATGTGGTTCGTGATGGCGAGGTGGCGAATCCGGAATCGAAGAGTCCTGAGGTCATTGGGATTCAAAAATTGATCCGAGCCGTTCAGGAAAGTGACCAGGTTTCCGCAACCGCGATTCAAACCGTTAGCAGCAAAGGCTATGATGGTTTTTTGTTGGCGATTCGAAAATAGCACGACTGCTGGGCCGGGTGTTATTGGGGTAATTCTGCATCAAATTCACTCAGGCACGACCATGTCCAATGTGATTGAACAACTTAGAGCCAAGGCAAAATCGAATAAACGCCGGATCGTGTTTCCCGAAACTCATGATCCTCGCGTCATTGATGCGATCCGTGAGCTTTCCAGCGAGGGACTGGTTGAGCCGATTTTGATTAGACGTGACGGGATGGCTACCGAGTGCGATTTGCCGGGTGCTGAAGTTGTTTCTCCGTCCAATCCCCACTTGATAGAAAAGTGTGCTGATCAGCTGTTCGAAAACCGCCAACATAAAGGACTCTCGCGCCAAGCAGCTGACCAAGCCGCGACTGACCCGCTTTTATTTGCAGCGCTATTGGTGAAAGTTGGATATGCGGATGGAGCAGTCGCCGGAAGTATAGCGACGACTGCCTCGGTTATTCGTGCTGGGTTGTATGGGATCGGTACGATGCCGGGGCGCAAGATGGTCTCAAGTTTTTTCTTGATGCAACTATCAAATCGTGCGATGACTTATTCTGATTGTGGCGTTGTACCCGAACCAGATTCCAGTCAACTTGCAGAAATTGCCATGGCCGCTGCTGAAAATCACAGTGCGCTCACTGAGGAGGAACCCAAAGTTGCATTGCTGTCTTTTTCTACTCACGGAAGTGCAGAACATCCGCGGATTGATAAGGTTCGTGAAGCTCTCTCGATAATTCGACAGCAGGCACCGGAGCTTTGTGTGGATGGTGAGCTGCAGTTTGACACTGCATTTGTTCCGGAAATTGCAGCTCGAAAAGCTCCCCACTCTCCAGTGGCGGGCCAAGCCAATGTGTTTGTTTTTCCCGATCTTGATTCGGGTAATATCGCGTACAAGATCACGGAGCGTTTGGCCGGCGCCCAGGCGCTAGGGCCACTGATCCAAGGCTTGGAAAGACCTTTCATGGACCTTTCCCGCGGCTGTCGCGTCGATGATATCGTGAATGTCGCGGTCGTGGCGTCAGTCTTAGCGAATTGAATCTAGATCATCGTTTCGCGCCCTGAATGGTCTAGTTCGATCGACGAAGCCGAGTAGTTACTCCCGCGTCTCAGAGTGCTGATTGAATTGAGGGGATGATGAACCCACGAGTTCAGACCCGATTCAGACTTGTAGGACTCCGGTTCTGAACGGCTGGTGGTCTGCCTCTCGAGTGACAATTTTGAGAGAGTTGATCAGCGTTTCTCGTGTATCTTCTGGGTTGATGATTCCGTCTACCCAAAGTCTTCCTGCGGCGTAGCGAATGTCAGTCGAGGTGTCGTAAGCCGTTTGGACTTTGTCCCGCAAAGCTTCCAATTCTTGTGCATCGGGATCTTCACCGGCACGTTTCATCGCGGCAATGTTAATGTCGAGGATAACTTTGGCAGCCTGTTTGCCGCCCATTACTGCATACCTCGCGTTGGGCCACGCAAAAATGAAACGAGGATCGAAAGCTTTCCCGCACATGGCGTAGTTGCCCGCCCCGTAGCTGCCACCTGTGATGACCGTGATTTTTGGCACGCGGCTATTTGAAATGACGTTCACGACCTTTGCACCCGCTCGAATGATTCCAGCTTGCTCGCTATCGCGGCCCACCATGAATCCCATTACGTCTTGCAAGAAAACAATGGGCGTCCAAGTTTGATTGCAGTCCATAATGAAACGGGCTTCTTTGTCGGCACTGTCGTGATAAATCACGCCGCCGTACTGCATTCCATCTTTGGCGGACTTAACGACCGTCCGTTGATTAGCCACAATTCCAACATGGTGGCCGCCAATTTTAGCGTATCCGCACACGATGGTCTGACCGTAATCGGCTTTGTATTCTTGAAAGGTGTCAGCGTCGGCAAGAAATCCAATCAAGTCTCGAACGTCGTACCGTTCTTGAGGATCCATGGGAATTTTGTCATGAATCTCTGTATTCGGGAGGCTGGGACTGATGGCCTCATCACAGCGGTACTCAGTCGCTGATGAGTCTTGGGGAAGCATCTCGACCAATCCACGGACCCGCTCTAAAGCAGCGTCATCGTCTTTTTCTTTAAAGTCGATCGTACCGCTGATGCTGGCGTGCATGTCGGCACCCCCAAGTTCTTCCGATGAGACTTCCTGACCAATCGCACTTTTGACGAGTGCTGGGCCCGCTAGGTAGAGACCGCTATTTTCGGTCATGACCAGTTTGTCGCAGAGTACAGGGAGGTAACCTCCACCGGCAACGCAATTACCCATGATGGCAGCGATCTGCGGAATACCCAAAGCGGAGATCACGGAATTGTTACGAAAGATTCGTCCAAAGTCATCTTCGTCCGGAAAGATTTCATCTTGCAACGGTAGAAAGACTCCAGCCGAATCGACAAGATAAACAAGAGGCACACGGCATTGCAGGGCGATGCGTTGTGCACGCAGAACTTTTTTGCAGGTCATGGGAAAGAACGCGCCCGCTTTGATCGTCGCATCGTTGGCGATGATCATGACGGTTCTTCCCGAGACCACTGCGAGTCCGCAAACGACTCCAGCAGATTTTGCTCCGCCCCACTCCGAATACATCTCCCAACCGGCCCAGAGCCCAATCTCTTGCCAAAAAGAATCCTCATCAATCAGTTTTTTGATTCGCTCGCGAGCGGTCAACCGGCCTTTTTTGTGCTGTCGTTCGATCGAACGTTCACCACCACCGAGTTCGATGTCAGCTTGCTCGGTGGCCAGATCTGTGATTAATTTTTTCCAACTCATCAAAATCCTTTAGTGAGGTGTTTGGTTGAGGGTAGTTTTAGTGAATGCCAGTTGAGTGAAAGCGAAGCATTAGGTTTGTGTGAGCTTCAGTGTCCAGTGTTTTTGGTCAGTGCTCGGGCAAAGCCACCTTGTGAACTCTTGGGGAGTAATCGGCTTCATGGAGCGAAGGCGATTGCATGCTATGTATCTGACCGCGTGGGATGACCGTTCAATTATGGGTCAATTTCTCCCTCCGGCTTGTTGACCCAGTTCTTGTCAAACGTATCCTTGAGCCAGACATCAGCGACAGCTTCCATCTCCTCATCCAGATTAAATTTTAATGCGTCAAAACGTTTTTCATTTCGCATTTGGGCAAGCCGCAAATACAAACGGCCCGTTTTGAATTCCTGTTCTTTGTCCGGCTCAGGAATGGTTCCATTGACCAGCAAACTGGTCATGCGTGAGTAGACGCAGCTGGCCATGAATAATTCTGTTGCGATATCGCCAAGACGAGCTTGAACGTACTGCCTGTCGAGGATGCCCTCTTGGTGTTTCGCCAACGCAAGCTTCATTTGCCAGGAAAACTGACCGATTTGTTTGCTCAGAGCTCGGGAGAAGAATCTCATATGTTCGTGTTTTACTGGGATTTTGGGAGCAACGAATGATTCACTCATCACACTAGCCCGATGCGTCCAAGTTTTGACGAACCCGGAGTTGTCTCCTTTGAGCTCTTTTCCAAGATGGCGGAATCCTACGCTGGCAATGAAGCAACGAAGTACGTCGTTTGCTCCTTCACCGATCAAATTCAAACGGGCATCCCGCATCATTCTCTCGAAGGGTTGGTCGTTGAAGAATCCTTTGCCCCCCCATATTTGCAGGCAATCATTGACGATTCGCCAAAGCTGGTCACTTGCAAAAATTTTAATCATCGCGGTTTCGACCATATAATCTTCGGCGCCGCTATCAATCAATGATGCCGTGTGATAGGTGGCGCTTTCCATGGCATACATGTCAGCGGCTGCTTCAGCGATCTTTCCGCGGACCAATTCGAATTCGCCGAGTGTCTTTCCGAATTGCGCTCGTGAGTTTGCACGCGCGACCATTCTTTCGATGCAAAATTTAGCAGCTCCGGTACACCCTGCCCCAAATGTTGTGCGACCAAAATCAAGAACCGTAAGTGCAAGTTTAAGGCCTTTGCCGACTTCGCCCAGTACATTTTCTTTTGGCACGTACATGTCGGTGAATTTCATCTCGCCTGTCGCTGTACCGCGAATGCCAACCTTGTCCATCCGTGCCTGGAGAACTTCAAAACCTTCCATGTCGGGGGTGACAAGGAACGCAGTAATTTTTCCGTCCGGTGTAGATCGGTCTGGAGTCCTCGCCATGACGGTAAGGACGTCAGCGATACCGCCATTAGTGATCCAGCGTTTTTCACCATTGATGACGTAACCCTTGCCGTCATCAGTTGGTTCAGCTCGCGTTCGGACATTTCCAGCATCAGAGCCTGCCAAAGGTTCGGTCAAGGCAAAGGCTGCAATTTTTTCACCTTTGGCGAGGGGAACCATCCAGCGATCTTTTTGGTCCTCGGTGCCGAAGAGATCCAATGCTCTGAGTCCAATCGAATGATGGGCGTTTACAAAGACGGTCGTTGATCCACAATGTCCGCCGATGATTTCCATCACGCGGCAATAGTTAAATTGCCCCATGCCAATACCACCATGCTCTTTGCCGATGGTCATTCCAAGTACGCCGAGTCGTCCTAGTCCCTCGATAACCTCATCGGGGATGATGGCATCACGATCAATGGTTTCGGCGTCAATGTTTTTTTCACAAAACTCTTTGGTTTTGGCCACCATCGAATCACCGGCTGCCTTGGTACCCGGCTTTAGCTCCGGGTAAGGCAGGATCGAGTCAGTACGAAACCGTCCAAAATATAGATCCTTGGCGAACCCTTCTTTGTCCGGTCCTTCAAACAAAAGCTCTTCTGCCTGTTCAATTTGTTTCTTTTGCAAATCGGTCAAATTCGCGGGCATCGGTTTAACTTTCTGAATGGATGGGACGAGTTCGGCGCTAAGGCATATCCGACACACAAGATGCGCAGATCAGCGACGACGTTTACAAGATTATCCTGATTTATTGGGCAAAATCAACGTGCTAAATGGATCATGCTCAAACGCTCCAAGTATGCTTTTGCGGTTTAATTCATGTCGAGTTGGTTTAAACCAGTGTCCAGTAAGTGGAGTAAGTCGCGTTCGATCTGATTGGCTCATGTTGGGCGATTGGTAAGCCGAGAATTATTCTTTAACATCTAATAAATCAAGCGATTGAATTTGCATTAATGCTTGTCACAAAAAATTAAACTAATTGGGAATCTCGCGTTATGTCTAACGCCTACATAATTTCAGGAGTTCGAACTGCCATTGGGTCATTTCTCGGTGGATTCGCGACATTGTCCGCCACTGATTTGGGTGGCGTCGTCGTCGAAAATGCAATTGCCAAATCAAAAATTACAGCGGGTGACATTGATGAGGTGATCATGGGGAATGTGATCGGTGCCGGGGTTGGGCAAGCTCCTGCTCGGCAGGCTGCACTCAAAGGAGGGTTGCCGGTTACGATTCCCGCGGTCACGATCAACAAGGTCTGCGGTTCAGGTTTAAAAGCCGTGATGTTCGCCGACCAAGCGATTCGTTGCGGTGACGCGAAGGCGATCGTTGCCGGAGGCATGGAAAATATGTCAGCTGCCCCTCATTTGGCGAAAGGACTTCGCGGTGGAATCAAGCTCGGGGATACCCAGTTGGTTGATGCAATGGTTGCGGACGGTTTAACTTGCTCATTCGAATCTTGCCATATGGGTTTGCACGCAGAGCACATTGCCAAAAAAATTGACGTCACGCGGGAGGATCAAGATCAATTTGCTCTGACCAGTCAGCAACGTGCTGTTCAAGCAATGGCAGATGGAGTTTTCGTCGACGAAATTGTTCCCGTGACAGTTAAGCATCGCAAGGGTGATGTCGTTGTCGATACTGACGAGGGTCCGCGAGCAGGGACAACTCTAGATGGACTTGCCAAATTGAGAACTGTGTTTGATCGTGAGGGTTCCGTCACTGCAGGAAACGCATCGACCCTTTCAGACGGTGCTGCTGCTGTTGTGGTGGTCGACGAAGCAACAGCTAATGCCGCGGATTGGAAGTTCAAAATTGTCGCCAGTTTTACTTCCGGAACTGAACCCAAGGATCTGTTTATTGCCCCTGTAACGGCGGTGCAGGGCGTTTTGGCTAAAGCTGGATGGTCCACCGATGATGTCGATCTTTTTGAGATCAATGAGGCGTTTGCGAGCCAAATGGTTGCTTGCATGAAAGGTCTTGAGCTCGATAACGAACGGGTCAATATCTACGGCGGTGGTATATCACTTGGCCATCCAATTGGTGCAAGTGGTGCTCGGGTTCTCGTCACGCTGATGCATGCGTTACTCCGAACAGGGAAAACCAAAGGTGTTGCCAGCCTTTGTTTGGGCGGAGGGAACGCGGTGGCTATGGCAATTGAAAAATGTTAATCAATCGCTGATCCGAAAACGCGAGTTGGTTTTTAAACGTTCGTCGGAGCGTTTGAAAACTTTCTGATCCAGTCAGGAATTTAATCTGCCCCACAAATTGGCGGGGATCTCTCACGCTCGTGAGGGTAACTGGGAATTTTATTAATTAAACCAAACCGGAACCAAAAATGGACTCTCTTTTAACTGAGATTGCTGACTATATTCATCGAGCTGAAGTTTCCGGCGAACTTGCTTATGACACGGCGCGTCATTGTTTGATGGACAGTCTTGGTTGCGGGTTTTTGGCGCTTGCGTATCCGCAGTGTCGCAAAATGTTAGGCCCGATCGTTCCGGGAGCAACGCTTCGGGGAGGATGTCGGGTTCCGGGGACAAGTCTTGAACTTGATCCGGTCAAATCCGCTTTTGATATTGGCACGATCGTTCGTTGGCTTGACTTTAACGATACCTGGTTGGCAGCCGAGTGGGGGCATCCTTCGGATAATCTCGGGGCAATTTTGGCTTGTGCAGATTATCAAAATCGAGTCAAAGGGGAGGCGGTTTCAGTTCGTGACATTTTGACGGCGATGATCAAGGCGCACGAAATTCAGGGGATTTTAGCTCTGGATAATTCTTTTAACCGCGTCGGCCTCGACCATGTTTTATTAGTGAGGATCGCAAGCACGGCAGTGGCGAGCAAGATGTTGGGATGTGATTATGACCAGACGGTAAATGCGCTCTCCAATGCGTGGATCGACGGTGGGGCATTGCGAACGTATCGTCATTCTCCCAACACCGGGTCTCGCAAAAGCTGGGCGGCGGGTGATGCAACGAGCCGGGCAGTCCGATTGGCTCTGATCGCAAAAACAGGTGAAATGGGGTATGCAACTGCTCTGTCGGCACCCACGTGGGGGTTCAGTGACGTGTTATTCAAGGGGAATGCTGTTACGCTTGCACGCCCGCTTGATTCGTACGTGATGGAAAATATCCTGTTTAAAATTTCTTTTCCGGCAGAGTTTCATGCTCAAACTGCGGTTGAATGTGCGATTCAACTTCACGCTGAAATTGACGGGCGACTGGATGAAGTTGAACGAATTGAAATGGAAACTCAGGAGCCCGGAGTTCGTATTATTGATAAATCAGGTCCTTTAAATAATTTCGCTGATCGAGATCATTGTCTTCAATACATGGCTGCGATTGGTTTGATCTTTGGAGAGTTGACCGCTGAACATTACACCGATTCGGTCGCCAAGGATCCTCGCATTGATGCACTGCGAGAGAAGATGGACGTAAAAGAAAATGAGTCATTCACGAGAGACTACTACGATCTCGAAAAGCGAGCGATTGGGAACAGCATTCAGATTTTCTTTAAGGACGGTTCGGTCTCAAACCGAGTTGAAGTTCAATACCCCATTGGGCATCGTAACCGCCGAGAGGAAGGGATTCCTGTTCTCGAAGCCAAGTTTCGAAACAGTTTAACTTCTGTTTTTGATGATGAACAATGTGAGGTGATCAACGCAGCCTTTGCAAATCCTGAGACTCTCGACAAAACAAGTGCCAGTGAGTTTCTAAATGTTTTTGTTAAAGAACGGGCCGATCTCGGCACCCTGCTGGCATAAGCTTGGACGACGTTGAGGGGATCCTGTGGGTACAGAAATTGAACGCAAGTTTTTGGTCACTGACGACTCTTGGAAGACGTCCGAACCCGTGTACTATTGCCAAGGATATTTGAATCGTGACAAGTACAGAACGGTTCGTGTACGAATTGCCGAGGATCAGGGTTTCTTGACGATAAAAGGCCCAACCGTCGGAGCTACGCGAAGCGAATACGAGTACGTTATTCCGCTAGAGGATGCGCAAGAGTTGTTAGGGCTTTGCGATAAGCCACTAGTCGAAAAGTATCGACGAATCATTCGCTATAAAGGCATGAGCTGGGAAGTTGACGAGTTTCTTGGTGACAATCAAGGCTTGGTCGTTGCGGAAATTGAGTTGGATTCAGAATCTCAAGCTTTCGATTTACCCACTTGGGTCGGAAAAGAAGTTACCAACGATCCCAAGTATTTCAATTCCCGTCTTTCGTCTAAACCATTTTCGACATGGGGTATCGACGATTGATCCCTTTTCAAAAAAGAAGACTATTCTGGGATTGAATTGGCAAAGGGACGGAGGAATCCAGTGGTTGGATTGGCCGTCAAGACATTCCGAGGCGAAAGTTGAGGCACCGGGTCCAAGCTCGAGCGAATCCAGTTGAATTTTGCAGAGTCGGTTCAAATGAATGTGGGGGGCAGCCACTACGGGCAGTTTGTCCGGATTCTTCAACCCACTGCTTGCCGTTGGAGTTTGAACCTGCGGTCAACTTTCGGATCTTAGTTTCGCTTTTTCTTGGCGGCTTTTCGATCGGGGCGGTAGCCCTGGCCGGGAGCAAATCGCCCCTGTTTCTTTTTGCTTTTCTTTTGCTCGCCTCCCGATTGAGCCTTTGTGCCATCAGGCATGCGATGGACATACTCGCCGCGGAATTGTTTGCCCGCCAAACGGCGTCGACGGTCGATGGCTTCTTTGGGGGCTTTGGCTGGAATCAGGCAGTCGCAGCCATTACCGATAAGTTCTTTGCGATTGCTGTCCAAGAGAGCCTTGCGAACTTCGAAGTAGTTTTCAGGTTTAAAAAATTGCATTAATGCCCGTTGCGTCTTACGGTCTTTGAGTTTCTTTGCAATGAAAACTGGTTTTTTTGTGAAAGGGTCCATCTCGGTGTAGTACATGCAAGTCGCGACATCGAGCGGAGCTGGAATAAAATCCTGAACTTGATCCGGCTTGTAGCCGTTTCGTTTGAGGAAAACAGCGAGGTCGATCATCGAGTTGACGTCGCTGCCGGGATGCGAAGAAATGAAGTAGGGGACGAGGTATTGTTTTTTGCCATTCTTTTTTGATTCACCTCGAAAAATGTCGGAGAAGTTTTCGAAATCATCGACACTGGGCTTGCGCATCTTGTCCAAAACTCCGTCGCTCGCATGTTCCGGAGCGACTTTAAGAAGTCCTCCAACGTGGTGTTTGGTCAGTTCTTGAACGTACTCTGGACTTCGTCGGGCCAGGTCCATCCGCACACCGCTGGCAACGAGAACTTTGCGAACGCCTTCGATTTCTCGGGCTTCTTTCATCAGCTGAATTAACGGGCCGTGGTCGGTCCCCAGTAGTTTGCAGATTTTTGGATGCACGCATGACTGCCGCCGGCATTTAGCTTCCACTTCGGGTCTGCTGCATTGCATTTCATACATGTTGGCCGTTGGTCCGCCAATGTCACTCACAATTCCAGTGAATTTTGGATCACTGGCCATTGTACTGATTTCATTGAGGACTGAATCTTTGCTGCGTGACTGAATCACGCGGCCTTGATGCGCTGTGATCGAACAAAATGTACAGCCACCAAAACAGCCACGCATGATCGTGACGGAATCTTTGATTGTTGCAAAAGCGGGAATGGGATCCTTGTAGCTCGGGTGTGCTTTTCGGGTGTAAGGCAGACCGTAAATCTTGTCCATCGCAATTTGGCTGATAGGGAACTGCGGTGGATTTACGACGACCGTGACGTTTCCGTGTTTTTGTGTCAGCCGTTTCGCATTGTATGGGTTAGTTTCGTTGTGAATGATTTTGGTTGCTTCGGCAAACGCGAGTTTATCATCGCGAACCTCTTCGAAGCTTGGTAATTCAATTGCGTCTTCGGGGATTTTGTCTTTTAAGCCGCAGACATACGCTGCTCCGAGCATGTCTCGCAAATCTTTAACTGTTTCACCGGCGTCGAGGCGTTGGGCAATTTCGACAATTGGGTTCTCACCCATGCCGTACATGACGAGATCGGCTTTGCTGTCGAGCAAAATTGACTTACGAACGTTGTCCCCCCAATAGTCGTAATGAGCAAGTCGTCGTAGCGATGCCTCAACACCGCCGGCGATGACTGGCACACCTTTGAAGGCCTCCCGAGCGCGGTGGCAGTAGGAAAGAGTCGCTCGATCGGGTCGAAGTCCAATTCGTCCACCGGGTGAATAGGCATCACTGTTGCGAACTTTTCGATTCGCGGTGTAGTGGTTGATCATCGAATCCATGTTGCCCGCGCTAATTCCGAAGAATAGCCGTGGTCGGCCGAATCGTCTCCAGTCGTCGCAGTTCCGCCAATCGGGTTGTGAGATAATCCCGACTCGGAATCCAGCTGCCTCCAGAGTTCGTCCCAGAATGGCCATGGCGAAACTGGGATGGTCGATATAAGCGTCACCGGTCACAAAAACCACGTCTAGCTCATTCCAGCCGCGATCTTCTGCCTCTTGCATCGACATGGGAAGAGGGATTTTGCCTGCCGGTGTTGGCACAGCAGTTCCCTTGAGTAGCTCGAGGCGGGTACATTGCTTCTTTGCGGTATCAATAATTGGCAAGTTCATATGCTGAGTATATCGAAAGCTGTCAAAATCATCTTGAGAAAGTTCACAAATTGAATTGGTTTATTTTAAATGCTGATTAGCAAACTCGATGTACTTCGACCAGTCGTAACCCGTGATGTTGTGTTTTCCTTTTCGAAGGTGATACCCACGTGAGCCGTTGATAACTGCTTGATCAGCGTTGGGCATCTTTCCCATGGCAGATTCTCCGTACAAAGCATAAACAGGATCTGAGTGGGCGAGCGAAAGAAACTCGCCTTTGGGGTCTGCCCAGAGATCCGCCGTCGCGCTGGCAACGTAGACCGGTCGAGGGGCGATTAATGCCATCAACATGTGTTGGTCTACCGGGATTTCAGCTTCTTTCTCATTGTATTCGACAAATTGATCGCAGAACCAATGCGGGAAAACTCTATTAATCACTTGAACGGTTTCCCCAAATTTTCGACGGTGAAGAGCTGCACCTCCACAACCTGAATTGTTACTGATGGTGATCCAAAATCGTTGATCGGTGGCACCTGTCCAAAGTGAGGTTTTTCCTAATCTCGAGTGGCCTATCACCGCGACTCGTTTGGCATTCACGGAAGTGTCGGTCTCCAAGTAGTTTAGAGCTTGAGAAAGCCCATAGGCCCAGGCTCCGATCGACCCCCATTGATTCTTTGTCGGTTTTGTTTGGCCCTCCGCATAGAACAGCGGATGGATCCCATTTTGAAATTCGTCGTGATAGTCTGGGTCTACATCGCCATAATACATGGTTCCCAGGGCGTAGCCTTGTTTGATGATTTCGGCACATGGCCATCGACTGGCTTGGCAGCCTCTGTCATCTTCGCTCGCTTGGTTTTGTTTTACTTGGTTCTTGTTTCGAACCCAACTTTTGGTGATCGACACGCGCTTATCATCGGTCGTCGTGTGGTTGCCATCAAAGTTGTAGCCAAGAAAACAGGGCACCGGTTTGTCAGATTTAGGGATCGTTAAGAGGAGCGTTGCTGTGACTTGCTCCTCGCCCTGACCGAATTGAATTCCTATTTCTTTCCGAATTGCCTTGCCGCCAAGTACCTCCCACTGCTTCGTTGAATCCGTTGAAAAACGGATGGTTACATTTTTGTCCGGGAAGTTCCCATAGACGTGATTGGTGAACAGTTCGAGCACTTCTTTTCGTCGAGACGTTTTCCAGTCTGCAATCGAGTTGGTTTTCGTCCCATCCGGACTGGTCATTAGATCCGGCAAGACATATTCCGGGACTTTGGATTCGTCCTGATTAATTCCTTTGCGTTGCCCGTTTGCCTGATCCGGAGCAGTAGCCATGAAGACGATTCCAAAGAAAATTAAACGTAGGAAGGAGGTTGGGTTTTGCATTTGACTTTTGAAGTTATCTTGAGGGGATAATGAGCTTCTCAATTCTTAAGGTGACCTGGATTATCGAATATATTATGCAAGATCACCTGAACATAGTCGGAGATTAGGAAAATACCTGCAACGATAGTGCCGGCGCAATATCCGAGGAGGCTGCCCGCACAAAGAATGAGGCAAAGCGATGCAAATATGCCCATAAAGACATCAAGATAGGTGGCTTGGTATGCGATAAAGCCACCCGCGGCGAACCAACCACTTCCCACTGCTGCGAGCCGAGCCTGCGATTCCGTGGCGAGCATCTGAACTATCGCGACGATCATGACCAAGCCAATGATGACTGCTTGAATCTTCAACGTGATCTGGAAGGCTTGGAAAACGCCGAACATTGCCGAGCAGACGAAAATCATCGTAAAAATACTGACTAAGCCAAAGCTGCTCGTCACTTTATAGAAAGTGGACGTGGGGTTCTCACCGTGCTCTTTGGATTTCAGCCGATCGGTTGACGCTCGGTGAGTAAGGCGATCCATGAGGTGTCAGAATTTAGGAAGTGAACAACAATCCTCATGATACTCGATTGGCCAGGCCGTGTTGTAAGACGCTCAACGGTTGGCTCATTTGCCGAGCCCGTCAAGTAAATTAAACAGCAGTTTTGTTGTTTCGTCCGTTGTTGGCGTTTGACCTGCCCTCGTCAAATCCCAAGCGTCGATCCAGATCTGTTGGGATTGGGACAAGCCAAAATCGCCGACCAGCCGTTTTTCGAAGTCCGCCATATGTGCTGCACCGTAAAAAATTGCGACCTTCTTTTTACCCTGGGCGATCTGCTTTTGCAGGATTTGCATAACTGCCGCATTCCTGTCAGTAATTAAAAGTTGATTCAGCGAAGTGCCAAGTCCTGATTCCATAACGCCTGATGCAGTGAACTGCTTCGCCATTGTCTGTTTCATTTTCAGGGGATCGCCGATCAGTTTTAGCAGGCTTTCGGGGCTTGATTGATCGCGGTTGTTGGCATTAACTCGGGCTGCCGATTGGCTTGCTTTGTTCTGCTGCCGCAGGATTTCACTGAGCGTGCTAAGTCCGATTGTTAGCGGTGTATCGCCACGCTCAGCCATCTTTTCAGCCATTTGTGCAGGCGAAAGATCGGCGTGAAGGAAGTTTTGTTTTTGATAATTAATCTTCTCTAACTGTGATTCAAGACCAAGCGTAGTTTGGGCTTGCCCTTGGAGCCAACTAACCATCTCCAGTGGGCTGTTGGGAATATTCGAGGGTTTTCTTCCGCCAGCCGGAATTCGTGTTCCTGAGGGAGCAACGAGTTCGTAAAGAACCACATCGTAGTTTTCAAATTGGGAATTGAGTGTGCTGAAGTATTCTGCTTCACCGATATGTACCGCACCAATCAAATCAACGACTAGATCGCCTTGAGAAGGTCGATAACGCGTAATTGCCGTTTGCATGCGAAAGGGGGTGCCGTCGGTTCCTTGGACGATTTTGAGGAATTGTGTTTTTTCCGGCGTCTTTGTGTTTGCCGATTTGTGATTGTCCGCATGAGGGGAGTGAACTTTGGCTGTTGGCGAATTGGATTGGCCAAACGTCAGTTGTGCGAAGCCGATTCCCAGCGTGGTCATTAAGACAACGGTCGGGATTGTTTTGAGTGGTAAACGAGGCTTCATGGTTTCTGCCGATTAAAGGAGAGACTAAAATGCGTCGAAGTCGGTGGGTTCCCACTCGGTCTCCGATTCATGGACCTGTTCGAGAAGGTGGGGTGATTCTTGGTCTAAATAACGAGTATTTGTTCGAACCGGTCAATATGTACGAATTGGAACTCCAAACTGTGGATAACGGCACTGATTTGCCAAAACATTCGTATAGACACCTTGGTACCAAAATACCGAAAATAGAACCCAGTCTTGATTTTCGTTTCAAAGCCCAAGTCGATTTAAAAAATGAACTTAACAACTGCATCTTCTGCGTCTGATCAGCCAAAATTGAATTCTGATATCGAGATTGCTCGTCAATGCAAGCTAACGCCAATCGTTGAAATCGCAGAGCAACTCAAAATACGCGCTGATCAAATTGAACAATACGGTCAGTACAAAGCCAAATTGCCTCTTTCTTTAATTGACAAAGCGAAGGTAGATCAGTGCAATTTGATCTTGGTGTCCGCCATTTCTCCGACGCCTGCCGGCGAAGGGAAAACGACGATGTCAGTTGGCTTAACACAAGGGCTGAACCGTATCGGCAAGCAGACGACAGTCGTGCTTCGAGAGCCGTCATTGGGACCGGTTTTTGGAATCAAGGGAGGCGCGACGGGAGGCGGTTGGTCGCAAGTGCTGCCGATGGAAGATATCAATCTCCACTTCACAGGTGATTTCTCAGCCATTGAAAAGGCTCATAATCTTTTGGCAGCTCTGATTGATAACAATCTGCAGAGCAAAAAACACTCGTTGAATATTGATCCTCGCACGGTCGTTTGGAAACGCGTTTTTGATATGAACGATCGGGCTCTGAGGGACATTGTGGTCGGGTTGGGGGGGACCGGGAACGGCGTCCCGCGCGAGACTGGTTTTGACATTACGGCGGCCTCGGAGATTATGGCGATTCTCTGTCTTTCGGACGACTTGGTCGATTTGAAAAAGCGTCTCGGTAATATTTTTATTGGCTTCACACGAAGTCGCCAAGCGGTTTATGCTCGCGATCTAAAAGCGAACGGCGCTATGGCCGCACTTCTTAAAGACGCGATAAAACCCAATCTCGTTCAGACGATCGAAGGCACACCGGCGATTATCCACGGCGGTCCATTTGCGAATATTGCCCAAGGAACCAATACCGTCATTGCAACTCGCATGGGAATGACATTATCGGATTATGTGGTTACTGAAGCTGGATTTGGATCAGACCTTGGAGCGGAAAAGTTTTTTGATATCAAATGCGCTGGTGCAGGGCTTGCTCCCAAGGCGATCGTTCTCGTCGCAACCATTCGAGCTCTAAAGTACCACGGTGGTGCAGATCTAAAAGAACTGACCACTCCCAATCCAGAGGCTGTACGAAAAGGCCTTTGCAATCTTGAAAAACATCTCGAGAACACAAAGCTTTATCAGGTGGAGGCGGTTGTTGCGATCAATCAATTTACCAGTGACACAGACGAAGAAATTGCAATCGTCAAAGAACATTGTGAAAAACTAGGCTTTCAGGCCGTCGTCGCCAACATTTGGGGGGAAGGAGGAGCCGGAGCGGTTGAATTGGCGAACTCCGTTGTCCAGAGGATTGAATCGTCTGAGAAATCATTTGAGCCGCTATACGACTGGGCTTTGCCGGTCAAAGACAAGATCAATATGATTTGCCAAAAGGTGTACGGTGCCGCAGACGTGGAGTACAGTTCCAAAGCCAAAAAGAACTTGCGGACGATTAAGAAGCTGGGCCTTGAGGGGTTGCCAATCTGCATGGCGAAAACTCAAAAATCACTCTCGGATGATCCGAAGAAGATTGGTCGACCGGCAGACTTCGAGGTGACGGTGCGTGAAATTGAAATCGCAGCCGGTGCTGGTTTTTTAATACCGATTACGGGCGATATGATGAGGATGCCTGGTCTACCGGCCACGCCGGCGTCAGAGCACATTGACATTGATGAGAATGGTGAGATCACAGGATTGTTTTAATTCCGTTGCGATCCTCCTTGTGTCATTGAGGTTACGGTCGCTGTGGTTTTTATGTTTTAGATTTGTTTTCTGCTCGCAGCTAACAGGACTGTTAGCTGCGAACGGCTTGATCTATTCTTAGAGTTTGTTTACGTCTACTTCAGCTTGCCTTAACCTGCTGTGAAACCAATTCTGATGGCACTTCCTAAAAACGTACTTGGTACTGAATTAAAGTCTTGTTGTACTTCACCTATGACCGGTTTCTATCGAGACGGTTACTGTCGCACTGGTCTTTCGGATCAGGGACTGCACATTGTTTGTTGTGTGATGACAGCTGAGTTTTTGGAATTCAGCCAAGCGGTTGGCAACGATCTTTCGACGCCAATTCCTGAATATGAATTTCCCGGTCTCAAGCCGGGTGATCAATGGTGTCTGTGCATGTTGCGTTGGAAGCAAGCACTTGAGGCGGGCTGCCCACCGAAAGTCGTTCTTGAATCGACACATATGTCTGCGATTGAATTTGTCTCAATCGAAGATCTAAAAGCGAATGCGGCAGACGGTTGATTGGATGGCTAATGAAAAGCTCTCCAAATGAATTCTAGCTTTGAATCGAGTGCATGACCGACGAGCGACTGGTCATGTTCCGGCGGGATTGCCTCGGTGGGAATGTCTTGGATGAACAGCGGTCAGAGTTTTCGGATCAATCCTTAGAAATGCTCCGCGTTTGTCAAAAACGACTCGCATGCGGTTTGGTTTTTGACAAGATTTGAACGAGAAGTTTGGGATACTTGTGTAGAAATCAACCGCTTTTTCACAGGTGTCTCTATGTCAGATTCAATCTTTGATTCCAACGTCGCTCGGGCACCTCTGGCGAGTCATCTGCAGGAATTGTCGCTTCAGGCCGTTCAACTCGCCGGCGAGATATTGTCAGCATCGCGTGACAATGAAACATCTCAGGAGCGGTCCCGTTCAGCAATGATGGCCCGGATGATGAGGGATGATCCGGGCAAGAAGTTCACCATCGCCATGGCCGACCAAGTGCTTCGCATGCAGGGGCCGGCGCGTGCGGCTGACCGGATGGACAGCTTGGTCGATGAATATGGAATTCCAAAATATCTTTCGTCAACCGATCGGATGGCACTTGGGCTTGGAAATAAGGCTGCCGAGCTATTTCCAAATCTTGTGATGCCGCAAGTGAAAAAGAAAGTCAAAAAGGATTCGGCTCACGTCATCATCTCTGCTGAAGAGGGAGCATTTGCAAAGTATTTAGTTGAAAGAAAAAAAACAGGTATCCGGATCAACTTCAATCAACTGGGTGAAGCCGTTCTCGGTGATAATGAAGCCGAGCGAAGGCTTCGCGACAACATTCAGCGTCTACTCGACCCTGGGGTTGATTACATTTCGATCAAGCTGTCGGCGATTGTCAGTCAAATCAGTTTGACCGGTTACGCGCAAACCATTGCATCCATCACGCCTCGTTTGCGATCGATTTACCAGGCCGCCATTAAAGGTGGCGGTGCCAGCGGTCCAAAGTTCGTCAATCTCGATATGGAAGAGTATCGTGATCTTGATTTAACCGTTGACGTATTCAAGTCCGTTTTAAGCGAGCCTGAGTTTGACCAGTTTGAGGCAGGGATCGTTCTTCAAGCGTATTTGCCTGATTCGTTCGTCGTCCTAAAAGAGCTGACTGACTGGGCGCGGGCACGTAAGGAACGCACCGGAACGGGCATCAAGATTCGTCTGGTCAAAGGTGCCAATTTGGCCATGGAGCAAGTTGAAGCCTCGCTTGAGGATTGGCCGCAGGCTCCGTACCACAGTAAGCTCGAAGTTGATGCTAATTACAAACGAATGATCGAGTTTACTTTTCGACCTGAGAATGCGGCGGCCATTCGGATCGGGATAGGAAGTCACAACTTATTCGATGTGGCCTTTGCCCTCTTGTTGCGTGAGGAACGTGGCGTGCAGGATCGGGTTGAGTTTGAAATGCTCGAAGGGATGGCCAACGCTCAGGCCGCCGAGGTTCAAGATCGGGCGGATGGCATGCTGTTTTACGCTCCCGTTGTTCTCGATTCCGAATTTGAGGCCGCCATTGCCTACCTCGTTCGACGTCTTGATGAAAACACAGCCCCGGGTAGCTTTCTTGGTGCGTTGTTTGCACTTCGGGAAGGGACCCCACAATGGAATGAACAGCGAGATGCTTTTTTAGCAGCGGTTGAGTTGTCCCAGGATCCTGATCTTGGGATCGGCCCCAATCGCCTGCAAAACCGGCAAAAAGAAACGCCCCATTTGGGTTCGTCAACCGAGGAGTTTCATAATTCCCCCGATACGGATTTTTCACTTCCCGCAAATCGGCAATGGGCCAGTCAGATCATTGAGAACTGGAAAGACAAAAATGTTGAGCCAATTCCAATTCAAATTGGCGGTGAATTAAGAACCGATAAAATGACGGGTCTTGGTAAAGATCCGTCCCGTCCAGGGCACGAAGCGTATCAGTTTTGCCAAGCTGACAAGTCGGATATTCAGATTGCATTGAAGACCGCTGTTGAAAGTCAGCAAGCCTGGAATGACTTGGGAAGCGTTCGTCGCGGTGAAATACTACGTGGCGTCGCCCAGACAATGGCTCAACAACGGGGTGATTCGATCGGTGCGATGCTGTTGGACGCGGGGAAAAATATTCAGGAAGCCGATGTTGAGGTCAGCGAAGCGATTGATTTTGCGAACTATTACGCGGCTAGTCTGGATGAATCTGGGTGGAATGATGGGACAACTGGCACTCCGTGTGGGGTGGTAGTCGTGACTCCTCCCTGGAATTTTCCTTATGCCATTCCCGCGGGGGGCGTTCTTGCGGCATTGATGGCCGGCAACTCCGTTATCTTGAAACCCGCTCGCGAGTCCGTGCTAACTGCGTGGATGTTGGTACAGCAGCTTTGGGAAGGGGGAGTCCCAAAATGCGTGCTTCAGTTCGCGCCAACGGTTGATGGAGAAACCGGCAGGACGCTTGTCTCTGATCCGCGAGTTGACGCCGTGATCCTGACGGGAAGTATCTTCACGGCTCAGCTTTTTCAATCGTGGCGTCCGGGGTTGCGGCTTTATGCGGAAACCAGCGGCAAGAACTGCTTGATCATTAC
>JAQWLH010000082.1 GCA_029247405.1 Mariniblastus sp.
GTCATACATCTATTTTACTTCGCCCTATCCGATCGTGCGCGTGCCCATCGCCCCGGGATCACTCAAAGACCAGTCGAGGTATGAGACATTCACCTATCTAAAAAAAGGCTGCCGTGAAAATTCAGTCAGGGTCCAACGAGACAATCAGGGCAAGCTCGTATATGGGTGGAAAACAGACACAATCCCGCTTTCGAGCCAACTTGAAAAACGTTTGATCGATTCTCACGTGATCCAACCAGAAGAGGGATTGCTGCAAACCATTGATATCAAATCGGGCAAGCCAGTCATGTTGCATACGGGTTCAGTTTACTGGAATGAGTACCGTAAATGCTGGATCATGATTGCAGTTGAGAGTTTTGGAGACTCTCTGCTGGGCGAGGTCTGGTACTCGGAAGCAAACTCACTAACAGGCCCCTGGCCGGTCGCTCGAAAAATTGTCACACATGACAAGTACAGTTTCTACAACCCAAAACAACACCCCATGTTCGACAGCCACAAAGGACGTTACATATTTTTTGAGGGAACCTACACCAACATGTTTTCCGGCAACCCTGATCCAACGCCAAGATATAACTACAACCAGATGATGTACAAACTTGACTTGGCCGACCCACGCTTGGATTTAAAGTGAGAGAAGCAAACTCCCCCAAGCGGAACCGCACGTCGGCGATGCTTTTACGCCAAATAACCACTTGCGTGGCAGTTATCAGAACTTCATGCGAATGAGAAGAACTGGCACTTGAGAACAAGTAAATTCACTTTGAAGCATCTTGTGGCTCAATCGCTTTAAGGCTGGAACTTCTTGATGATGATTGAGGCGTTGTGCCCACCAAAGCCAAAGCTATTGCTCATCGCGTAGGTGATTTCACGTTGCTTTGGCGTATTTGGCGTGTAATCGAGATCGCAGTCTGGGTCGGGAGTGTCGAGATTAATCGTCGGCGGAATCACCGATTCCTGAATTGCTTTGATGGTCAAAACGATTTCGATTCCGCCACTGGCTCCCAACGAATGGCCCAACTGACTTTTTGTGCTACTAATTCCAACTCGATAAGCATGTTCACCGAACACCGCTTTGACCGCCTTGGTCTCCGCCTTGTCCCCCAATGGCGTACTGGTGCCGTGAGCATTGATGTAGTCAATTGCTTCGGGTGCGATTCCAGCGTTATCTAACGCTGCTTGCATCGCTGCTGATGCTCCCACACCGTTTTCGTCGGGCGAGGTGATATGACCGGCGTCACAAGACGTGCCGAACCCGGCGATTTCCGCCAAGATTGTCGCCCCGCGTTCTTGAGCATGCTCCAAATCCTCAAACAAAACGACTCCAGCGCCTTCAGAGAACACAAACCCGTTTCGATCTTTGTCGAACGGACGACTGGCTTTAGTCGGATCCCCATCGGACATTGAGAGCGCTTTCATGTTGGCAAACGCCGCCAACCCGAGACGGCTCATTGCTGCCTCAGTTCCACCGGTAACAACGAAGTCGCAAACATTAGTTTTGACTAACTCGAATGCATTCCCCATCGCGTTGGTGGCACTAGCGCAAGCGGTAGCGACACTGTAATTTGGTCCACGCAAACCGTAATTAATGGCGATGTTGCCACCACCGGCATTGAGCATCAATTTTGGAATTGTCATGGGCGAAACTCGGCCCGGCCCCTTCGCAATCAGGCGTTCCATTTGCTCTGAAATGGTTGTCAATCCACCAATTCCTGATCCCAACACACATCCATAACGAGACGCATTAGGGCTGCCCTGCGGATCAAATTTCGCAAAATCAAAAGCTTGCTTGGCAGCCACCATGGCAAACTGAGAATAACGATCAACTTTGTTAGACTCTTTCTGCCCGAGCGTTTGGCTAGGATCCCAATCGTGAACGTCACCACCGATGTGAACTTTAATATCATCGGCTTTAAAAATATCGATGTTATGAATGCCACTTTCGCCATTGAGCACACGCCGCCAACAATCGTCGACCTCATTGCTAAGTGAAGTAACAAGTCCCCAACCAGTGACTACCACACGTCGCTTCATGATCTATCCTGGGAAATACTCTGGTATCTATTAATTCGATACGAACTGACTAATAAAAATGACGCGGCTTATGAATCCAATTGCATCAGCGTGTTCAAAAAAAAACGCAGGACGAACCATGAAGAGCCATCCTGCGGATTGTATTGGCACTAGGTGCTCAATTCGTTTTCACAACCAGTTATGCACTGGCCGCGGATTTGTCGATATGTGCGATTGCTTCACCCACAGTCTGAATCTTTTCAGCAGCATCATCTGGGATGTTGATATCAAACTCTTCTTCGAGTTCCATCACCAACTCGACGGTATCGAGTGAGTCAGCACCGAGATCGTTGACGAAGTTTGAATCATTTTTGATTTTGTCTTTGTCGACTCCAAGTTGCTCAGCAACGATATTGAAGACGCGTTCTTCGACCGATGACATATATAGGCCTCCTTCTAAAAAAGCCTTGCGGAATACTGTTAACGTTAATTACTCATCAAGCCGCGAAGATGGTCAAAGCCGCCTCAATGGCACTCACGAATAACGGTTTTAAGATAGAGGATTACGACAAAAAGGGTCAAGCCAAACTGGGCCGAAAGCCGGGTTTTTTGGCCACAAAGGCCTTTCCCCGCCCGTTTAAGCCGTCATTCCGCCGTCAACTGTCAATACTTGCCCAGTCACGTAAGACGCAGCAGGGCTCGCGAGAAACAAAACACAAGCCGCAACATCCTCGGGAGTTCCAATTCGATTGGCTGGAATTCGCTTTTTGACTTCACCAAGAATCGTTTCACCCAGCTTTTCAGTCATTTCGCTTTCAATAAATCCAGGAGCGACGGCATTGACCGTTACCTTGCGCTTCCCCAGTTCCTTGGCCAAACTGCGAGTCATCCCAATCACCCCTGCTTTGGAGGCAGAGTAGTTGGTTTGGCCCGCATTTCCAATCAAACCAGAAACGCTCGAAATGTTAATAATTCGCCCATAACGCTTTCGCATCATCTTCTGAGAAGCAGCTCGGGTAAACAAAAATGTTCCCCGCAGATTGACAGCAATCACGTCATCCCACTGTTCATCACTCATTGCAGGAAGCAAATTGTCGCGTGTGATTCCGGCATTGTTGACAAGAATGTCCAACTGCCCCCACTCTTCGGCAACGGTTTCCACAATCTTTTCAATTGCCTCTTTTTGGCTAACGTCGGCTGCCATCACCTCAGCCTGCCCCCCCGCATCAACAATCGCCTTTTGAGTGTCTGAAAGTTTCTCTGCATTGCGTGCGACTAATGCGACTCGGGCGCCACTGGCACCGAGCGCAATTGCCATCGCCCTCCCGAGGCCTTGCGAGGCGCCGGTGACAATTGCGTTTTGCCCAGACAAATCAACTTTGAAGGATTCCAAACTCATATTTTTTCTTTCTCAACTGGAGGTTGTTTCAGGTTTATTGTTTTCAATTTGCTCAGGAGCATTTCCTTTAAAGCAGCGGGTGCTTTAAACCACGTAAATCCTTAAGGCCGATTTGCTCCCAAGCTCTCAAGCTTTGCTTCAATGGTTCCACGACGAGTGTTTCTCTTAGCTAGAGTCACTCCAGCACACCATGACACTTTGTTTTTCGGTTGATCCGTTTCATCAAACTTCTCAAGACACGCCCGACACCAACCTCGTAAAATTCATCAAAACCATCAGCCAACATTCTTTCCATCGAGTCCTGCCACAACACCGGACCACAAACCTGCCTGACAAGCAGATCATTGAAATCATTTGCCTCGGTATGCGGCATCGCATCGACATTGGAAAAGACGGGAATTCGAGTGGTGCTCAACTCGACCTCAGCCAACGCGTTTTGCAGTTTGCCAACGGCAGACTCCATAATTGGAGTATGAAATGCTCCCGCCACTGCCAACGGGATCGACTTCATCGCACCCGCAGATTCGGCAACTGCAGGCACTCGCTCGCAACTCGCTTTATTTCCAGAAATGGCAATATTGCCTTTACACAGGAGATTGGCAATCCTCAAAACTTCACCATCCACCCGAGCATCATCACATACTTTTTGAGTTTGTTCTCGATCCAAACCAAGTACGCTAACCATGCCACTGGGGGTTTCATCGGAGGCCTCCTGCATCGCCTGCCCACGTTGCTGCACGAGCTTCAATCCATCTTCAAAACTCATTCCGCCAGCAAATGCGATTGCCGTATACTCGCCAAGACTCAGCCCGGCAGCACCCTCGCAACTCTCATAAACTTCGGGAGACTCTTTTTTAAGCTTCTCGAGGGCCGCCATGCTGCTGACATAAAGCGCTGGCTGACTGACAACGGTGGAATTTAACTTCTCAACCGGCCCATTGAAACAAACGTCAGCCAAGTCGTAGCCCAGCACGTCAGAGGCGCGATTAAACAACTGTTGAGCTTCTGGTAACTCCGCACAAAGAGCCTGAGCCATGCCGACGGTCTGAGCGCCTTGGCCCGGAAAAAGAAAAGCAGTCTTGCTCAATGAAATACCCTCATGATTAAAAAAATAAATATTCGCACAATCTAAGAACCGGTCATTTTCATGTCAACGAGCAATCTTTACCGAGGCCCCGATTTAAGCGACTTGGAAGGTGATCACAGCACTTAAAGTCTCAACGACCGCCAAAGCTAATCAAACATACCTGTTGGGTGATTCGCTGGCGGCTCATGATTCATGTGCGCAAACGCCTTGGGAGTCGCGATCCGGCCACGAGGAGTCCGAAGAATCAATTCACTTCTCAGGAGAAATGGCTCGACCTCATCGGCTAAGGTGTCGGTCACCGTATTCATCGTCGCCGCGATCGTTCCAATGCCCGTCGGCCCCCCAAAGCAAACTCGAATTAGCGTATCGAGATACCGACGATCCTGACGATCCAGCCCCAGGGCATCAATTTCTGCCATTTGCAGCGCTCCCTGAGCCACCTCGAGCGTAATTTTCCCCGCCGCTTTGGATTGAGCAAAGTCCCTCACCCAGCGGAGGCGGTTATTGGCAACCCTCGGCGTACTGCGACTTCGAGCTGCCACCTCGACGGCCGCATCATCGGTGATCTCAACTTTGAGCTTGGTCGCGTTCCGACGTACGATCTCCGTCAAATCATCCAAGGTGTAAAAATCTAAATGCTCGCGAATTTGAAAACGATCACGAAGTGGCCCGGTCAACATTCCAGCACGAGTCGTCGCACCAATTAACGTAAACGGACGTAATTTGAAATTGTGAGTTCGAGCGTTAATCCCTTCCCCCAGAATCATATCAATTCGAAAGTCCTCCATCGCGGTATACATATACTCCTCGACCGACTTGGGAATCCGATGAATTTCATCGATAAAGAGAACTTGCTTGGGGCGAAGATTCGTAAGGCTTGGCACAAGATCCTTAGGCGCTTTTAATGATGGCCCAGAAAGAAACTCAACGGGCACCCCGAGCTCCGCAGGAATGCAGTGCGCGAAGGTGGTCTTTCCCAGCCCCGGAGGTCCATCAAACAAAATATGCCCCAACACATCTTCTCGCTGTTGCGCCGCCTGAATCGCAATTTGCAATCGCGCAATGACGTCTCGCTGGCCTACCATTTCAGCCAATTTGCTGGGACGCAAACTTGGGTCATCATCATCGGCTGGTGGGGTGTTTGAAAGAATCTTTTCGCGCGACATCCGCTCGGTCTCTCCTAAATTAATTCAATGTTGAGCGTAAGTTTAACGCAACTCCTATTCCGACTGACTCACGTCACCCAATCACAACTGGCAAGCCACGCAAATTCGGGCAGCCATATTGCCCTCGGAACCTTTCCAATATACCAAACCACCCTGTATTCCCGTAGTTCAGTCAAACTACCTCAGGTATTTATTCAGTATTGATTTAAAATTCTACCGCGTCCCTGGATAGAAATTTGATCGAGATGGATCGACATAAGTTCTGCAACTTTCGGTTTCAACTAAACTAGTTAGAAGCTAACGACGCGATTTACATGCTCTGGTCTCGACAACATCCTTGCCCCCACTTAATTAATGGCCAAATCCAAGTCCCAATCCAAGTCGGCCCGCGATTTAACACGAATCTTGGATCGAACCAACACTCCGGTTTACGCGTTGGGCCCAGACTCCGTCATTCTTTTCGCGAATCCCGCTTGCTGCGATTGGCTACAGATTGAAATCGACGAGTTAATCGGCTCGAAATGTACATTCGCCAGCAATTCAACTGAAAACCTAAAGAGACAAATCCAAGGGTTACACCCTCCGCTTGGGACAACTGACAGCGACTCACCTCAGCCAACAGCTCACCCGCTAGAATCTACTCTGTTTTGGGCTTTCACCACCGACGCCGATGAAAATAAATCGTGGCGAATCGCCAGCAGAACCGACCTATTGGATGCAGATCAAAACTACTTGGGGCAGCTTGTCGTTTGTAGCGAGGAATCCACAGCCAGTCCAGAATCGGACCCGATTGCCTGCTCAACGTCACCCGCTCGCTTGCATGCGGCATTAGCCAAAGTTCGCACTCAGACTGATTGCCGATATTCACTGGAATCACTGGTCGGGTGCAGCCCATTCGCGAACCGGCTCAGACGCCAAACCGAAAGTGCAATTAAATCTGCCACGGACCTGTTCATTTACGGTCAACTTGGAACAGGCAAGGAGCACCTGGCGCGAACTATCCACGCATCTCGCGTCAACGCCAAGAACTCTCAACTGCTACCTGTCCATTGCTCCATTGCAGACCAACAGCTCATCCACCAAAACATCAAAGATATCGTCAGTAGTCGTGCCGACTCGAACCCCGCCGCAGGCACCCCCTCAGAACCAGAGCAAGACTGGCTACTGCTGCTCGATGTCGATCGCATGGGGCATGCGGCACAAAATGAATTACTCGGTTTTCTTCAGTTACCCGATTTCCCTCTACGCACGATCGCGACAGCGACAAATTCGCTGATTGAATTGGCAGGGCAGGGCGAATTCTCTGAGCAGCTTGCCCACCACCTCTCGACGATGACGATTGAGTTGGTACCCGTCGCCCAACGCATGCTTGACCTCCCGTTACTTGCCCAAGCTCTACTTGAGCGAGACAACTTCCGACGCGATGTCCAGCTAACCGGATTTGATGCGGATTCCATGCGACTACTTTCAGAATTCAATTGGCCCGAGAACATCGATCAACTCAACCGCACGATTCAATCTGCTGCCGACCGTGCCCAAGGCCGACTGATCACCAAGCCGGACTTACCCGAAGATTTCAAAAATGCTTTAGCGGCAATGCGAATTGGGACAGCGTCCGAAACGCAGATCCGCCTTGATGAATACCTTGGCGAAATTGAAAAGCAGCTCGTGTTGCGAGCCATTAAGCAAGCCAAGGGCAACAAGACCAAAGCAGCAAAACTGCTCGGTATCAGCCGGCCCAAACTACTTCGTCGAATCCAGTTCTTCGATCTTGATGCAACGCCTGACTTTTCCGAGATCAGTGAGCCAACGGAGTCGCTGGATGTTTCAGATTTTGAGGAGCTCGGATGAAACATCCAGAACTAGCACCTCCAAATGAGATCATCGTCCTAGCCCGGTCAAAAGCATGGGCTTCGACCATTCGACGTCATTTAAGCGACTCCAAACTGTCCTGGGTCTTGGATCTGGACGGGCTTGAATTCGAAATCAGCAAAAACCGGTCGGTTGCGGCAATTGTAGAAATCCCAGTCGCTGACGTTGATGCCATCTGTGTCCGACTCTCCCACCTGGACAACAACTCGCACAACGTAAGATTATTCGCAATTGGCCAAAAAGAGCTTCAATTCTGGCACCCGCTGATGCGAGCAGCAGGTATTTCCGCATGGTTTTGGTCGCCACTCCAAGCATCACGGCTTGCGGCAGTGATTGAACGCCAACTGCTTGCGGTAAAGCCAAGAGCGGTTTCTCTGGAATCAGGATTTAAATCTCAATTACCGTGGGCTAATGCGGTCGATGAGGGATTCGAATAGAATTTCCTTGCTCGAATCAACTCATCTCGACGCACAAGCAATTAACTTTAACCCCAACACGTGCTACTCACATGTCAGATAATCAGACGCTAGTTGATCAAGTCAACAAGATACTTGGCAAGATCAAGGACCCAGAAACCGGCCGCCGCCTGAGAAAGCAGATTCACGAGACAAAGGTTGAAGACAACCTGATCTCAGTCAAAGTTGGCTTAACTTCCTATGCCAATCCGCTTAAAGCAGATTTTGAGAACGAAGTCAAAAACGCTTTGGAATCCGAACTTTCCGAACACGAAATTGCCGTCGATGTCGTCGAACACGTGCGGCCCGCCCAGTCAGTGGGACAGGTCGGCTTGACCGCCAAAGCTGTCATTGCGGTTGCCGCGGGAAAGGGAGGCGTTGGCAAAAGCACCGCTGCAACAAGCTTGGCCATCGCGCTTAAACGGTCCGGATGCAAAGTCGGCCTGCTCGACGCTGACGTCTATGGCCCCAGCATTCCGCACCTAACCGGTGTCCGCGGGAATGTCACAAAGGTAGATAACAAAATCCAACCGCTCGATTTTGATGGCATCCCCTTAATGAGTATCGGATTCATGGTCCCCCCTGGCGAAGCCGTGATTTGGCGAGGCCCAATGCTTCACTCAGCAATCACAACTTTTTTACGTGATACGGCTTGGGGCGATCTTGATTATCTGATCATCGACATGCCTCCAGGTACTGGCGACATTGCACTAAGCATCTCACAAATGATCCCTCTGACGGGTGCCATCATTGTCTGCACCCCTCAGGAAGTCGCCCTGATTGACGCCATCAAAGCCGTCGGGATGTTTCGTAAAGTTGGGATCCCAGTCATCGGCTTGATCGAAAACATGAGCAGCTTCGTCTGCCCCGACAACGGCAAGGAGTATGACATCTTTGGAAAGGGCGGAGCAAAAGATTACGCCAGTCAAGATAAGATTGAATTCTTGGGCGAGATCCCAATCAGCATTCAACTCCGCGAGAGGGGTGATTCGGGCCAGATGTGGGCCAACTTTGACGACCCCAACGTGAGCCCGTTCCTTGAAAAAATCGCCTACAACCTGACGAAATCCTTGGCTGAAAAAGCAGTGCTAACGCCCGCCCAACCTCAACTTCCAGTATTGGGATAGCTCGGAATGTTGCCAATCATTGCCAGCCCAACACTCCTCTGCTGCGGCATTTCAATGCCGTAGTTTGTGAGGCCACTGCCTCGGGCAGATTTCGCTAGTTGTTAGCGCAAAACTTAGGGCCACGCAAATTTGCGTGGCCCTTTCTCGTTGTTTCTAAGATTGCCGAAGCAGTAAGTCCGAAGTCTTACTTCTTGCGCTTGGCTTTGGCTTTCTTCTTTTTAGTAGCTTTCTTCTTGGCTACTTTCTTCTTGGCTGGCTTCTTCTTAGCAACTTTTTTCTTAGCAACTTTTTTCTTAGCAACTTTTTTCTTCTTAGCTACTTTTTTCTTCTTAGCTACTTTTTTCTTCTTAGCAACTTTCTTCTTCGCTGGCTTCTTCTTAGCTGCTTTTTTCTTAGCTGGCTTCTTCTTAGCTACTTTTTTCTTAGCTGCTTTTTTCTTCTTGGCCACAGGACGTCCTCCGTTAATAGACCATTGTGTGAGTTTCTTCCTAGCATCCATGTACCAGTAAAAAAGTTACCCACGATTCGAAATTGAAACCATTTCATGTTTATGGTTCGAATATCTGTTTCGCAATTCAATCATCTTTGATTGATTGTTCAATTCACACCGGAATGCAAACCGTTCATTGCAGAAACTCATTCGTAAGTTTTAGAAAACGCCATAAACTTTTCAATATTGTTTTTGGACTTTTCGGAATTTTTTTTACTCGACGTTTAACTTGATTTTGGTTTCGACTGTCGTTTTCGCTTAACTTAAACTCACTCGGCCTCTTCATCGAACAAGCTTATCGATATTTCAACTGCAAACAGTTGTTATACAAACATTAGTTTGGAAGAAGTTCCCCACACTCGATGTTAAGATAGACAAATGGCACGCGTTCAATCTCATCATGCGTCTTTTGAAACTTTGTATCTTCTAATAACAAATCAGATCATGCCGTTGAAACAATTTTTGTTAATTAAACCTAGGAAAACATTTACAAAACAGTTTTGCACTGCATGAGATCAACATCGCTCATTTGACGACACAAAATAGCCAACAACTTTGATTTACAGCGAAAACCATTATTTTTTTCCCTGCGAAAAACGCAATGCAAGCAGAAACACGCACTATAAACTTCGTGACGTTTTTAAAACGCGTTCTTGAACACTCGCTGCCTGACAGAAAATTGAATCCAATCTACTGCCGTTATCTTGCCGGAAAATAAATTGAAAAAAGTTTGAATTATTTTCAATTCAAACCGCTTTTTGACGTCAGCATGCCTCGTTTTGAAAATTTGCAATCGAAATACGAACGCATCGCAACTCTGAAATCCAAAACAAAAACACCAATGATGAATTCAAATCACTTATGCCTAAATGCACTTAGCATTTCAAAAAGAGCCGACTCTCGCGTTCAACAGCTTCATCACAAACTCATTTTGAGCTGCATTAAAAAATCAGAAGCTTACCATCGCGGACCGCTAAATCGCTGAAGTGTCTGGTAGTTCGAATACGCCATGAACCCGAAGAACACTGCCATGAAAGTCTCTTTAATGGAAAAGCAAAACACAGCGATGAGCACGGCAGCCCCAATCGACAAGAAGATACTGTTACGAGCACCGTCTTGGGGATCCATTTGTATCATGACTTGCCGAGCCACTTGCCCACCATCGAGGGGGTAAATGGGGACAAGATTGAATACGTTCAAGATGATATTCAATGCGATGCCGCCCCAAAGAAGGACGAACATCGGTTGAGTATCGGCAAACACGGTCCCCTCGAGAATCGGTTGAGGCAGGGGGATCGCATTGAGGTCATTGATCACCATTTGGCCTCCGATCAAATACACGACGCCGACCAAGGCTGCGGCCAACAAGAATCCAAAAACAGGCCCCGCCAGCGATACCACGATCTGTTGGTTTGAATTCAACGGCGAACCCGCTCGCTTCCCCATCCATCCACCGGACACCCGATCCGGAATCGCCAATCCACCCATCCAGTACAAAACAATTCGAGATGGTTTTCCAAAATATCGAAAAGCGATCGCATGTCCCAATTCGTGAATCAGAATCGAAACAAAAAAGATCCCAGCGACCAACAACAAGCCGACACCCATGTTCATTCCACTTACCATTCCTTTGCCTAGCAAAAGCGGCAGAATAAAAAACGCCGGGTGCACGCGAACGGGGAAACCGAAAAATGAAAAATTAATGTCGTAGGATGTTCGCCTCGGTTCACTTAAAAACACAACCAATTCCTCACGGTTCAGCCCTCATTGTCCTCACTGCGGATTCTCTTAAAGTGTCGTCCGCCCTATCCTCGAACCCAATCATAGCAAACGACATTCACCATTTGCCATCTGCCCATGATATGCCGCAGCAAATATCCAGATTCATGATTCCCAACTGTTGGTTCTGTGGCAATGCCCACGCATTCACCAACCCAAAGCCACTTTTGAACTAAGCCGCCGATCGTGTCTTTGTTGGATCACACGAATGATCGCCCGAAGTTTCCGAGCCGCGATCGTTTGCTGACATAATTTCGCGAGTCCGTGCCAGAATGTAATTTGCAGCCCTCGACGAGGCCCCTGGTATCGCATACTCCTGAGCGAGTCGATCCAACTGTGCAATCTTTTTTTGCCGCAATCCCTCATCAGTTAATAACTGCATGATTCTTGAAGACACCTGGGGTGATGGATCGCCGCAAGTTAAATACTCGGGCATCACAGCATCTTCGGCGCCAGGTGCATCGGGATCGTACGGCCTCCAACTATCCTTGCGAATATTATCGGTCGCAAAGAGATTGACTAACGTGATAAATTTCACCCGCAACAAAATCGCCTGAATTAGCATCAACCATCTTTTGACCTTAAACACAATTACGGTCGGCTTGCGATGATGCAGCAACTCCAGCGAAACTGAACCGCTACAGGCCAGACAAACGTCTGCCTGACTCATCAACTCAGGGGTCTTGCCAACAAAAGTTTCGTAAGTGAGGCCTTTCTCGACAAGCATCTGATTGGCCATCGCCTGTTGCTTGGCGTTAAATGAGGCGATGACCACGTCGCACCCCTCCAACTGGCTAGATACCTTGGCAGCAGAGTCGAGCAAGATCGGCAGTACCGTAAGGATTTCTTGATTTCGTGACCCGGGCAACAAAGTTAGCAGCTTTCGCCCTTTCTGTTTTTGCTCCTTGAGTTGAGCGACGAATGCCTCGTCATAACTTTGTGACTCAAGTTGGTCGAAAAATGGATGCCCAACATAGGTTGCTTGGCACTTACGGCTAGCGAACCATTCGACCTCAAAAGGCAACTTGCACAGCACGTGGTCGACGTATTTACGAATCTTTCGCACACGCCACGGTGCCCAAGCCCATAATTGCGGCACACCGTAATAATAGACCGGAATGCCGTGCTTCTTGGCCTTCTTGGCAATCCACCAGTTGAACCCCGGAAAGTCGATCAGGACAACAGCGTCAACTTGGTTCGCCTTGAAGTAGGCCTCCGCCTGATCAACTAAACGAAAAAAGAATCTCAAGCTCTTTAAAGCTTCCAAGAACATGACAGCCATGGTCGTCAACTCAAAGTGCAAGTCACAACCCGCTTCGGCCATCTTGGGACCGCCAAAACCAACGCACTCGACATCGGGTTGGTCCGTCTTCAACTGGCGGATAAGGTTGGAGCCGTGAAGATCTCCGCTTGGTTCGCCAACTGAAAAGAAAATCCGCATCAGGTCCGTCCTTGGGCATGTTCTGAAGTTCAGAAATTATGCCAAAGCCGAGTCCGTGCGGATAGAGCGATCTCAATCGCAAATGACTGTATCGAGCGTCGACTTAAAGACGACAAAGCAAAAACATCGGGAAACTGGCCCTTTCGAGTCAATCCAAATCGGGTTTGTCGCTCAATCAAAAACTGAGAAGTTTTGAATTGAGCAGCAAACTCGCCGACGCCACGAGTGAATAATTACCACGAGTCTGCGGTCTTCGGCGAAACCGCCTAAAAAACCAGCCAGTAAATAACCAACGCGATTGTCAACAACACACCAAACCAAGCCAGAGCCGTTCCAATCCCGTAGGAATGCAAGTCTTCTGGTCTGGGGTTAGCGATAGGGTCGTAATCTTTTTCAGTCGTGGACATTGTTAAACTCCATTTCATCAGTCTCAATATTTCAAACGCACTTTCCATGGTGCGTTTCTGTTCAAGTCTCTATTGCTTTTCAAACGCCTTATCAAAGCGCTTTCCAAATACCAATTCAGCCTTTTTAGCTTTGTCTGCCGTCGAATCAACTTTGCCCTTACACTTGTCACAGCAAAATTTGACCGTTACACCACCAACCTTTGAGGCCTGGTCATCATCGACATCACCACCCGAGATGGGACATCCTACCTGTTTATATTGCCCTGTAACGACAAGCTGTTGATTCGCCTGCGCTGCGTACTTTTTCTTGTCCTTTGAATACCTTTTGACACAGCCTCCACAGCAAAAGAAGACTTTGCCACTCTTGTACTCAACGGCATGTTTGGCAACGACATTTTTCCGGGGCATCATCATGCATTTGACGTCGGTCAATTCAACGTCAGACTTTTTCAACTGGAAGCCTTTTTTGAAGGCTGCATCGGCAAACACGAGGTTGGCTTTCTCTTTGGCGGACTTCAGGTCGTCCACCTTTTTAAGACAGCCTTTACAGCAGAACCCAACCTTTGCAGCACCAACTGATGTCGTTATTTTTTCGTCAATTGAACCACCAGAAAACGGGCAACCTGTTTGAGTGTATTGGCCGGTCAAGACTAGCTGATGGTTCGCCTTAACAGCAAACTTGGCCTCTTCCTTCAATTTGACGTCTTCTTTAAAAGACTCAACACAATGATCGCAACAGAAATAGACTTTGCCTTTTTTGTAATCAACAGACGACTCTGTCGAGGCCGCTTTCTTTCCATTGATGACACACTTAATACCGGTTAAATCTTCGGGTTGCGGCGCGAGGGTCAACGCGGCAAGGGCGACACTAAAACTTAAAACTGCTTTCAGAAGCATCTAACTACCTTTTCTTTTCGAAACGACTAAGTTGAATTATCGACGATTCTAATCGTCGATGACAACAAAATCCAACCGAACCGATTCTGTGAATTATGCCACTTACTCCATCAGTTCTCTTGTCAGCAGGTTCACCTAACAGCGTCTCAGAGCAAGAAAGCATGAGGTTTTCAAATCTTACCTAGCCACTGAACCCCCACTTTGATTCTAAATTTCGCGGACCTCTGATCTTCCTCAACTCAACGAATGTCAATCGCGACGATTCAAAATTCCGCTTTTGATTCAAACCGTCGTTTTCGTTCCAAATTTGCAACGAAGTCAAACTCATGAATTGGCACATCTTCTGCGGTACTCATCCCGCAAAAGTCGCTTCCCTGGGGATGGGTGTGACCCAACCCTCAACACACTGCGTCTACCGATGGTGACGCGGTTCCTGAATTCGAAACGTCAAAATCCAACCGACAAAAACGCAAAAGATGACGATCAAGAACACAAATTCGAAACTTACCCAATCAATCAGTGCACCGATGAGCGGGCTCAGGAGAATTGGGGGCGCTGCCATCGCCAGTCCCAATGTACTCAAGTAGCGAGGGTGATCCTTAGGGGAACAAACTTCCAGTGTGTAGTTGTTCATGTACCTCATCACGACGGGGGTCAGCCCAAGCAGGCAAAACACGCAGGTAAACCAACCTGAACCAACGTTATCGATCTGTGCCAAAACCAGTGCCATCACTGGCGGAATACATAACACAAACATTGAGAACCGAAGCACCAGACGATTGCCAAATCGGTCGGCAATCCAACCAGAAGGAACACTAAACAAAGCGGCCCCAATATTTTGTGCGAGCACCCAAGGAATCAATGCCGTCAAACTCAAACCTAAACTATCCCGCCCAAGTCGCTGATAATGCGGGAACAGTGTGAGATACATCCCAAACAAAGCCCCAATGATAGCGACCATACGGAAGTTTTTGTCCATTCGCAGCGTTTCAAAAAAAGCCCGAATGAGTTCGACGACTCCCCGATGCTTTTCATGGCGAATATCCGGACGTTCTTGAAGAAAAAGCGCGCAAATCGCCGCGCCAACAAACATGGAACCAGTGAACGCAAAGATCAATCCGAAACTTGAAGGCTTTCCTGATTCAGCTTCGTCCGTCAGCCAAACCGGCAACAAAAACCAGGCGACGGCGACAGCAATTCCAGCGCCGAAAACGGTTCCCAACAGGGACAACATCCCCCGACGAAGCACTCGTATTAATTTCCCAGTGATCGTATGGAGAAGCAGTTGGTTAATTCCAGTGGAAGCGAAAAAGATCCCATAGATCACTAGGAAAATTAACGGCAGCCACCACGTCTTGGCACCGTTGGTAACAAACCACACAAGCGAAAGTGCCAAAAAGCAAATCCCCATCGTTAACGTTGTGCAGAATAGCCCGTACTTCTTAAACGGTGCATTTCGAATTCGATCTGACGCCAACAGGGGAGGGATGCTTTGCCCAAACCGATTAAGCATCGGCAAGCAGCCGCGAAGCCAGCCCGAACCACCAATCACGTCCAAAACCGCTGGCATAATGATACTCTCGGTTTTGAAAATCCATCCCACCCGCATCAACACCATATACAAAACGCCCAATCCAAAGTTTCGCGAATGGGACGGGTCATTTTCCGCAGAAACTTCTTCGGTGCCGCTCAGATCAGTCACAAGCCCGACTGGATCTTTCGAATCCAGCTTGCTCAGTGTAGTTTTTGAATTTGGATTAGGCAGGGACATGAGGGGATCTTAGCTGTAATAACAATTTACTTCGAGGTGACGACTCAGCCATGCTTTGACGATCTCTTAGCTTCGAGGCGATAGACCAGACGCACGCATATCCGGTCGCTCTTCCACACTAGATTGAAATGGGCTGTCGATCTTGCTGGTATTTTTTAGAAAGCCGCATGACACCATTGTCAAACCCATCATCAGATAAATGCCAGGGCACTAAAGACGATGGTCACATTTGCGGAATGAAGTTCAACGCAAACCGCTTCGTGATGACCGGCGGTTGCATTAAGCAGAAAGCTGTAAATTCGAGGGGGTTCGATTGAGCTCACAAACCGAGGATTTCAAATATCGCCCCGCCTTCTCAACAACAACTCCAGATAGCTGGTTTGGAGTGAACCGCAAAGCCCGACTTGCTCCGCAAGCGACATCAACTTCTGTTTCGCAACGTCTTTTTCAGCACTACTGCCAACCACTAACTCAAGCTCAACAAAAGCTCCCACTTCATCAACTTCATCTAGGCACACTTCAACCTTGTCACCCGCCCATTCAACCACCATTGTCTCGCGACTCTTGACAACATTGGCGACCGACTTAAAGCCGATTTGATGAAACACGGATCTTAACAGTTTTGCGGAGGCTTCACTTTCTAAATGAACCTCAACTTCGTGCCTCGCTTTGGCGACCGAATCAAGCCCTGGCCCTTTGTAGGTAAGGCGGTACCCCTCGCCACTGCTTCGAATACGCAACGCCTTATCTTCCTTCGCGAAATCTCTAATTGGATCGTTCAAATATTCATCGACTTGAACACTCTCACCATGCCTTACAGCGCCCAATGCTTGAAAACGAGCCCGCATCTCACGCAAAGAATCAACCTCAAATTTCAACTCAACTTCAATCATCCAAACACACTCATTACTCACTGTTGTTGATTCAAGAATGCAAACCACACATTCCCGTCTACTATTAAAATTCAAAATTGACTTCCGTTCATCTTACCTTCCTGAATACGATCTGGAGATGCCCGAGGAGAGATCTCGGACGTAGAGCGTTGCAACAAAACGATTCGCCAATCAACGAGCACCAAACTCAACCAGTGCCATCGAATTCTCATTCAACACGATTGAAATAAAACTTTATCCGCCAGACATTCAATTAAAACAAAGCCTTTGGCAGTGTAATGAGACAAGGAACATATTTTTGTTTTACCCAGTAAGTTTTGTTTTACCTAGTATGCCGAGGTGGGACGCCAACGAAAATTTCCGCAAGAGCAGAAGCCTCGACCACCAGCCCTCAAACCATGAATTACCGGCAATCAAGAGTTTATATCTACCGCGAAGTAGCGTTTCAATATACTTTGAGCATCAATAGAAGTTGAAATCTAAAAACCCGATACCTCCTGTCGTTGCGAGAGTTATTGATTCTTCCAACCCCTGTTGCCCACTCTTAAACCATCGAAACAATATCCACCTGAGCAACTAATAAATCCGTTCTAAATTCTGCTCACCTGATTTCAGTGAAAACAAAATCCTAACGAGGAATTTTACCGATGAGACGGGGCTTCCCTTTAAATCGCGACACAAGGCTGCTCGGATTATTTCTATTGGTGATTGGCCTTTTGTTTGTAGTGAGCACTTCCCATGCGGACGAGCAAGCCGGACGAAAATGGCCCGCCCCTCAACGAGTTTCTTACGACCGAATTGACCATTCACTTTTCAACGATTTGCTTCGGAAATACGTGGACCAAAATGGATTGGTAAATTACGCAGCGTGGCATGTGAGCAATAATGACCGCAAGTTACTCCAGAGCTATCTCGCCGAACTTGGCAAAGCAGACGTGCATCAACCATCGACGAAGCAAAGTGAAATTGCCTATTGGATCAATGCTTACAATGCGTTGACTCTCGAGGGGATCCTGCGGGTTTATCCGACCACCAGCATCCGCAATCACACCTCGAAGATATTTGGATACAACATCTGGAAAAATCTCAAGCTAATGTCCGGCGATCAATGGGTCTCTCTAGACCACATCGAGCACCAAATATTACGCAAACAATCCGAACCCCGGATACATTTCGCTATTGTTTGTGCCGCCGTTGGTTGCCCACGTTTATTAAACGAAGCTTATGCGGGCACCAAACTGGAACAACAACTCAAGGCCAATTCTCAGGATTTCTTTTCACGGCAACAAAACCTGCGAATCGACGAGAAGAAAAAAGCAATCTATCTGAGCCAGATCTTGTCTTGGTTTGGAGCAGATTTTGGAGAAACCCAAATTGACCAACTCGAGAGCATCGTGCCGTATTTCCCCAAGAACGTACAACAACGCGTGCGTGAGGGGGGGTATCGAATTGAATTCTCCAATTACGACTGGAGTCTAAACAGCCAAAAATAAAATGATTGCGTTCGATTTCCCAGAGTCGATCGAGTTTCAATTCTGCCGGGGCGACGTTGCAAAAACTCGGCAATCACAAGCAGCTTTTCTCGCCATTTAGCGTTGCTTGAAGGAGTTTCCAAAACCGTCGTCGTGCTTACCTTTAACTGCGAAGCCGATCTTTATAAAAAAACGGCTTGAGACGTTCCCAAACCGTTTTTACTTTGAAGAAGGCATTGCCACCTCACTCTTGAGGGCGATCAGCTTGCCGGATGACGGCTCCTTTTTCGCCACTCAAAATAAAGATGGAAAATCTCTGGATTCCATCAATTGAGCGATTGCTCTGCGAAACATAATCGAAACGACCGCGTAGATCAGTGTAGCCATCCTTGTGGAACCGAATTGAACCATCCCTCAATCGGGCGTAGACCTTAACGTACGTCTTAGGGATTGCTCTCCCCGTTTCGTCGTCGGTTACATGTACTTGGCCGAACTTTTCTTGCACTTGCACATCAAGCGAGTGGGCGAAGTATGGCTGAGACTTTGCTTGATCCCCAGCGACAACTTCAACCAAGACATTTTTGTTCCGCATTTCTGGAGAAAGCTCAAATTCATGACTACCTTTACCTCTCTCATCCGTTTGAAGTAAAACACTCTGAGTCACATTTGGGCGAATCATCGAAAACCCATCCAGCTCATCTTGAGCAAACGGACTGCGACTAAACAACAATTCAATGTCCATTTCATAATAATTGACTTTGACTTGTTTTACGTTTTGATATTTAAGCTTCGCCAAGCCAGCGCTAATTTCAAAATCGAAACTCTCTGCCTGCGAGGCCAACGCTGTTTGTCGTTGAGAATTATCTTTCTCGTCAACTGCTTTCGTATCGCCCCCTTTGATCTGGTCAACCTGAGCCAAAATGTGCTTGAATCGGTTTCGCCAATGATCAACTGGGTAATCAGCCCACATCGCTGCTTTCGCGTGAGCGGAATTGGGTTTTTCTCGATACAAATCAAGATACGCATCACAATAGTCATATTGCAAAACGCTATTTAGCTCGTCCTTCGAGACGCGATCAAAATGCTCGAGAGCCGTTTCGATGCGATCCTGCAGCAGCATGTAGTAGGTCACAAGCAAATGGTCATCACTTGTTAGATCCCGACGATTGGCCAGAACACTGAGCAAATTATTGTACTGAGAAGAGAAGTTCGGATTAAGAATTTTTCGCTGTGGACCAAGTTGATGAGCACGATCGTTCACCAACGGCCAGTACTCTTTGTGCTGGTACCAATTCCTCTCAACCGGGTCAATCGTCAACAAGTCTGACTTAAAATATCGACCCAACTGAGAAACCAGTTTCGGTGCTTGCTTTAGATACTCTCTCAACGATTCGAAATCATTGTGCTTGACCGAATATGCCCACAAAGTGTGGTTGTAGACATAGCGATTTCGGAGTGTTTCAATCGCTTGCTCATAAAACACCTTATCCTTCATCCGAAAAGCAATTTTATCTAGGTTCAGGCGAAGGATGTTATTCTGATTAAGGTACTCGAGAACTTCTTCGCTCGTCCCATTTTGCGAAACAAACTCCCAAGAATTTTTATCGACCTCAGCAGGCCGATCAGCCACATTGAATGTCACCGAATCGGCTACCGCTAAGACTTTTTCATCCGACGAAACGTGAGCCGGATAATGCTCAAATCCCCCCGCGGTTGGGAAGTAAAACGCGTATTCGAACGTCTTGGTGCTAAATGCAGCCAATTCCATTTGAATCGTTCGCGTTTCCTGCGAACCCGAGCACGAAACCGAACCCAAAGGAATTTGCACGAGCAACTCGACCGCACGAGGAGTCGAAGTTGGGTTGGTGATGACCACCTGTGACCCATAAAGCGTATGGGCTAAAAAGTCATCCAAAATAAACTTGTCATACTGGACGCCATCTTCATGGCGGTAGCGGTCATTCTTTTGAAAGAAATTCTCACTGATCAAGATTGTGGTATTCCCTCGGTCAAAAATCGCATCTCGCACTTGCTGATGCAATGCGATCGTTGGCCCCCCCGCCGTCATCTTCATCGTGCTATCAACATAGTCAAATTGTTGTTCCGGTGATTTCATCGGAAGATCCAAAACAGCAAGCGCAAACATCATCTCGGTAAATGTTCGATGAGATTCCGAGAAGTAAGGGGACAGAAATATCCCACCCTGGTGTTGACTATAGTCCCGCCAAAACCGATTGATTTGAACCAGTGCAGGTGTTTGGTTTTCAGGTCGAAGCTGATAATAATTATTTTCAATCCACTCCTTGGTGGGTGCGAGCCGTCGATAAAGCGACTGGGCTTCCCCTGCCAAGGCATTGAAAACTCGCTGATCGAAATAAATTAATTGGCCATCTTTATCTGAAGCGGTTGATCCTAAATTCAAATCTTGGCTTTCAACTTGTCTCATTTCCTGGTTGATCTGTTCTTTTGAGAGCCCTCTTCTCTTTCCCTCTTTTTTGGCCAGTTTGCCATTTGAAATCTCCAAACCCTTCTCAGAAGACATCTCTTCATCAAGCATGGCTTCACCAAACATATCTTCACTGGAATGCACTGAGTTCTCGCGAAACCACTTAGCTGGTGATGGCGGCCCTGCGGCTCGTTCACCCACGCTGTCTGCTGCGATTGCAGCAAGTCCCTGCGGTCGTTCACCACCTCCAGGCCCGCCACCGCCTCCAAGCCCTCTGCCTGCTGCGTAACCTCCTCCAAATCCACCACCCGCCGCTCCGGATAACTGCGGCAGGTTCTTCGTTTTAGATTCGGGGCGACCGGCAAACTGCCTTCCTCCACCTCGGTCCATACCTAAACCAAAAATGGTCGTATCATAAAGCCGGTCAAATTGTGATCGCGTGGTCGGCGTCACGAGATAGGCCTCTTGAGTATTTCGCTTGATGTCAGCCGAACGTTCTTCTAGTCGCTGAGACAAGAGTATTTTTTCAAACGAATTAAGACGAGCAAATTTCCAGGGATTGGCAAAACCCTCCACGTTTTCTCCAAGCATCCAAAAATCCATGAATGTCTTATCACGCTTATTCTTAAGATGGGGAGCGATGACTTTTGTAAAGAACTCCCGATCCTTTTTCATCAGAAAAAAGCTAAGTTCATGACACGCATATTTTGAATAGAGTGACCGTTTTTCCTTTTCCGATTTGTCAGTCCAATTCAAAATAAACTTAAATTTACCGAGGTGAGTTTTAGAATTCAGAGTCAAGAATAACCGGAACACATCACCTAGCTCGTCATACTGCTGAAACTTGGCTGAAACCACATCGTTAATTGTGAGTGATTCACCTTTGTTGAGGATTTCAATCTGCTTGGATTGAGAATAGTGCTTCTCTGGATCGAGGGCATTGACTAACCGTGAATCGCGGGGGGCAAGTTTCATCAATGGAAAATTGACAGTCCGTTGGATCGTTTGAAAGGCATTGAGCGCGATCAAACGCACATGTTGATTGGGGCCCAGCTTTTTTCGATCAATGGTCACTATTCCATTCTTGCTGGGTTTGAGGTTGCAAATCAAAACAGCGCTCTCCCCGAGGTAATCCAGATTCGCCACGTCCAAATAGCCGGCAGTTTTTGCCTTTTGAGCACCGCCCCGGTTTGAAGCTTTGTCTTTTTCATTTCCAGCAGCAATGTATTGGTCACCCTTTGCAGCATCCTGTGAATTGTTACTGGTCTCCTGAACCTCCCACGGGTTCAACAACAGGGATGGCCGCTCAAGCATATTGCCTGGATATTTTTGGGCATATTTTCGTCGCAGAATATACTCGTATTCGTCACCAATTTTTCGGCCCTCCATGTAAACCGAACGACGCAGTGATTGCCTTCTCATCCAGGGTTCTAAATCACTGACTTGGGCAAACAAATTAAAAGCGTTAAAGGCTGGTTGGTAACGATTGGCAATCACATGCACCCGAGTAAACTCATCGACATTCTCCAATTGGATTCGAATTTTCGAGTCGTTCGTTGAGATCCGCGACACATGCAACGCCTGATTCCCTCGCGATTCCAAGTGGCGATACTTACCGACCAAAACATTGTCTGTTTGAGGCCCCTCGGTTACACGAATTTTGACAGTGCGATAAACCACCCCGTTGGTTTGTGATTCATACGCAAGACGCATATCGTAGTCACCTGCCTCTAGGCTCGATATCTTGATGAGGCCATTTTCAACCTCGACCTCGTCATAGACGTCTCTAACAAATGTTCCATGCCGAACTTCAAAAACTGAGATATTCTTTCGATCTTTATCCGCCACGCCAGCCGGAGCGACGAGTTCGATCGAATCGCCTTTTTGGACATGAACCGTCCGATAGTAAGTTTGGTCCTGAGTGTTGATAGCAAAGTTCTTCGTTGAACCTCCTGCTGCGACGACCGAGATGGCACTAACGTTTTCGAGATGCCCCAGTTCAATCAAGCCTTTGGCATCCGATTGCAAATCAACATTTACGTTAAATTGAAAACGATCCGGATTTAAAGTTACGCGAACGGCTTGCTCTGCCCGGACTTCACCAGTTTTCCCCAGCACCTCAAGGAAGTACCCCCGATTTGATGGAATCAGATGAACGTCCTGTATGATGTCGGTGTTATCAATTTGGTTGATCGCAAACGCCTGTTTGGCAGTTGCAATTTCAATTTTGTTCTTACTCCGATTCTTGAATTCTGCGGTCAAACTGAAAGAAACAGTCTTCAGACGGGGTGGGACGACAAACTCACAAATGGTTTCCTCTTTTTCAGAAAACTTAATCCCTTCAACCACCTTGGTTGAAGAAATACCATCAAGGTTAACAGAGGTTACAACGAGCTTACCGTTCTCTAACATGCTCACGGGAACTGGGTTGCCACCTACGATTTGAAGCGACGGCCGGATGAGTACTCGGGCCTCATTGCTTCGGGTAAGATTCTCGCGATCAAGCACAAGGGCTGCTTTAAAACTATACTTCTCAGCCATGTGATCAAAGACCTGCAAACAACTAAAGTCACCTTGCGAGATAATCGCTCCACTCCGACCCGGTTGAGTCGAAAAGGGGACTAAGATTTTCCCGTCCTTCATCGGCATGTATCTTGAACCACCGATCCAAAGATCAGCATCAGTGACCGCAGCACCTGATTGATCGACGACAGTGAATAGCTGCCCAACCGCCGTGACTTGCCCCGACATCTGCAACCTGCCTTTACGGATCAAGGCGCGGCTGCTTTTACCGCCAGCAATAAAGTCGACAACATAAACGCCTCGATTTTTAATCTGAGGAAACTTAAATTGACGCTTTGATCGCAGGGCAGGGGGGGTGTCATACTTGAAGGTCTCTTCAAAATTTGGCACCAATCCGTCAAGCGTAATATCCGTGTCGACTTCGCGCTTATGCTTGCGATAGTAGTTGGTCGTGTTAATCTCAAACACTTTGACGATCAAGTTGTCAACGTTCTTCACGTAGAGTTCGAGTTCAACCTCATCACTGACATCAAAAAACTCGGGATTGGTTGACAAAAACTCGATGTCGATTCGATCGAGAACGTTTTTATATTCTTCGGGTGTCAACATCGACGCCCATTTTTCAACATCGCCGATCCCGTTGAGTATTTTGACGATTGCAAACTGCTGCTTTAAATAGGGCTCGCGAACGTATTGCTCGAAATCTTTGTAGTCACTCGCATTCAATAAAAACTGATGCAAAAAATCACGAATCAGTGGCTCGTCGTTGTTAACAGGCAACAACAAAATTCGATTGGCGTAGTTGGCGGCTAAATTAACGATATGGCTACGAGATTCAACGTTCTTAATTATGACGGGATTGATGTATCCCACATTTCGCGGCAGCGACATGTATGTCAGGAACAACTCGCGGTTGTACTTCCCCTCTTCCTGATCAAGTTCCAACTGGCGGAACAAAACACAGGCTTTGAGTGAATTGAAATTTGGATTCAACGTTTCAACAAAACTCCAGAGACGCTCAAGATACCTTCGGTGCTCAACCGAATCAGCTCGCCAATCTACATCCTCCGACGGATGCAGTTTGGACAGATAAGTGTAAACGTAATCGTTGATCGATTTAGCTTTGGGATATTTATTCGCCAATTCGTCCAATTGCTTGATCGTCAGCATTTTGTGAATGGGCAGTGTGCCAAACCCCTGTGCATCACGCTCTTTGAATTCGGTCACGATCAAATCGACCAACTTGGGAAAGTCAGGTCGACGGAGCCTTTGCAGCAAATGCCGGCGCTGGTATTTATTCAGCTTTTTATTGGCCAGTAAAATCAGACCGTTGTCAGAAATCGCTTGTGTGTTTCGGTTTTCACGAAGCGCGCGAGCAAGCAGCTTTTCGGTTGAAACCAAACTCTCATCGAGCTTCGAAGGGAGTTCCCGCTGAGCATCCGGAATCTCACGCGAATGGCCAAAATTAAGACCAAGCTGCCGCGTTAAATACGCCAACGTTTCTTCTGGATTGTCGCTGTACTTTAAAAGCGATTGTCGATAGCGTATCTGGAGAACTCGACTTGTTTCACCAAAACGTTTGACCCAAGGCTTCAGCAGTTCATCGACCTTATCCAGCTGCTGATTGTTTTGATAGTGAAGTGCGTGGTAGTAGTAATAGGTTTGCGTTCCTGGAACCAATTGCTTGAGCACCTTCTCTCGATCCTTAGCAAGCACAAAGTCTTCAAGAAACCCAATCTCTTGACTATTGGCCAACTTCAGCGTTCCAATTCCCGCACCGGTCATGAAAATAAAAACCAGACTGAAAGCGAGAAAACCTGAAAGAAAAGGACTAGATTGACGCATCGAAAACTCCGTTGGTCTAGGTTGAGTTTGCTTACCAATCATCAGTTCAGACTGGTGGAGCAATGAGCAATTGGCACTTGATATCGAAATCTGACACTCGGCGGCACCTTTTCACGTCACTTGAAGACGCTCTGGGGCACCACTCTATGATTCTCTAACTAACACGAGTGAGCCACCAACTCGTTAGCTAGAATACGATGATTTTTCAATAAAAGTCGAGTTCACAAGACATTCGCAGTATTATTTGTAAAAATGAAGCTTTGAACCTCGGAAAAACAATGTTATCTCGAAATTTCGGAACCCTCGAAAGTGAACAAGACAGTATGTGGCAGATGCTTGACCACGGCGCGCCTACGATCTTCGGTTTCGCAGATCTCTGCTCTCGCGCAATGAACCAAATCCCTCCAACCACAGAGAATCTATCACCAGAAGCTGAGACAATTCTGGTTGCCTCGTCGCAACGGGGAACGATGGACATCCGTGCCAGTCGCGAGCCGTTTGATTCGGCAGAAAGATTTCTGGCTGTGTGCGTTGAAATCGAACTCGATCGACGACTGCTTTTTCTAAACAAATCAGAGCCCAGGCAAACCATCCGATTTCTAGAAGGGTTTCGACAACTTTGCCAAAGCGGATATGTAATTCACCATTTGCAAAAAGATTTCTCACTGTCCGTCGCCGGATTTGAGGCGGCCGAAAAACTCAACCGTTGTGACTTTGAAGAATTACTAAACTTTGCCGTTGAAATCGAGCACTGATGACCAAGCTTACTCAAATCAGTATTCCCATCATCATGATGTTGGTTGCTAATTCCGCACTCGCGCAATCAACCATCGTGCTGCGGAACCTAGAGTTGATCAAGGGGAAATCAATAGAGAGTTTCGATCGGACCGCCGTTCAGCTTACCGATGGAACCGAACTGTCGTGGGATGAAATCCTCAGAGCAAATTTAGGTAACGACAGACAAGAAGAATTCGATCAGCACATCATTGAAATTGGATTGCCAATTTTTCGACTCAAATCTCGAATCAAACGAGGCGATTGGACCGGGGCTGGCTTGATGGCTGAGCCCATATTTTCGGACCTGCAGTTGATAGAGAAGTCGCCCTTCACTGACGACATTAAGTACTTGGTCAATTTGGCAACGATGAAGAGTCGTTTTAAGTCCGGGAA
>JAQWLH010000017.1 GCA_029247405.1 Mariniblastus sp.
ATCCGGGGAGCCATGCTGGACGAACTTCGAACCATGGACTGGGTTCCTCGGTTGGTTCGCTCCAAAGCAAGCAAAATTAATAACGCCACTAAAAAGCTTGAGACCAAACTTGGACGAGCCCCTACAGTGGTCGAACTTTCAGAAGTTCTCGAACTTACTGTCAAAGAGACAGAAAAAATGATGAGCGACGCCAATGCGGTGGGTCTCATTAGCTTGAACAAGAAATGGTACGAGACCGATAGTTACAAGGATGTACGTGAAATCGACATCCTTGAGGACAAAAAAGGCGAAGATCCGACACGTCGTATTCAAAAAAATGATCTGATGCGACTGGTCACCAAGGGACTTAATCGAAATGAACGACTCATTATCATTCTTTACTACTACGAAGAATTGACGATGAAGGAGATTGGTGCCACGCTTGACTTGAGCGAAAGTCGGGTGAGCCAGATGCACAGCAGTATCGTCCAAAGACTACAGCAACAACTAGGACGCCGACGGATTGAATTTAATCGCTAAACGACTGCCAAATTGGTTTTGAAATCATCAAAGGGCTTGTTCAATAGAACAAGTCCTTTTTTGTTTCTTCATCCGTCCGGAATGCCGCTCTTGAAATCGACTTTCCAAATCCAGGAGTTCCTCAGAAAGCCAAAACGTAAATCCAAAGAAGGCCTCCATGTCTACAAACAAGGGAAGGTCAAATTCGTTTCGGGCCAAGTTAATCTGGGGGAGTTGAGGAGTTCGAATCATAGCATGGCTCACAGGGTGTTCAGTTGCGCGATCCCTGCGTTCCAAATGGCCGCAATCTTTGCGACGATCGTCTTCTATGGTTCAAACGAAATAGCCATTGATTTAGTTCGAAATTAGATTTGCAATCTAAAAGCTTGCTGGCACTTCCGCATGCAATGTCGCAAAAAGCGGTACAAATTCCTCAGGTAAGTGAACTTGTTTTACAATTCGATTTCTCTCTATACTCCACGCGAATTTGTGAAATCAAATTCACAAGTTTTTGAAATGGTTTCGAACAAGGCACTTGCCAAGCACGTAATACGAGCGTGTCAAATGTTTGATTTCAAAATTGCCTAAAAAACAAACGCAATTTTTTGATCATCCCGGCTGGAAAGAAAATCTGTTCTACCGGGCCTAGAAGTTACCAAGATTGACACCCCTTTATCGAACTAAAAATGTTCGGTGACTTAAACCTTAAAAACCTCACAGGCGTCTGGCACATCGCCAACGTCAATAAACAAACACCTAAATAAGCCCAAAAGTTGCTAGCATTCCACGCCGATGAAAAACATACTTTCAAATGTTGCGTTGTCAGATCTCCAGTTACGGATGGCACGTTCATCGACAAGGATGCAGCCTTGGGAGAATTCGCGATACAGTCCAAACCTCAAATCAAATGACCTGTTACGACAAAACCCCAACTGAGTAACATCTTTGGTTCCGGATTGAGTGTGAGTTCAAATGGAATTGTGCAAAACCAAAAAACGGTTTGAGCTTCAAACCACAATACCCGTTACGGGGAGAAAAAAATGCAAATCAGACCAACCTCAAGCGCCCAAACTTCTGCAGTTAATTTGCAGACTCAAGCCAATCAACCAACCACTGAATCGTCGAATTCAGCCCCGGTTGACCAATTGGACATTTCGCCCGAAGCTCAATTAATGAGCACTCAGGCAACTGGACAAGACATCCGTGCTGATCGTGTTTCTGACATTCGCGCTCAGATCGCAGATGGTCAATACGAAACCCCCGAAAAGCTGGAACTGGCTTTCAATCGAATGTTCGATGAGATTGCCTAGACCCCCGAAATTCGACGACAAAACAAGCAGCCCTCTCAGCCGTGGTGGTATCACCACGGCTTTTCTTGTTGGTCAAACTTCAATCCGTAGAAACTCGGATAAAACAGGGGAAAAAATTCGTTCCCCAAGACAACTTTTGCAACCTTTGCTTAACGCCTTTTCCGGTTTTTGCAGTTTTTCTTTCGCCTGGCGTTAATTTTTGTCGCACAATTCAAGGCAACTTTCTAATTTTATTGCCGGTAAGTTGACCTATCGCAGGCTTAAAAATTACAATGTAACAAACAGATTTGTTTCAACCTCAACCCTTGATTTGTCTAATGCCCGTCCTCACTTCCAGTGACGCCTCTGTAGCGAACAAGCGTTTCAAGCTTGGCGAGGAACCCGTTGTACTAGGTCGACACCCGAAATGCGATGTGCACATTGACGATGTTTCCGTCAGCCGTGAGCATGCACGAGTTACGTTCGAAAATGGTCAATACTTCATCAGCGATCTCGAAAGCCGTAACGGCACTTCGCTCAACAACCAGCCGATCAACCAACCGACCAAACTCTACGATCAATCCGAAATTCGTATCTGCGACGTGACGCTTATTTTCTCGGTATCCGAATCCAATATCCAGACGATTCGCCCCAATCTTAGGAACAATCATCTGATCAATCAGGGGCAAAACCCTTCAAGTTCGGTGATGATAGATGATTTTGAAGACAGCCAATCAAAGGTCATGTCCCGGTTCGATGTTCCATCGCACTACTCGCGAAACAACAACCACATCAGCGCTGAAGAGAAATTAAACGCGCTTACAAAAATCACGCGTGCTTTAAGCGAATCAGTTGAGCGGGATCAAGTTCTTTCACGAATCTTGGATTTCTTGTTCGAATTGTTTACCGAAGCCGATCGTGGTTTTGTAATCCTCAAAGGTGAGGATGGGCGACTGCAACCGCTTGGATTTAAAACTCGGCGCCCCGGCGACGATGAGATGATTCGAATCAGTCGCACTATTGTGAATCAGGTCATGGCCGCCAAACATGCAATTATTAGCAGTGATGCCGCCTCGGATGACCGGTTTGACATGAGCCAAAGCATTGTTGATTTCCGCATTCGCTCCTTGATGTGCGCTCCTCTGATTAATAGCAAAGACGAATCCATCGGTGTGATCCAACTCGACACACTCAAGCAATCAATCGCCTTCAAAGATGAAGACCTCGAAACCTTGGTCACTGTTGCAATGCAGGCTTCCCTCGCAATTCAAAAAAGCGACTTGTTTGATGAATTAAAAAAGGCCGAGGAAGTTCGGGCAGATCTTGAGTTGGCACACGAAATTCAGCAGCGGTTCCTGCCTCAACGGCAACCCGTCACTGAGAATTTTGAATTCTTTTCGTATTACCGTCCGATGCAACAAGTAGGTGGCGATTATTTTGACTATGTCCAACTCGATGACAAGCGAATTGGCATTATCGTCGCAGATGTGGTCGGGCACGGGATCGCCGCAGCCCTATTGATGGCAAAGGTTTCCGCCGAATCCCGCTTTGCCCTGGCGACCTCTGACACGGCGGTCGAAGCCGTTGCGAAAATGAACAATAGCTTGTCCGGTATGAACATTGACCGATTCGTCACTCTTGCAATTGCGTTGCTGGACCTCGAGACGAACAAACTGTGCATCGTTAACGCAGGTCACATGCCCCCCATTTTCCGGACGGCGGCCTCCGGTGAGATTGAACAAATCGCGACTGAAGAAGCAGGACTGCCGCTGGGTATTTTAGAAGACTACGAATACGAATCGATCGAAGTCGAAATTGCTCCCGGTGATGTCGTCGTGATGTACACCGACGGCATCAACGAGGCGATGAACTCAGACGGTGAGCAATTGACGACTGAGGCAATGATCGAAGAAATTAAAGCCTCTCAGGCAAAAACACCCCAAGCGGTGGGCGACCAAATCTGCCAAGCCGTTTCCAGGCACGCCGGAAGTTTCCCGGCAATAGATGACATGTGCGTTGTCTGTATTGGCCGAAAGGCGTAGACCCGCCCAGGCTGTGAGATCGCACCGATGTTCGATGCCTTCCACGGGCATCCTGCCCGGGGACCTATGGGGAATTTCTTCCAATTCGCTTAACAGGATTTGCGTATGTCTTGAGCCTTAGTAATCCTCACCCTCAAAAAGCTTCTGAGCGTGCCGACTCGGTCAACTTGCAAGAATGGCTAATACTCTCCAGCCAACGCCTCACTCACCAAAGCTTATTGATTCGGCTCACTCATCAAATACCGTAGATTACTCAAAAGTTGCCCGATTTCTTTTTCGGCCCCATCGACACCCACCAACCCTGCTTGGGGATACCGGCAATCATCACCGTCTTGCCATTGCCGCCAGATCATTCCATGAACTGATGGCCGGGCAACCAGCATTGGCAGGACGGTCTCCAAAAAATCCAACCGATTTTTGTCTGTCAGATTGCTTCGAGTCTGATTCGTACGTCTCGATTCGCCCTGGGGGCTAATCGAATCTCCGGTTCCTGAAGGGACTCTTAAATTGATGACAAGCGGAAGTCCTAATTGTGCCCAAACGTCAACCAGATCAATCCACTGTAAGGGATCACGTACCGCACTCCCGTTAGGCCAATAATCCAAATTGATATCAAGACCCAAAAATGAAATCTGTAAACCCTGCCGCAAGAGTGAGTCGGCGATTTGGAGTGGATGATTCCCCCCTACAGCTCCGGCTAAACGTTCGGCCCAGGGAAAATCAAAACTGACCATCGTGGGCAGCTCAATTCTCGTCTCATCAATCAACCGCAGCATATCGACAGTGACTTGAAGTTGCTGCGGGTAAGAGAGGTGTCGATAACCGATTCCGTTCAAACCTGAGACAACATGAATTAAAGAAGCATTGTCTGGAATCGAGTCCAACTGTTGGCGGCACTCAATTAAGAGCTGGTCTTTTCGCGACAAAAAATCATCAAGATTAATCAAACGCTCACTCATCCCACCAACACTCGCATCCAACCAAGGGCCAACGATGATTCGTCGTCGGATGGATGCAGGATCGAAGTCACCGGAATCGTCGGAAAATGCTTCCGCCCCAGGGACTAAACGAGTCTGAATCAAATCGAAACTGGGATGGGTAACACTAGGTGCAAATTGCTCAGCTTTCCCCGAGGCGTTGCCAAGCCAAAAATTGCTCATCTCCTCATTTTCGCGACGATACCTGCAGATCTGATCGCCAAACAAGTCAGACAATTCAAAAATCGCGTTCATCGACATCTCAATCGAATTCCTTGCGACGTTATCACATCGTTCTGAATCTTCTGACAAGATTGATTCGCTGAGCCAACCAGTCGAGATTTGGACCTTTTTATGAACTGAATCGGCGATCGCAAGACCGCCTTCCTGCCAAATCGAAATCTGATTTCGTAAGCGATTTAAAGTGCCTCGCGCCAGCTCGGTCAGCAATTCGTATTTGTCATCACTAACAGGCAGTGTGCCTGTACAAATCAAAAACTCACCACGATCCTGAAAAGGATAAAGAGCGTATAGCTTGCCGGATTCATCGCGATGACGTGACACGCTCAATAACTTACGCGTCGTCGGATCGCTCTCGTCATCGGATACCGCGATTCGGCAGGGCCAGGGAACCCCATCTATCCCGACCACATGGATCGAGTTGGCATGATAGGGATCAAGATCCCATTCAAAAGGTACTCGGAACCTGAACTCGCCCATCAAATGCTCTAAATATTTAAGATAAGATCAAATTTTTTTCGCTTGTGCAGAGAAGCAAACCAAGTCCAGCTTCTCCAACACTATATTGTGTCCCGTAGCGCCGAAAGAAGGAATAGGTCCAGATTGAAATTGCGAACTTTTCCATCCCAATTCGATCAAATTGGGGACTTTTGTTTCCGCAGCCTCTCCCATGTATTTCACCCCAAACGTCCCGCTCACTGATGACAGATCTCCGAGCAATGATAGCCGTGAATCGACACCTTAATCATGATTTTAAAACCATTTTCGGAGCTTGATAAGCTGACCGGTTTGGTACGACAGGGAATATTCCGAGATGTGACGATGTTGGTAAGACTTTTCTACTGGTCGCAAGCATTCCCATTCGCCCCTTTGATTAGATCTTGCCGACAGTGATTCCTGACAAAAGACGTGGCCTTATTGAAATCAGTAAATTCTGGTCTGACTATGTTAACACTCTTCCTCGTTTAGTGACCACGAAACCACAGCACAGACGAACTTGAAGAGAGCACCATAATCATCAATAAGTGTGAAGTTGTCCCCATCAACTTCGTTGTACGCGGCTTCCTCGTTGGAGCAGTTGGCGGGACTCCCAATCGAACTGTTAGTCTGCGACATTGACCTTCCCGTTGGTTTGCAAAATCACTGCAAATCCCCCACGTCCCTGTTCATTCCAGCAGCCAAGGAAGATTCCGGTCACCTCGAAAATAATTTCACTCGAGCGAATGATCGAAACGAAGGCCGCCAACACGGCCAAGGGACGAAAGAAAAAGCGTTCTCGGCAAATCAGTTGACCCCAAAATCTGAGATTGAACAGGCAAACCCTGCCCCTAAAGAAACAGCCCGCCTTAAAAAAGACGAGCCGAGGTACTCTGCGTTGCCTGCGATTTAGATTCCGCAAACGTTTCGACGAGCCATCATAGGTTGGAAATCAGTTCTTTTAACAATCGCGTTCGAACGATATTCCCAAGAGCCTGCGTCGACTTGGGATCGCTCAACACCTTAATTGACTCGTCGTATTCTTTACAACTTTCAAGCGACCGACCGAGCAAGTAGGTCACACCATCGTTCCATCGTTCCGCGTCCTCCTCAGCTCTCAGAACGTTTAACCAGTTTTTAGCAGCATTCACGCTTGAGTTATCAAACAAGCATTGAGATAAAAAGAATCCCGCATCCCGCCGTACCAACCGCATCTGGTTTTGAACACTGCGAACCTCCTGAAGAAACGACTGGGCACTCTGATCTGCTTCCTTTCGAATCCCAAGAATCGCTTGAAGGCGCTTGTCCGAACCGAGACTCTCAACATCCTCATCGTCATACATCAAACGCTGGCAACTTTCGATCGCATTGCGGGAAGTTGAATCTGGATCTGACTGAAATTTCCCATTGAAAAACCTCGCCCGGGTGGTTCGATAAACAATAAAGTTATCAATGTACGCCTCGTCGCTGTAATGCCAGCCAAGTTTCTCTCTCAGAAAATCCGATGTTTGCTCAAGAGCCTCACGGACGGCCTGGCGAAAATAATGTGTCTGAAAGGCAATATCCCAAGCTTTGAACTCAACGCCATCGGCCTGAGGTGCAGAATTGATAGTTTGGTCGCCCGTAAAAACCAGCGTGAGTCGCTCTTCACCGATTAAAGACTTCTCGAGTGCCAACATCCGCTTGGAAATCGACTCAGGAGTCACATAGACCAACGCGTCGAGCTGTTTAATATCCTCCGGTTTGACCCAGTAGGCCGTGTCATCCTCTAAAGACTCGTCAGTCGTCAGATCAAGTTTCGTCAACAGCTCGTCGTCGGATCGCAGTTCCGCTAGGGTGGCAATTGTTCCAACTTTTTTACCCGGAATTGGCAACGCCATTTTCGTGTCAAACAGGTAGTAATTGTCACCAATCGCCACACCGACTGCCCAAGGTTTTGCTCCATCTCCACGAGGTTGGAACATGACCGAGTCGATCCCAAGGTGCCGAAGGGCCACCATGAACAACTTGGCACGCTCCACATAGTCGGCTCTTCCATACAACAGGCTCTGCCACGGATACCGCTGATACCCCAATCCGCCAACTCCCCGCGCCGCTCGAGATCCTTGGTTGTCGTTCAACGCAACTTCTGCAAGTTCATCATCTGAGACGATCGTCTCAGGAAGCAACTGCACATTCCGCATGATCCAGTCAAAAACCTTCAGCGAATTTGTTAGCTCTAGCGATGCGTCTTCCGAGAGTTGTGGATGAAGCTTTTTTACCACTTCGACGACCGGTTCCTCAACATCCTCATCAGGCTTGTAGTTGTCAGCTGCCAGACGGTATAGCTCAAATGCATTCAAGTGGCTCGAGGCAACAACCCGGTCGACGATCTGAGATACCCATGCCGACTCCTGAAGGTAATAGGCGTCAGTCGACAAAAAACTGTACTCGGCATTACGCGCCAACATCGCTAACGTTTTGTTCTCTTCAAACAGCGGCTTCGAAAGAGCGTCTTCACTCCACGCGACTCCTGACGATCCTTGATTGAAACGATCGAGTTTTTTATCTGAATAGGAAACCCAACGGTTCAAGCCAGATTCAAGCTTTTCCTTGAACTCTCGCTGCTCAAACCGAATTTCGGCAAACACAAAATCCATGGTGCGTGAAAGATCATCGACCTTGGTTTTTTTGAGATCCGCTTCCAGCATATCGAGCATCGGGTCATTGGGTCGCGTGCAACCTGCCGCCATGACGCTTAAACCGACCAAAAGCAAAACAAAAATACGTTTCGCAAATCCAACAGGAACGCCTTCATCAAAACTCATCGAGTTATCCTTATCGCTTTTCGCAACAACGTCTTCCAACGCCATCAAATTTATGATTGGCGAACCAATTCGTGAATCTGTTTTAATTGAGCCAACAACGGCTCTACTTTGTTGATGGGCAACATATTCGGACCATCACTCGGTGAAGAATCCGGATCAGGATGCGTTTCCAGGAAAACCGCATCGCAACCCATCGCCACTGCCGCTCGAGCCAATGGCTCCACCATCTCGCGTTCGCCGCCGGTCTTGCCATCGGCCGCACTAGGCTGCTGAACGCTGTGCGTCGCGTCGAAAACGACTGGCACACCTAATTTGGCCATTTCTGGAAGTGATCTCATGTCATTTACTAACCGGCCATATCCAAAAAATGTGCCCCGTTCCGTAGCCAAAACATTGGAACATCCTGAATCCTTCAGTTTACCTACCACATGTTTCATGTCCCATGGTGCCATAAACTGGCCTTTTTTAACATTTACCGCACAACCAGTCTCGGCAGCGGCAACGAGTAAATCAGTTTGACGGGCCAGAAATGCGGGTATTTGAAGCAGTTGGCAGATTTCACCAACAGCTGGGGCTTGCTCAGGTAAGTGAATGTCGGTCGTCACAGGGACGTCAAATGACGTGCGGACTTCCTCCAAGATTCTCAGGCCTTTCTCAAGTCCTACTCCTCGATACGAATTCAAACTCGTTCGGTTCGCTTTATCGTAAGATCCCTTGAAAATCAGGGGCAAATCGAGAGCCTCACAGGTCTTTTTAAGGGATTCAGCGATTCTCATCATCAGATCGCGCCCGTCGATCACACACGGGCCTGCTATGACGCAAAGTGGCTGATTCACGCCAAAGCCAATGCTTCCAATTTGGGTGGAATTATTCGTCACAGCGATCCATCTCGTAGGCAAGAACTAAAAGAAATAACTTCCACAAAACAATTTTGAACAGCCTCAGCGGGGCTAACGACCATCCATCACCAAAACTCGTGGTGAATCGGTTCATTCTAACGCCAAATCAGCCATCAAATTTAACCACAACATCAAGATAATTGGTTTGGTGATTTATTGCGATGGATCGTTCCCGGGTCTCGCCCAGTTTTTTGGGGCTATCACCCGAAGATATTGTGGAACCACCTGAATCTCAAGCGGCAAAATCCCCCCTGGATCGCCATCAAGCTGAAATGGCACCTCTTCATCGGCCTCGATTCGAATACGTTTGAATCGCTGATAGTGCGAGTAACGCCAATCGCGATGCTTACGCAACAGGATTGCCCCCAAATAAAATATCGCCCGAAATAGATTACCACCACGAAAAGTGCACAGATCAAGCTCCCCATCATCACCTTCTGCATCCCACACAATGGGCAAATTCATGGCATAACGCGGCACGTTAAAAATGAATGCCCATTTTCCGGTAACTGGCTTCGGAGCTCCGTCCACAAAAATCCGAATTCTGGGGTAACGATACCGCCTAATCGAGTTGATGATCGGCATGGCGTAAGACCAATGCTTGATATGCCCTTTTCGATTGGAATGCAACCGTTGAACAACGTCGGCATCAAAGCCGCAACTTGCCATCACCATGAACAATTTACCGTTGGCACTTCCGACATCCAGATCCACTGTTCGACCATCACAAATCATATTCGAAATCAGCCTCGGATCAGCGCTCAAACCAAGATGTTTGGCGAGTAGGTTTTCCGTTCCCAGCGGAAGAATCGCAAGTGGTATCTGTGGCCGAAGGCTGTTAACCAAAAGCGAGACGGTGCCATCGCCTCCTGCCGCTACGACCGCAATCAAGTTGGTTTCCGCCGAACTCTCGCATTCGGCTACCTTGGATTTGACTTCTTCAATATCAGTGAATAGGTAAACATCAAAGCCGCTCTCGATGAGCATTCGCTGTAACGCCAACACGACGCTTTTGCGATCGGTTGAACCAGAACTTGGGTTCATCGAAATAATGACGCTTCGACTGCGATCATCGAGCAATTTCTCAGGGACCGTTTCCATGACTTAAATTTATCACAAACCCTTACGTTAACGAGGAGATCAGCGGAAGTTTCGAAAAATACCACTCACTGCCAAGACGATAGAATCTAAGTTGCTCAAATCTGCCACACGATTTTTTCGACAGACGTTGCGATTTTGTACAACCACCAAGCAAGATCCCGCGAAAATGCAATTAACGTTCGAAAAAGTAAACGACCAGTATTTTTTTGCCGTTGGCACACTAGTTGCCTCCACTTCTCGCCGTCGGAGAAGTCGTTGCATAACGACAACTCACCGACCCCGTGAGGTCTCTGGAGTTTCACCGAGTGATTGCCTTGCCCCTAATCATTCAGTAGGTCAAAACGTATTTGGCACCAGAGACCTCACATTACGGGTCGTTCAATGTCGCCAAATAAACGTGTTGGTAAATGAGGCGCTTCTGGCCCATGAGACCAACTGCGACCGGGCGATCGCGGATCTCGACAATATTCCACAGCCGAAGTCCGTGAAGCTGATTCTGAGCCGGTTTTCACTCTGGGCAACTCAAAAGAGTTTCTTCAACACGCAGGCCTCGAACTCAGCCACTAAGTGAGCCAACCTACCTAGACGGCCTATTTCACTGAGACTTTTCTAGCAACAACAACTCTTTCTTATCTGCTGACATTGTCACGCGGAAGAGCTTGCCATTTTCCATCAACAAACCTTCGCACATACTGGAATTCTTCCATTTGGTGTCGATTCCAATCACCTGACAAGAACGATCAATCGGGCCAACTTGGTCGACGACCGTGTGCCCAACAACGACGTGCTTGGTGTTGTGTCGATCAAGGATTGCAGCCAATTGAGTCTTCGTTGCCTTTCCACCCCAGTTGAGTGCGTGCTCGTCAAAATAGCCGCGATACCAAAACGGCCCATGTTGGTGAAGCACAGGATTGGTGACTGCGGTCGCACCGGATGGACGGTTAGGCGGCAAACCGGCGCGAATTCGCTTATTCAGTTCGTCCATGGTTAATTTGGCTTCGTCGAGTCTCGGAGAATAACCGCCGTGAACAAAAAGCAATTCGCCAACTGTCTCCACGCCATTTTTAGAACGCCACCAACGACCAATATCGGAGGTTTCAGAGAAAAGCTCGTTATACCGCTTTCCCAGACGCTGCGAAATAAAATGGTATCGGGGATGGATATAACGCAAATCGCCTCCCATCACCATCGCTTCATGATTCCCGAGAATGTAATGAACCTTGCCGCCAGCCATTTCAGCCTCGCGTTCAAGCCGACGCATCATCCACATCGTCTCAGTCACCTTCGGTCCCCGGTCCACCAAGTCGCCGACCAACACTAGATGCCCGTCTCCCCAATTCCAATGTCCCTCTCCATCGAGCACTTTATTGTTCTGTAGAAACTGAAGAGCGTTTGAGTAGTTACCTTCAAGGTCACTGATCGCCATCATACGAGAAGGGGTCGCCCAAGCCGATTTCGGCGTCTTAGGTTTGACAGGGTCCAGCACAATTGATCGTTCGGCGACTGGTAGTCCTGCGACATTGATGGTTTTGGGTTCTTTTATATTTTCGTAAAGCTGTCGCCTGAGTTTCCCATTTTCAATCGTCAACACCTCAGCTGTTTGGGCGTCTTTCCAAAAAATGTACGGGCCGTCAAAAACATCATTCGCCATTGTCGCTTGGGGTTTCAGTTGCAACGCAAAGGCCTTGTTACCTTTCATGACCACGATGGCCTCAACAAGTGCCCCCACCTTGGCCTTGTTTTCCCCATCAATCTTGGTTGTCTTATCGACAACAACCAAATTCCCACCAATGCCCCAATCACCAATCTGGTCTTTCCCGGGGGGAATGGACTCAATCTCCTCTAATAGACGAAACATCGTTTGTTGTCCGACCGCCGGTCCAACCGACAAAACGAAAATAACAATCGACGCGAAAAGACTTTTGAAATTCATTCTCTTTCCATCTTTCAAAAATATAATTGTCTCGAAATCACCAATCGCGAGATTTTGTCAACTGATCGTATGCCTCTGGACGTCGATCATTCATTCGGTGAATTTCGTGCTGACCAGGTTGGCTGACAATGTGTTTCTGTCGGGCAAACTCTGGATCAATATCCCCGTAGAGGATTGTTTCCCGCGCGTGGTTGGCAAACGCCAATGACTCGCCACACGGATTACAAATCTTACTTTTGCCAACAAACTCAAATCCACGTTCAGTGCCAATCCGATTGACTGCCATAAAATAGACATGATTTTCGAGTGCACGGGTATTGGGCACAATATCGGCCGTCAAGGATGACGTCGGCGGCCAGTTAGTTGGCAAGGCAATTAAATCAGCCCCTTGCAGTGCGAGGCTTCTGGCAGCCTCCGGAAAAGCGCTGTCATAGCAAATATTTAGACCGATTCGAATGCTGGGGGTCTCAATCACTTCAAAAGGCCGGTTCCCCGGGGTCGTGAAGCGATCGACACCGAGATAGGGCAGGTGGATTTTCCGATAGATCCCCATCAGCCCACTCGGACCAACCAAGACGAGAGAATTAAAGATCTGATCGCCAGCTGACTCCAGAAACCCAAATACAACCATCGTTTGATTGGCACGACACAACGCCTTAACAGAGCTAACCGAATGGCCATCAACTGTTTCGCTCATTCGCTTGGCCTCATTAAGAGATTCAAAGCAGTAGCCCGTGGTCGTACATTCGGGAAAGACCGTCAACTGTGCTCCCGCATCTACCGCTTCGCTAAGACGCGCCGCTATTCTCTCTAGATTGGCCTGTGGGTTACCAATTTGAATATCCATCTGCACCCCAGCAACCCTGAAAGAAGCCATGGCTAATTACCTTTGGCGGCCGAATCAGGATTGAGATTCCCAGACTCTCGCGGCGATTGCTTTGCCGCGGGGGGTTGCTCCTTACTTGAGTTGGGCACGGATGGATCCCCCTGAGGAACCGCGTTGCGGTCTGCCGCCTTGGCCAGTTCTGTTGCCTTCTCAAATAAGGATTGATACCCCGAATTCCGAGGGTCAATTTTTAGCAAGGAGTTAATGTACTTGAGAGCTTCAGTTCCGTTTTCAACATCGACATAATAAACCGCCAAACCCATCAGGTAGATCGGCATCTCCGGTTGTTGGCGGTAGGCCTCAAGTAAATGCCTCTCCGTCCCAGCCCGGTCTTGCTGGATAAAGCAACTCATAGCGTATCGGTAGTGTAGCCCGTGCGTGTTCTGCAGCCCCTGACTTCGCTCCACATCCACCCCGAGCAATTGGTGTTCTTCTCCTCGCAGCTTGGCGGCTTGTCCGGCGATCTTCATCATCTGTTCCCCCAAACGATTGATCTCAGCTCGCATCTTTTTCAAATCAGATGCCTGCATTTGGCCACTCGGCCGCGTCTGCCTCATCTGTTGTTCAAGTCGCTGTGCGTCAACGTCAAGCAAATGGGCCAGGTTAGACCTTGGTCCGGCGAGATTGGACTCCACAGAAATAGCAGCCCGGTAGTCGTCTTTTGCCCTCTCAAGATCGCCTAGCATTTCATGGAGACCGCCGAGCATCATGTGATAGGCAGCTCGATCATTCTCGATATACAAAGACTGTTTAAGCTCGGCCAACGCTTTTTCAAACTTATCTCGCTGATCAGGATCCGTAAAAGACGTTCTGGATTGAGCGTCAACGGACACAAACACACGTGCCGCTTCAACACGAACGCGAGCCGACGCATGATCGAACAATTCGGCAATTGCTTCGACAATCGGTTTCATCTCTTTCGAAGCAGCATCCTGCGAAGGAGAATACCGATGGCGTTGAGCGATTCGGCTAATCTCAGAATCCAATCTCAGAAGTGCCGCAGCGACAACTTTTGCATCTGGATCGCCAAGTGCCTTGAACGAGACTTCCAGCGATTCTGGACTTGCATCATCGCCTAAGCCTGACAACGCGCTGGCTCGCAATAATGCCGGCACCCGCAGATCAGCCGACATTTTCAAAAGTGCAGGTACCGCCTCTTTTTGAGTAGAAAGGCCCGTTGCTATTTGTTCATAATATTTTGTTTGATCCGGCGACTGACCAGCGGGGTACCACTTTTCTGTCGCCTCTTTCATTAACTGGTCAACACGTTTCAACTCGGCCGCCACCACCTCATCTCCTTCTTCGGCCGCAATGATCCAATCGAGGTATTGCGTTAACGGCTTGGAAGACTTGCGATCGACCAACTTCTTTTGATCGATATGACACTGAGTACAGGCATTGGGCGTTCCCAAACTAACGCTCATATCAGGACGAGGGACCCGCAAACTATGGTCACGCCGTGAATCGACCATCATATAAGTCGTCGCAGGCATGTGACATTCAACACAACTCGCTCCCGGGGTACCGGGTTCGTGGTGATGATGGTTAGGTGAGTCATACTTCCCCGCGTCATGCTGATGACACGATGTGCATAAAGTATTGTTGTCGAACTTCACTTTTGTCGAGTGCGGGTCATGACAATCAGTACAACGAATGCCATTGTGATACATCTTGCTTTGAATGAACGAACCGTACACATAATCCTCATCACGAATTTGCCCATCCGCGTGATAAATTGGGTCCATCACCAACTGCGTCGCAAAATAGTCATCAAAATTACAACCAGGTTGAAACCCCTCCGCCACAATCGTGCGACGCGAATGACAAGGCGCACAAGTTTCAATCTGAGGCCGATTACTTTCGGTTTTTAGTTTCGCTAAACCGTATCCATGCTTGCGATCCCAAAACAGACTCTTTCGATTTGCCAACTCAACGTGATAACTTCCAGGTCCATGACAAGCTTCACAACTGACATCAATTTCTGAAAACGTCGTATGGTATTGATTGGAATGAGGATTGAAGTTCTTTTTTAAATCAGTGCTGTGACAGGTCGCACAACTCGCATTCCAGTTCTGGGTAATTCCAGTCCAATGAAGGGGATCATTCGGATCAAGCTTCTCATTCACATCAGGAGGGCTTAGATAGAACCAGCACTTTTTATTGGTGTCCCAAGAAACTCGCAGTACCTGAACTCGCCCAATCTCATTTTCTTTTGCGTCAGCGGGGCGATCAATTTCGACCATGAATTGCTGCAGCGGACGAACGCCAAATACGTATTTGACTTCGAAGTCTTGCATGGTCCCATCAAGGCCCTCGGTGTTGATCATGAAGCGATCACCGTCACGAAAAACCCGCGAAGTAATGCCAAAGTGCTCAATAGTCTGGTTGTTAAAATCAGCCAAAACCGTTTCGTCAGTAGCGAGGTCCATCGCCAGATCGTGATCTGATCCTGTAAACAAAGCGGTTTGCGTTTGATGGCAATCGATGCAGGAATCTCTCCCAACAAAGGTTGACGTTACGCGATCAGGCGTTTCACGATACCAGTCAGCGAGAAGGTATCCAGAGACTAAGATCACTGACAGAAGTGCGAATCCAATTGTGACTCGTTTTGACATTTACCGCAGCTCATAGATTTCAATACGGGTTGGAGAATCCCCGCGATGAATTTGCGGCAACTCAAACAGTGCTTCAGTTTAACTTCCTCAACCCAGAATCACTACGGGTTAATTCCAGAGGTTGTTTGAATCGAAATTGACCAAACTGCCTGATTCAATTCGTTCACAAAACCGGTACAATCTCAGTGATCCTTTTCACTGAAGGTTACAGGCCATGTCTTCTCGAGCCACTCCTGACCGATCTGATCTTTCTCAAAACAACAAACAGCTGTGGAATTTAATTCGAATTAATTCCAAGGCCCCCTCCAAAGACTGCCCCGGGCGTGCATTTCTTTCTAATGAAATCACCCATCAATTCTTAACGTGGTTGCCGGGAGAAATCATCGGGAAAAGTTTCTGTGTGGCAAGTTCAAGATTGGGCCAAAAGCTCGAGCAAAAGGAAAGTTGGTTCGACGCACTTCGAACGCTCGCGATCCAGATCAAAAACGAACATAACTTTTTGCTCACGGCGGAAAACACGACTTCGGATCCCTTTGTCCGCCGGCTATCTGTACTGTTCCAGATTCCAATGATTCAATTGAAGCCCTTTCCGCCAAGCCCCACGTCCGATTGGTTCGATCAACAAAAAGCGATTGGCAACCATACCACGGCTCACCCCCTGACGCAGACGATTTGGTATCGCCCCGTCTTGATCCCAAAACAGAATGGTGCCCCCAACGTAAATGATTTGCTCCTTTCAATCGCGCAAACTGCCGTTCTACTTTCAGTTCGAAAAAATGGTAATATTTTTCGAGCTGCGATTGCACGTTTGGAAAACTTGGCATCCAACCCACAAAGTCAATGCAGCCCTATAACGCAGCTTTTAATCGACCGAAAATTAACGGCCAAAAACATCGAGTCGATTTTACTGGGAAAAGGGGCAACAGGCTGGTGGCTCTACCAAAAGACACAAGCAGCCGACAAAGATGGCTCACCAACGGTGCCGAAAAGCACCGTTCCGATAACGCCTCCCTCAATCCACTGCCGTTCCTCGCCCCAACAACCCTTGCTGCAAAACAATGAAATCAAGTCAGATCAATTATTGATTCATTGGACGCGCCGACGCGTCGGACCCTGGCCCGACCAATCTACATCTGAGTTTCTTGACGATTTGATTTTTCAATATCCCGGTCGCCATCACAACCAACTCGCTTCACTCTGTCGAATCCTAGCTTCAGGCAGACTTTTGGCGTCGAATGAAATAACTCGCGGCAATCGTGCTGTCGTTTGCTTTTCTGGCATCCCGATCAAAGAACTGCCCAAACGACGCATCTTCCGCCCTCACCTTAGTCGCTGGGACTTCGAACCTTATGGCATCGCGATAGACCGAAAGTGGTTATCTGCTTGTGGAGCCAAACCCGTGCATTATGGAGATGAAAAAGCCTGGTCTGTACTCCCGCCCAAAGACAGACCATTTTTTCAACTCAGCAAATCAAATTCACAAAAGATTGATTGGCAAGAGGAAGATGAATGGCGAATTGTCGGTGACCTATTGTTAGACCGAATTCCCAGGGACCATGCATTTGTCTTCGTAGGATCAAACAGTGAGATCGAGCGGGTTTCCGAATTAAGTAGATGGCCTGTTGTCGTTATCCCGCGACATCTTCCTAAAATGATTGTCGACTAAAATCATTTTCTTTTGAGAATTCTCAAACCCTTTCTCTCGCGCCCACGTAACACGACCACGCAAGATGTCGCAATTTCCCCCGTTGTCGATTGCAAGCCACCCTTGTTCTTCAACGCTAGCAGCTTGAAGAGGGGTAAATTTGATTTCAAAAAATCATTGTGGGCTTGCCCATATTTCAAGCATTCTGTAATTACGCCGCAAGAAAAATTAAAGATCGAGGTCAAGGATGGACCCTAAATTGCGAACAACTATGAAAACTCAGGCGGTGCCACGCAACCGTCTATCGACAGACAACTTCCTCATTAAATTGTCTCGTGCGGCATCAAACACCTCGAATCAAATCGCCCTAATATGCTGCGTATTGCTTTGTTTTTCTGGATGCCAGACCCCCCAAATCGCCAATAAAGAGCTTCCTGTCCCACCAGCAGTTTTGACGACAGATCAACTGGACAACGTTCGCTTCCAAAGTCCTGACTCTGATTCAAATTCTGGCGACCGGAGTCGTGTCTTCAGCCGTAACTCGAACCTATTGGATACACAGCGAACCTCCAAATCATCAAACTCAAGTCAAACGGAATCAACCTCTGATCGCTCTCAGGTGGTTGCTGAAGTAATTGTCACGGGAAACAAAAGCCTCCCAACACATCATTTGATGCGAAACATTCGCACTCGGCCCGGTCGTTTCTTTGATCCGGACAAACTCCAACAGGATGTCGATCAATTGTGGCGAATGCCAGAGATTAGTCGGATCAACGGCCCTTACCTTAAGCACACAACCGACGGAGTCATCGTAACGCTCGACGTTGAGGAACGCGCTTCGATCAGTTCAGTCGAGTTTATTGGTAATCGCGGACTTTCAGATCGCATCCTCCAAAAGGAGACTGGGCTTGAAGATGGCGCCCCACTCGACGTCCATGAAATCCGCATGGCAAAGACCAAAATTGAGGACTTATACAAAGAAAAAGGCTTTCCCAAAACTCAAGTTGAGATTATGGAAGGCAATGAATCCAATGATGGGAAAGTTGTTTTCCTGATTCACGAAGACGAGAAGCAACGCATCTGGAAAGTCGAATTTGAAGGTAATTCTATCGCCTCCGACGCAAGACTCAGGCATTTTATTAAATCGAAACCCGGCATCATGAAACTCATTGGCGGGCTAGCGAAACGAAACGAACTGGAACAGGACATCACACGCTTGACCGCCTATTACCGAAGTCTTGGATTCTTCAATGCACGCATCGGTAGGGAAGTCAGTGAAAGCAACGATGGTCGCTGGATGACGATTCGATTTATAATTAACGAAGGTCCACGATACAAAATCCGCAACGTTGCGTTTATCGGCAACAGTTCCTACTCTGCTGACCAACTCAAGTCTCTCCTTGAACTAAAACCGAATTCCGATGCAACGCAGCCCGAATTCAATGTCGCAAAAATGAACCAAGATGTTGTCAGCTTGCGGGACTTGTACGGCGGCGAGGGGTTTGTGTTTGCAAAAGTTGAAGCAGAACCACGATTCCTCGAAGAACCGGGATTGCTTGACCTCGTTTACAAGATTGACGAAGGCAAGCAATATCGCGTTGGTAATATTAACGTGCACTACGAAGGCGACTACGGCATCACAAAACGGGAGGTCGTGCTTAACCGCCTGTCCCTTCGCCCGGGTGGTCTGATCGACGTCCGTGAAATCCGTAATAGTGAACGTCGACTCCAAGCCGCGCAAGTTTTTGCTGTTCAGGGAACCCCAGGTGCCCAACCACCGCGAATTGTTGTGCGTCCTCCTGAGCTCCAGTCACTCGAACGCCACGCGCAGACGCAAAACAACTCCTATCAGCGATAGCTGATTCAAATGCAGATTCCGATGACGCAAGACACTTCGGCACACCACAAGTTTCTCTAATGAAATCAATCTCAACTCAATCCACGACTCGCGTGACACTCGCCTGGGCTTTGCCTTTGCTTGTTTTGCTTACTGGTTGTCAAAGCGGAAAACTGTTCAATGAGTCAAATGCACTTGGACTGTCCGGAAAAAACCAAAGTGGATTTTCTTCGCTGCTGGCATCAGCCCAAACAGAAAAAACAAACATCGACGCCACCGTCGAAGAGCGTCGGTGGGCACTCGCCGGAATAGAATCGAACAAACTCGACGTTTCGCAAGTTTTTGCTGCTCAGGGAACTCCTGGGGCTCAACCACCAAAAATTGTCGTGCGTCCACCAACGACAGTCCGAGCTCAAAGCCCGGATAACGATAGTGGTGGATTTGGATTCCCACAAAAAAGCCCAACGAAGACAGACGCATGGCCCACTCAAGATAATTCAATTCGCCAAGCCGGCGGTGAGTTTACGCTAGATGGTTCGAAAACAGTCCAAGCTGACGAATCAGGCGCTAAGGAATCAAGCCAAGTAGAAAAATCTGCCTACCAATTCCCGGAACTGGCGACTCCTGATCGAGTCTCCACGCCGGGTAACGGATTGCCATCTCCCAACATCGGCTCACCCAACGAAATGAACCCAATCGTCCAGCCGTTTGAACGTGGCGGAAACGCCCCTTTGCCTTTTCCAATGAATTATGCCGACCTCGACATTTACGTGTCCGAAACTCAAACCGGTCGAATCAATTTTGGAGGAGCGTACAACTCAGATAACGGAATTGTTGGGCAATTCATCGTTGACGAAAAGAACTTTGACATAACCCGTTGGCCACGGAACTTTCGCGAAATTACAGATGGAACAGCTTGGCGAGGGGCAGGGCAGAACTTTCGCATGGAATTGGTCCCTGGTGCCAACCTCGAACGTTACCTCGTGAGCTTTACTGAACCCTACATGCTCGGAACGGATTACAGTTTCTCTGCTAGTGCCTACCTGTTTGAACGCCAGTATTATGACTGGGATGAGAAACGTGTTGGTGGAAGATTCTCAATTGGGAGACGCCTGACCCAAGACCTGTCCATCAGTGCAGGACTGCGAATGGAAAGTGTCACGATCGACAATCCTCGCGTTGACACTTCCACACAACTCAACGATACACTCGGCAACTCGAATTTATTTCTGGGTAACGTCGGGTTAATTCGTGACACGCGTGATAGCTCCTACGCGGCAACCGAGGGATCCTACTTTTCACTAAGTTACAGTCAGGCATTTGGCGACTACAGCTATGGCCGTGGTGACCTCGATTACCGACGCTATAAGTTGATGTACCAAAGGCCCGATGGATCAGGACGCCACACATTGAGCTTCGGAACAAAGCTAGGATTTAGCGGTAAATCCACCCCCCTATTTGAAAACTATTATGCCGGTGGATTCTCGACGCTGCGAGGTTTTGACTTCCGCGGCGCCGCGCCGCTCGATGGTGGAGTGCGAGTCGGTGGTGAATTCCAGTGGCTCAATTCACTGGAATACATGTTCCCACTTGCCGCCAATGACATGGTAAAAGGCGTCTTGTTCTGCGACTTCGGTACAGTCGAAGAGGGCATTGAACTCAACGCGGAAAATTTCCGCGTCGCGCCTGGATTTGGTTTTCGCGTTTCGATGCCGGGCATGGGCATCGGAGCCCCATTGGCATTTGATTTTGCCTTTCCTGTTTCAACAGCCGATGGCGACGATGAAAAAGTCTTCAGTTTTTATCTTGGCGTGTTGCGGTAGTCGGCTAAAAGCCAACTTGCCCAATCACCAATCACGCTTTCGCTTTTTGCGAACCGAAAGCGAGCTCGCCTCCAACAATCAAGCCGATCCAATCGCGTCTGCTTCCACTCCTGCTTGGAAACGGAGGATTGGCACGCTCGGAAAAGGGATCGCTTTGAATTTTTATAGCAGCAAAACTCACGAGACGCTTTGCTGCAACCTTTCTCAGCCTCAAAACACAACGCGATGCCCGTTCACCATAAGATTTTGTGTTGCCGTCACCGTTAGTCTGGTACTCGCTTTTCTAATCAGCTCCAACGTCACGCTGGCCCAAGGAGTGGGTCAGAACTCAGCGTCCTCTGGGCAGATTGCAGCGCCCCAACAAGTACGCTGGGGGGGCCAAGCGCCAGCTCAACTCCCGGGCCGTATGGCCGCGAAGCCAATTCCGGTAGCCCTGTCCCGGTATTCAGTGCAACAAGCGACCTACCAGTACCCCGCGACCAATCCACCCGGACAGCCTCCGCTCCAAATCGGAACTCCCCAAAACGGGTTTCAGCTGCAAAACCAATTTCAAAACACACTCCCTAATCAACCTGCCATTCAATACCAACCCCAGCCCCCCAATGGCATTCCCCCCTTCAATGTTCCAGGGCAAGGCACTTTATTGGGACAAGGTTATGGTCTCAATCAACCAGTTCAGACGCCTCTCAGCGGCTCGTTCGGAAACAACCAATCGGGTGTTGTCCCGCCGACGACAATCCCCCCTCAGGTCGGGACCGGGCTTCTACAGCCCCCCCTCCAGCAACCTCAAATGCTCGACCTTGATGTTTTTATACCGCAAAATCCATCGGGCCGAGCGAGCATTGGTGGAACTTACAGCTCAGACAATAAACTGGTTGGACAAATCATCCTCGAGGAACACGATTTTGATCTTTTGAACCCACCACGTAACTTCCGTGAGGCGTTTACTAGCCCTTACGCCTGGCGCGGTGGTGGACAACGATTTCGCCTCGAGGCCGTCCCAGGCACTGACCTTCAGCGATACCTAGTCAGTTGGTCTGACCCATACTTCCGCGGAAGCGACACAAGCCTGAGCCTGAGCGGGTACTTGTTTGACCGTGACTACTACGACTGGGATGAAAGAAGAGTGGGCGGTCGCATCAATTTTGGCCGTCGGCTATCTCAATTCCTTTCCGTTAATGCAGGATTGAGGATGGAAAGCGTTAAGATCGACGACCCTCGACTGCTAACTTCGCCCCAACTCAATGCAAACCTCGGTACCAGCAATTTGTTCTTGGCGAATCTAGGGTTGGTTTACGACGATCGTGTCTTCCCCTATCTGACCGGTGTCGGGACTTATCTCGGACTCACGTTCAACCAAGCTTTTGGAGATTACTCCTATTCACGCGGAGAAGTTGATTTCAGGAACTTTCGCACCCTTTTTGCCCGAAACGACCAAGCAGGACGCCATGTACTTGGCTTCCGAAGCAAGCTCGGATTTACCGGAGGTGACACCCCCGTCTTTGAAAACTTTATTGCTGGTGGCGTGACGTCATTTCGAGGTTTCGATTTTCGTGGTATCTCTCCCATCAATGGCGGTGTCAAAGTGGGTGGCGAGTTTCAATGGCTTAACTCAGTTGAATATACTTTCCCAATTACCAATGACGATATGATCTACGGCTCAGCCTTCGTCGACTTTGGAACAGTAGAGCAGGACATTAAGATCGAATCTGATAACTTTAGAGTCGCACCGGGATTAGGCTTGAGAGTTCATTTACCTTGGGCCGGACTAGGGGCCCCTCTGTCGTTTGACTTTGCGTTTCCGGTCTCGACCGCTAATGGTGACGAAGAAAAATCATTCAGCTTTTTTGTTGGCTTGATTCGATAACAAAACTCAATTCGAATCGTTAACGATGGCCGAGCGAAAATCCACAACTCGTAAAGATCGAGGCGATCACGGAAGCAGCCGCTTTTCGATTTGATTTGCCGATTCACTAGGATACAAAAAACCTCTCCAAGACAACGCTTGCCGCCGTCCTGGTGTGCCTTGCATATTTGCACCCGACCCAAGAGCACATTTGCTCAGCCTCACAGAGCAATGGCCTGAATCTTATTCGATTCACTATTATTAAAAGTAATTGGCCGAACAATAATTGCGAAACCTTTGTCACAGAATCCCCATCATGCACGCGCTATCAGAATTTGATCATGAGATTAATCAGGTCGCTGACATTCTAAAATCATCCAGCGACATCTTCGTAGTGACTGGTGCGGGGATTTCTGCAGACTCAGGGCTGCCGACCTACCGCGGATTCGGCGGCCTCTACGATCAAAAAGAAACGGAAGACGGTATTCCAATCGAAAAAGCGCTCTCCGGACCAATGTTTGAATCCAACCCTCAACTCACTTGGAAGTACCTTGCTGAAATTGAAGAGGGAGCACGAGGAGCAAAACATAATCGTGCTCATGAAGTGTTAGCCGAGATGGAACAGAAATTTAAGCGATTTTGGATTCTAACTCAAAATATCGACGGGTTTCACACAACCGCTGGATCCAAAAATGTGATTGAAATCCACGGCAACATGCATCGTATGATTTGCTCTCAATGCCCTTTTAACTGTATCTATGCAGATTACTCAAACTTTAAAATGCCCCCCCTCTGTCCTGATTGCTCGTCAATGATACGACCTGATGTGGTTCTTTTTGAAGAACAACTTCCTCCTCACCAGATTAATGTGCTTTACCGAGAAACCGAAAAGCCTTTTGATTTAGTGATTTCCATTGGCACCACAAGTTACTTCCCCTACATCGCTGAACCAATCTACCAAGCTCGCCAAATGGGAATTCCAACAGTGGAAATCAATCCCGGAAGAACTGAGGTCTCGGGAGCAGTCGACATCAAATTACCTTTACGAGCTGCCGAAACCCTGAATGAGATCTGGCATCGTTATCAGTCTGCATAAACCAATCACGGAGGAGTGACGGCTTAGTAACCATTGCCTAGTGATTGCGGCATACACCGTAATGGCATGCCATCCTGGCCCGAAGCTTCCGCATCTGTCGTTCTTTTGCATCCCATTGACGACGCAGTCGTTCAGTCTCAGTTTGAATATATTTCTGACTGGGAAAATCGCGTGAACGGCTAGCTGCGGCGATGGCCTTGGTCAATCTCATCATCCGGATGGGTTCCTTATCACAAGTAAAAATCTCTCACCCAGACCAACTTATCGCTGCCGACCTTACAGCCAGGAGTGACGCAAGCGAACGCCAATCGTTCGGGCTTC
>JAQWLH010000087.1 GCA_029247405.1 Mariniblastus sp.
TCCACTACGGGGTATTTCAAACTCTTTCAAACGTACCAATCCATCGTTCATGTGAGCTCCCATGCCATACCCAAATATTTCTGTTTACGACATCCAAAATATCGACCAAATCAAGTCGCCAGGAATGCTGGTTTTTCGAGACCTCGTCGAGCACAATTTGAATGAAATGATACGCCTCGCCGGAAGCCCGCAACGCCTACGCCCTCATTGTAAAACACACAAGATCCGCGAGATCATTGAGATGGAAATGGGGCTGGGGATCACCCGGCATAAATGCGCAACAATTGCCGAAGCTGAAATGTTGGCAGATGCAGGTGTGGAGGATATTTTGCTCGCTTATCAGCTGGTTGGCCCCAATTTGAAGCGCATGGCAGATCTAATTGACAAACATCCCAGCAAAAAGTTCGCTTGCCTCGTCGATTGTCCCGCGGCTGTAAACCAGCTCTCGGCGGCAATGAGAGCGGAAAATGCCACTCGCCAAGTTGGAGTATTACTGGACCTCGATTCTGGGATGAATCGAACAGGCATTTCGATTGGGCAAGATGCGATTGAATTGTACGAGATGATTCTCAGTACAGAGGGTTTGGAACTGGGCGGACTTCACTGGTACGACGGACATCATCGCCAACCCGATCTGGACCAACGAATCGGAAATGTCACTGCCGGATGGAATCAACTCATCCGCTTTCGAGATCAATTACTGCTGAATGGGTTAAAAGTTCCGCGGATCGTCACGGCCGGCACCGGTTCTTTTTCGATTCTGGCTGAAACCGGCGAACCCGACCTCGAATTAAGTCCCGGCACAACGGTGTTCCACGACGACGATATGGCCACTCGCTTTCCTGAGTTGAACCTGTTTCCGAGTCTGGGAATTTTGACTCGTGTCGTCAGCTGCAATCGTGATGATCATTTGACGCTTGATGTCGGCCACAAATCATGTGCAGCGGATCAACCGTTTGGTCGTCGACTTGCATTTCCACAGTTGGGGAGTTTTGAAAACAACGACTTTCAAGAAGTCATTCACTCTGAAGAGCATCTCGTCATTAAAACACCTCACGCAGATAAATTTAAGCTGGGCGACACCTTAGTTGCCATTCCGCGACACGCTTGCCCCGTTTCGGCAGTCCATCAATTTGCCAACGTGATTTCTGGAGGCCAATGGGTTGGACAATGGGATGTCGCTGCCCGCGATCGAGTGCTCACCGTTTAGTATTACTACACTTTCACCCTCAACTTCACCGCCACGTTCTGTGATTGGATAGCCGCGCCGATTCAAATAGGTCATCGCTCTGCAGCTCGTTTACCCTCCTCAGTTCTTCAAGCCTTGGGGGTTCGGAATGAACGTCATCGCCAACCGCTCTTCAACAAATATTTCGAGGAGCATTCTGGATCATTGCACAAAAGTGATTGGCTAAAGGAACTACTTTCCCGATGGAGCGACATTGCTGGGGAAAGAATTAAACACGTTTGATCAGAAGTAGTGCTCCACTCAAATAATTGAGCCGCCAAACGCCCCAGAAGGGTCTAGAATTTAGTAAATTGTGACAATTGACTCTACTGTTCATTTGCGTTTAAAAAAGTCGAACGACAGAGCGATTCGGTGCAATTGAACCACAAAACAAGGAAACAGCAAAATCTACCATGCGTGATTTTTCGCAGGGCCCAAACCGATAGCACCTTGATTCCCCTCAAGCTGGGGAAAACAAACCGATAATCATGGATTTATTTCCAGCCAGCTCGGTCGAAAAACAAAGTTTATCGTCGCGGTGATTTTGCACGAGAATTTGAAAATTATCAGGCAACGAATTGACTGACGGCCGACCTGCACGTTCAGAATCGCCTATTCAAATGAACGGCGTTAACTAAGTTTTGCTTTGTCTGCATCACCAGCATAAAATTCACTGTTCGCAAATAATCAAACGTAATTTCTTTCAAAGGATGCTCGTTCAATCCGACGGACGATTAGTTAGGCAATTATGCTTCCGGCACCCAACATAAAAAATGAATCTCAGCGTGTCGCTGCCCTCCAAACGATTGGCATCCTCGATACGCCTCGAGAAGAAAGATTTGACCGACTGACGCGATTTGCAGCCACATTTTTCAACGTCCCCATCGCTCTTTTCAGCTTGGCTGACGGTCAGCGGTGGTGGTTCAAATCTCGCTTTGGGATGGAAGCGTCGGAGACCGACCATCACACTTCCTTTTGCGGTCACGCGATCGCAAACGGTGAATTATTCGTAATCGAGAATGCATTAGACGACCCTCGTTTTGCGGATAACCCTCTAGTAAAAAGCGCCCCTGAGATACGCTTTTATGCCGGTCAACCTTTGCGTTCACGAGGCCAGTTGATCGGTACTTTTTGTGTAATGGATCGCAAGCCGCGAGTTTTTAGCCCAACAGACCGAGAAGCTCTCCAGGATTTTGCTGCGGTCGTTGAAGCGGAACTAAGCTTGAAAGAATTGAATCATCAACCGGCAGAGCCACAAGAAGTTCTTGAACAAACTCAACGAGATCGGATTTCCACCCATTCTCTTGACCTTCTTTGTGTCGCCGGATTCGACGGACATTTTCAGCATGTGAATCAGAAACTCGCAAACGCCTTAGGCTACACGCAAGAGGAATTACTGGCCAAACCGTTCATGGAAATCATCCATCCGGACGATTTAGAATCAACCCAAAAAGCCATTGAAAGCGTAACGCGTGGTTTAGATTTAGTTGGATTCGAGAATCGAAATTTGAGCAAAGACGGCAGCTACCGCAAATTTGCTTGGAGCGCACCAGCCACCCAGAGAGGCGACACCGCACTTTACGCTGTAGGTCGAGATATAACCGAACACAAATCCTCGGCAGCGGAAATTGAGAATTACGAAGCCAATTTCAGAAAACTGTTTGAACATTCGTCCGAGGGGATCGTTTTACTGGACGTGGAAAAAAACATTTTCGTTGAATGCAACCAGAACGCGATTGACCTTTTCCAACTGGATCGCGAGAGTTTTCTTAAAAAAAACCCGGTCGAATTGAGTCCACCCACTCAAATAGACGGACGGCCATCTGCCGAAGCAGCCATGGAGAAAATCTCTCTTGCGCTCGAAGTTCAATCAACGGTGTTTGAATGGTTACATTTGCGGTCCAATGGTGACGTCTTTCCTTGCGAAGTCCGAATGGCTTCACTCCCTAGTGGAAAACGCAAGTTGGTGCGAGCGAGCATCACGGATATTTCCTCTCGGAAAGAAGTAGAAGAAACACTTCGTCTCGCCAAAGACGCGGCCGAAGCAGCCGAAGCAGCCAATCATGCTAAGAGCGATTTCCTGACTCACATGAGTCATGAGATTCGAACTCCGATGAATGCAGTGATCGGAATGACGGAACTTGTACTCGACATGGATCTGCAAGTTGTTCAACGCGATTGTTTGCAGACCGTGCTGGAATCCGCCGAGTCATTAATGGAAATCATCAACGAGATTCTTGATTTCTCAAAAATAGAAGCTGGCAAAATTTACCTAGAAGAATCCCCATTCTCACTTCGAGAATTCCTTGGCGATACGATGAAATTCTTGGCGGTTCGGCTAACAGAGGACGATCTGGAATTGGCTTGGCATGTCGATGCTGAGGTCCCCGACTGGGTCATCGGCGATGCGACGCGGTTGAGACAGATCATCGTCAATCTGGTGGGAAACAGTATCAAGTTCACCAAGCAAGGCGAAATCGTTCTGGAGGTATCCGTCAATTCATCAATCGAAAAACGCACTGAATTCATGTTTTCCGTTCGCGATACAGGAATTGGAATTCCACCGAATCGTTTAGACGCAATATTTCAGGCTTTCCAACAAGCGGACTCTCGCACGTCGCATCGGTTTGGTGGCACAGGATTGGGACTTGCCATCAGCAGTCGGCTTGTTGAATTTATGAACGGCCAAATTTGGGCCCAAAGCGAAGTCAACCAAGGAGCAACGTTTAAGTTTACTTGTAATCTTGGAATCCCTCCGGTGACTGAGCCAAAAGTTAACCCCAATATCTTGCCCAGACCACTCTCGGTTTTGGTGGTCGATGATAATCAGACCAGCCGACGAATTCTTGAAGAGCTGTTGAGAAGTTGGGGACTCGAAGTCACGCTCGCAACGGGCGGAAGAACCGCGATTGAAATGACGCAGCAACGCATCGCTCAAGAGCGCCCATTCAATTTGGTGATCGCGGATTTGAATATGCCTCAAATGGATGGCCTCGAAGTTGCCGCAAAGATTCGAAGAATGAAGGGGGGCGAAGACACAAAAATCATCATGTTGATGTCAGGTGTATCGGAACGAGATTCGGAAATGTGTGATGACTTGAGAATCCAGAGATGCCTGCTCAAACCTGTCAGGCACTCGGATCTGCTCAATGCAATCCACTCCGCAGTTGAGACCCAACCGCAAGTATCACCTCCCCCCTCCTTACCATCTGTTAATGATCCCATCGGAGAACAGAACATTCTCCTCGTTGAAGATGGCTTGGCCAATCAAAAGCTTGCTGTCGTACTGCTTGAGCGTTGGGGGCACCGCGTCACGCTCGCCATCAATGGGCTCGAAGCAGTCGAAGCAATGAAGACGGGAGATTTTGACCTGGTCTTGATGGATGTCCAAATGCCAGAGATGGACGGTCTAGAAGCGACTGCCAAAATTCGTGAACTCGAGCAGGGAACTGGAAAACACACCCCAATTATTGCCATGACGGCTCACACCATGGCGGGTGACCGCGAGAAATGCTTGTCAGCAGGAATGGATAGCTATCTCCCCAAGCCCGTTCGACGAAATGAACTATATCAAACAATTTCAAGTATTTGCTCGGCAAAGGGTGGCGCCCCAGCTCAATCGCTAATCAACTGGAACGAGGCATTACAAGTTGTCGACGGCGAAACAGAAATCCTGAAAGCAATTGTGGTTGCGGCGATTGAAGAAGTCAATGAATTGATCAAGAGTCTAGGTGCCGCAATTAAGAATCAGGACGGAAAACAGGTCGGTCACTCCGCCCACTCAATCCTCGGTACGCTTCGTGTTTTCAGGAACGAAGAAGCAATCAAATTGGTCGACGAAATTCAGTTACGTGGACGAGAAGACCAGCTCGCGGGAATCTCTCCACTTTACGAGGATTTGTGCACGATCATGCATCAAGTGTTGGCTGAGTTGGCTGAATTCCAAAACCAGAATTGAGCCTCCTCTCGCAACTCTCACGTAAAATCTCGGCTACCTGAGCGGCTCAGAGGCGGGTTCCGCATTTGGACTCTTGCAGTCCGGGGCACCCGCAATCCATAGGCACAGTGCCAGAAGATCCACCGGAGCCGATTGACTTGCCCCGGTTAAGCCGCTTTGTTGATAACTTCTGCATTCAGCTTGTTGTAAAGCGTTTTTAAGCTGATCCCCAGTTGCTGGGCGGCAGCCGTCTTATTCCCATTGAATTGATCAAGCGTAAGGTGGATCGTCTCCATTTCGATTTCACGGAGCGATCGGCCCTGCTTGGCGATAGACAGCACCGGACTGTTTCTTCGCGAGAAGTGTTTGGGAAGATCATCTGCCGAAATAGGCAGTCCATCACACAAGATCGACGCATGCTCGATCACATTAGCCAACTCGCGGATATTACCCGGCCAGCTATGCGATTGAAGCAATTGAATCGCAGAAGCATCGAAGGCTTGAGCAGGGGCTCGGTGTTCGGTTTCAGGTCGATGACGCTTGAGCAGATGATAGGCTAACTCAGGAATATCTTCGAGCCGATCTCTAAGAGGTGGCAATTGAATTTCAAAGGTATTGATCCGATACATGAGGTCCTGTCGAAATTCCCCGGCAGCAACCATTTTCGCCAAATCCCGGTGAGTCGCGCAGACAATGCGCACGTTGACTTGAAAGGGCTGGCTATCTCCAACTCGCCGAATCTCTCCACTTTCGAGCACGCGCAGCAAAGTCGACTGGGTCGCTTTCGGAAGTTCGCCAACTTCATCAAGAAATAACGTCCCACCGTCGGCCACTTCGAACAGTCCTTGTCGGTGTTCTTCAGCTCCCGTAAACGCGCCTTTGCGGTGCCCGAACAGTTCGCTTTCGATCAGATTCTCAGGCAAGGCTCCGCAGTTGATCGCCACAAACGGCTTTTCACATCGGTCACTTTGCTCATGAACCGCTCGCGCCGCGAGTTCCTTCCCCGTTCCGGTCTCACCGACAACCAAAACGGTTGAGGGTGTCGGAGCGACCTTTTGGATCAGTGCTTTTACCCGTTGCATCGAACGATCCCGTCCGATCATTTTGGGCTGACCTTCGACGCGATCGAGACGCAACCGGAGGGCGTGAATCTTATTGTTGAGCTCACGGCGAAGCGCTACCCGCTGCAAAAGTGTTTTCAAATCAACAAGCTTGCAGGGCTTTTGCAGATACTCAAAGGCCCCCAGGCGTAACGCTGAAATCGCACTATCAGTGGAACCTTTACCGGTCAAAACGATGGCTTCGGTCGTGGGGGCCAGTTCTTTGGTGCGGCGAATCACTTCAATGCCATTGAGACCGGGCATATCGAGATCCACAATAATGCAATCAAAAGAATCTTTTTCGATTGCGGCAACCGCCGTCAATCCGTCAGGACACACCGTCACGCTATGCCCCATACGCGGCAGTTCGGCAGCGATTAATTCCTGCAAGTGGATTTCGTCGTCAGCAAAAAGAATTTTCATCGTTCTCGCTTTTGGTTTCGTCCCTGCTTTTTGATCAGGCTGATTTTGCGAGTTGTCTTTCTTCATTTTCCACCAAGGGCAAACTTACGGTAAACGTCGAACCGTGGCCCGGACCCTCGCTATCTGCGGTGATCCGGCCTCCATGTTCTTCAATGATTTGATAGGTAATTGAGAGTCCAAGTCCTGTTCCCTGGCCATCTCGGCGGCGGGTAAAGAATGGTTCAAAGAGATGTTTTTTGACCTCTTCGTCCATGCCGCATCCGTCGTCAGTGACGCGCAGGACCGCGGACTTACCAACTTCCTGAAGCTCAATTTCAACTGTGCCTTGCTCGCCAACGCTGCCAAGTGCGTTGGTAATCAAATTGAGGGCCACTTGCTTCATTTCCTGTTCATTAATGACCGTGACAATCGAGCTATTCGCGTTAAAAACAATATTCCGACCACGATATTTACTGAGTGGTTTTAACATCGCAATCACTGAATCAATCAGCTCTGCCAAATTGGAACGGACTTTGATCGCATCGCCCAAACGGGAAAAATCGAGTAATCCAGCCGTGATTCCTTTACAACGAAAAGCTTCGTCTTGAATGCGACGAAGGTACTTTTTCATATCTGCAATTTCGGAATCAACGGTAACCTGATCGGTTCCCTCCGGCGGATCGAGAATAGTTTGAATTCGCGACTCGAGTGATTCGGCCGACCATGCGATGGTCGCCAGTGGATTATTGATTTCGTGTGCCACTCCGGCGGCTAAAAATCCAACACTGGCCATTTTCTCGCTGCGAACAACTTCTTTGGTGCGCTGCTGGACTTGGCGATTCAAGTCTGACTTGATTTCTTGAAAGTTCGCCGTCATCGCGTTGAGAGCATCACCAAGCTCGGCAACCTCATCTTCTGAATTCATATCAATTCGATAGTCATAATTCCCACCCGCAACTTGACGCGAGCCCTCCAGCAGCGTTTCGAGTGGGTGAATAATTCGCTGGCGAAATCTGATCATTAAAAATGCGATCACACCAATCGAAACAAATCCGAGAATCACGCTGAACATCATCCATGTGTGGTACTCCGTTCGGGCACGTTCGGAAAATGTCTCCATCCGCTGTTGCATGAAAACAGGAATCGCAGCGACCAAACTTTGAAGTTCCGAAAGTTCGTCTTCCAACGGATCAAACAGCGGAGTCGGAATTGCTGTGAAGTCATCATGGCTATAAATCAAATGGCCAATCGTTTCGAGGTGAACCCGAAATTTGACGATAAACTCCAATTCCGCAGCTTTTTCGCGCAGCCTTGGATCTTTGGTTTCGCTGTTGGTCAGCTGAATCTCGTAACTGTCAAGAGCCTGCTCGACCGTACGTAAGCTATCCTGAAGGTTGAGTTGACTGTCCGCCCGCCGGGCCTCGCGATGGGGTAGAATACTTGAATTTAGGTCATTTCTATTTTGGGCTCGCTCCCAAACCTCCGCACGACGCTTACTAACTAACGAGCGGAGTTCGCTGATTTTCTGGCTGAGCTTGGCCGCTTCTGGCAATTCCATCGAACGCTCACGCATACTCTTGGTCAATTGGCGATATTGCAAAACGCCTTGGAGACCGGCTGCGGATAGCACCATGACAATGATCAACATCATGATCACGCCAAAGTACATTTGGGAACGAATTCGCCGTAAAGCAAACAAAAAAAACCTCCAGTAATTTTAAGATTCAACTAAAGAATCCTGCACCGAGATACGGGCGTGCAAAAATTACAAGGACGTTAAGAAGTCGGCAATGTCAGTTGTCAGAAAATGCTGGCACTTCGGCACATAAATCTAAGCGAACCGAGGAGATCGGTTGTCAAAGGTCTACCGAGGAACCACTCGAATCGCCCTGGTTTCTTAGCTGGTCCATCAGGAAACTGACGGCACGGCCGTAAGATCGAATCGAGGTGGAATGATCCTGATTCTTGGTGGCAGACTCCGCATGACTCGTGAACGCTTTTAATTGCGTCCAATCGACCTGCCACTTTTCGCGGAGCGCACCCTGTTGTAGCTTTTTCAGCATATCGGCAAGCTGTTTAGCGAACTGGGCGCTCGAAGCACAGTTGTGCCTCGTGTACGGTCCTTTTCCATATCGCTTGTTTTCGCTGACCTGTTGACTGTTTTTACCACCCAGAATTGATCGGATCGCCGAATAAATCGTGATGGCAATTCCCAAACCGCCAAAGACTGCGGCCATGACACTGTTTTGCCCAATGAAAAAGAACAACAGGCTCAACAAGACAGCGCCCGCAGCCACGGCCCAGAAAATAGGTAAGTAACCGTAATTCGATTTCCGCGCACCGGCCTTTAACAATCCAGCCTCTGAATTGGTGGCAGTCGCGATTTTGGGATGTGTTACTTTGACAATGACAACAGTGATGTTATCTGGACCACCCCGTAAATTTGCCAAATCAACTAAGACATTAGCCGCTTCATCGGGCGTCATGTTGGCGATAATCGAACCAATTTCAGTGTCCGAAATAACACCTGTCAAACCATCGCTGCATAGCAAGAAAGTATCGCCAACTTGGACTGGAAACGGGCCTTCCAAGTCGACTTTGCATTCCGCGTAAGGCCCCAGCGATCGGGTGATCACATTTTTGGGTACCTTCCCCATTCGCTCTTCTTCTGCGGTTAATTGACCGGCGACTCGCATTTCCCACACCAGACTGTGATCAAAGGTGAGCTGCTCAATCTTGTTCTGTGTCAGTCGATAAACCCGGCTATCGCCAATGTGGGCACACACAGCACCTTGCGGCAGAATGGCTAAAACGCTGCAAGTCGTCCCCATATTGTGGAATTCTTCGTTCGCCTGCCCACGGCGATGGATCTCGGCGTTTGCACCTTGAACGGCTTGTTTCATCGCTTCGGGAGCCGATGTGTCACCATATTTGGCGTACAAATGGGGGATATGGTCGATCGCAAGCTTGCTTGCCAATTCGCCCGCCGCATGGGCACCCATGCCATCAGCCACGATAAAAACATGGCCTTTGCGCTGCCATTGCTCCATACTGCTAGCAATAGAAACCGATAGGTTATCCTGGTTGGTCGCGCGTCGCATGCCGACATCGCTCAACGAGGCGACCTGCAGGTACTCATCCCAATTCAGTAAACTTTCGCTCATCAATGCCTTCGAGCCAGTGGTTGTGCAAGCAATCTCTTATCTTAACCTGCAAGCACGCAACAAAAAATGGTAATCAACGGAATAATGGTTGGGAATTCGTTGAGCTGGAAGAGTTTACTTATCTAAGCCAATTTGAATTCCCAAATCTTCATTCAAACCGGTCTATTCTCGACCGAACCGGGCTTGTAGACTCCGCCGCTCAACTTTGAATCACGATGATCCGGTAAGGGATGTTTCGTTTTCTCAACTTCCCCTCCCTAAGTCGACCTGATTCAACCACATATTGGGCTGTAACAGCATTATCACGCATCAGACTCATGTTTCAACTTCGCACTTTGCCAATGCAGACAACAAAACTAGCAAAGCTTTTGGTGCTAATCATCTTGGTTTCCAGTTTGACCGGTTGCGTTCAAAGACGACTGATCATTAGGAGCCAACCCGAGGGTGCCTTTGTCACAATCGACCGCCAGCCCATCGGCCTGACCCCACTGTCAGTGCCTTACACTTATTCGGGAACTCGGGAAATACAGCTGGAAAAAGACGGCTATAAAACCGTCAAGGTCCAGCAACGAATCGATCCAACATGGTATGAAAAATTTCCAGTTAGCTTTGTAACCGAGAATTTCTGGCCCCGAGAAATTCGTGATGAACGTCTGTTGGAATTCCAACTGGAACCCAAAACGCAAGTCCAAGAAAATCTACTGTTGGATCGCGCTAACGACCTCCGGTACAACGTCCAACGTGGTACCGTGACAGCGCCGATTAATTAACGGCCTGACGTCCGGCAAATCGCGCGGCTTCTTCAGCGCTTGAGGGGAGATAAAATTAGCACCTCAAAAGTCACCGTTCAGCAACACTCAAATTCAGGATCTTTCATTTAAAAGGTCCGTCTTCCACGACTGTGAGAGCTGGCGAATTGAAGCCAGTTTTTTTCTCGATTCATCATCTTGGGGACGATGAAAAAGTGTTTCGTGCACGCGACCAATGGTCCACTCGTGATGTTCTCGGTGAAGCAGTTCAATCGGCAGACCGCTTTTGATTTTTCCAGTCTGAACCACGCGGCAATACCAACCGGATCGGCCATTTTTGACAACTAACTTGGGGAGCTCTTTAACGTTCCAACGACGAGCTAATTTCCAGCAAGGTTGTCGTGGCTGGGACACTTCGAGGACCACGTCGTTGATCCGCAGCTGATCGCCAATACAAACAGTTGATTCGCTAATTCCGGAGACTGTCAAATTTTCGCCAAACATGCCACCCGTGATATCGGATCGTTCAAGTTCGGCAGCCCAATCACTGAAATGATCGGCCGAATACATCAGGACCGCTTTGTCGACTCCGCCATGATGGACTAAATCAGCCTGTCCGTCGCCCTCGAGATTCAATCGCCGTACCTGCACCCACCCCTGCACCGCCGATTTGTAAAAACCGGTGGTCCAGTTCGCTTTGGCCGAGTTCTTTGAGTTCTCATCAACCCATGTCTGCGGCAAGCCAACTTGAGTTGACAATAACCTCGCGTTAATGGAATTCTCGTTCATTTGCTCAACGCTTGGCTCGGAAAAATCCACCATCTCGGCCCGCCGTATTTTCCTTGGCCCCCGTCTTGCTCGGGCGGCGATCCAGGGCACCACGAATACCAATCACCCCCGGGTCGCGAGCAATGGCGTCGGCAAACATTCTCAGGTCATTGATCATCGGTTCAATTTTTGTGCTGACTTCGCGTAGCTTTTTCACCGTGCTTATTGCTTCATCATACATTTCCTGATCATTCAATAGTTTGCCGATCGTCCCTCCCTCACCATTATTGGGGATTGAGTCAGTAAACTTTTTAATATCAGCAATGAATTTGTCGGTATTATTGAGGATCTCGGGTCCACGATCCTTAAGCATGCTCGTAAACAACTCGATGTTCTCAAGATTTGCTGTAACGCCTTCCGGTACTTCCTTAAACTCTTTGACAATTCCCCGAGTGTCTTCCACGAGGAATTTCATACTGTCTAGGACATCACTGAAGTAAGCAATTCCACCGTTGATCTTATATTTAAGATTATCGTCATCCACCAGGCTGTAAACATTTTCAGAAAACTGCCTGAAGTTTTCCAACGAATCTTTGGCGACGGCACTGGTCTCGCTGAAATCGTCGATCAATGCTGAGAGCTTACCATCTTCAGCGAATGCATTTTTGACGGTTGCGCTAACTTCCCGCATTCCGATTCCTGCGTCTGCAACAACCAAGCTCGAATATTCAATCGCCGCCAAAGTCTCTTTTAACTGAGGCTTTAAGTCTTCTACAATGTCCAAAGGATTTTGCTTGACGACAACCATTAACAACTCCGCATCATCGATCTCTCCCGATGCCATTTCGCGCGGCAGCAACTCTCCGCGCGGCAGAGGCTCTCCTTTTTCATTCGACTTTTTCACAATTTCGATTCCAGCATCGCCCAGAAGAGACTCAGTACCGATGCTCGCAAATTCATTCGAATAAATTTTCGCGCCCGAATAGATCCCCAAGATCAGTTTAACCGGGTACTCTTCTTCGCCCGTGAATTCTGTATCTTCGACCCGGCCAATCAAAATCCCGTGTTTGCGAATAGGTGTACCTCTTTTTACACCCGGCGCAGACTTTGCCTTTGTCAAAATCGTGTACTGGGAGGTCCACACTCCACCGTTGAGAAAGACCAAGATCGCCAAAATCAGCATCGCAATCACAACAAAAATGCCGACCCGAAATCGTAAAATATTTTCATCCATCGTTTGTCAATCAAGAAAATTCTGTGACTGTAAGTCTCTTAGCTGCTTTGTAAGTGGCTGGCTCGCATTTCCATCAAACGCTCTCCCGCCTCACCGTTGATAAACTGCTGAACTCGTCGATCACGACAAGCACCCATCTCTGAAAAAGTACCATCAAACACGATCTGTGGTTCGTCAGGCTCAAGCCGGGTCAACGGCATCAACATGATGACCCGATCTGCAACTTTTTGGGCGGTGTTCATGTCATGAGTGACCACGAGACTCGTCACCGGATTTCGACGGCGGGTTCGAATGATCAATTCGTTAATCACATCACTCATGATTGGATCAAGCCCAGTGGTCGGTTCGTCATACATGATCAACTCCGGATTCATGATCAACGCCCGAGCCAACCCGACTCGCTTACGCATCCCACCGGATAATTCTGCCGGCTTTTTGAAAACTACTGAATCGGGCAAACCAACCTCGGAGAGCCGCGAATACACCATTTCGCGGACCTGCTCATCGGTAAATCGTCCATGTTGACGCAATGGAAAAGCAACATTTTGGCCAATCGTCATGCTGTCGAATAAAGCCGCATTTTGAAACACGAACCCAAATCGCAGGCGTAAATGACTGAGCTGATACTCGGTGAGTTGATTGATGTTTTCAGAATCGAATAAGACCTGCCCCATGGTTGGACGAATCAGCCCAATCACTGTTTTCATCAAAACTGTTTTGCCACATCCACTCTCACCTAGCAGAGCCAAGGTTTGCCCCGCTGGAATATCAATGCTGATATCACGCAGAACTTCCTGCGATCCAAATTGGATTGAAAGATCTTTGACCTCCACCAACGCTTCTTGCTCGTCCAATAATTCTTCGATCATCATTACAGTGACCCTGCACCTTCTGGGTAAAGTGTAAAGTAAATCGAATCTAGCGCAATTCCAAGAAACAAATCCAAAACTAAAATGGCTACAAAGGAATACACGAACGATGCGGTTGAAGCTCTCCCGACCCCTTCCGCACCTGCTTTACAGTTGAAACCCTGATAGCAACTGATCATGGCAATCGCCGTTCCAAAAAACACACTTTTGAACAAACCGACAAAGAGATCAAAATTGGTCACAAACTTCGCACTGTTGTTCCAATAGTGGTGTAAATCAATTCCCAGCACATGAACACTATAGAAATGTGCACCGGCCACCCCCATGAAATCAGCCATCACGGTCAATGCCGGTATCAAAAACAAACAGGCTAGGAATCGGGGAACGACCAGATAACGAATAGGGTTGGCGCCCATCGCCGAAAGCGCATCGATTTGCTCAGTCACCCGCATTGTCCCAAGTTCCGCTGCCATCGAACTTCCCACACGCCCCGCCAGCATGGTCGCCGCCAACACGGGGCCCAGCTCACGCAACAACGTCATGTTGATGACGCCGCCAAGACGAGTTTCCAATCCAAGCTGGCGAAACTGAAAATAACTTTGAACGGCAAGGACCATCCCGATGAACGTTCCGGTCAGTGCAACCACCGGAAGACTTGAAACACCAACTTGGTAAAAATTGGTCCAAACAGTTTCTTTGCGGGGAAGTCGAGTGAACAGCCACTTCATAGTCCGAAAAACGAACAGGCTAAAATCGCCCAAAGCCATGGTTCCCGTCAGCACCAGTTGGCCCCAATCTGAGACCCAGCCTACGAACCAATCCGTCAGTCCAGTCCGACCTTCGTCGCCTGGTTGAGTGGGAGATGGATTGTTTGCAGAAACGGAAGACATTGAACTGACAGCGCTTGCGCGCACACTTATCGTTTGGGCCCCCCCGCACGTATACGTGTGTTTTATCGACCATTGCTGATGGAGCACTTGAGGGAGTTTTCCGGTTAAGGGGACTATTCTAGCTAGCAATTCCAAGATTCGAGCCGGCGGAACGAACTACTCGTTCACGAACAGAACTCGGAATAACCTTGCAAATAGGCAGAAATTGCCAGTCTTTACGCGCGTGTTATGATGGCGTCTGCAAAAAGGATAACTGCGATGAGATTTCTGATGCTTTCCCCAAACTTTCGTCCAACCTTGATCGCGAGCTTGCTAGCTCTCTTTCTTGCCGGTAGCCAGACTGCCAGTCACGCCCAGAATGCACCTCTCAAAATCAATCGTGTGGAAGACGTCATTGAAAACTGGAGTGAGGAACAGCATCTTTATGTCAAAGGCGAACTGGGAGTCACTCAGGAACAATTCGAAAAACTGGAAGCTTGGCTCGACAAAAAGGCGCCTAACTGGACCGTCATTTTGATGCAAAATGCGGGGAGCGAATACTATTCGGCCGACGACGGTCGCAAATTCGCCGACATGGAAGCTGTCAGATTTGCCTTGGGACATCGGCTCAACAACCGAACAGATTTTGGAGCTCAGGCCGACGTGCGAACAGGTGAAGCCAACGGCGCTGTTTTCGTCCTGTTCTTGCAAGAACGAAAATTTAGCTTTTACGGATCCGATGTTCACGATCGCCGAAAGCTTGGCGAAGCTCAATGGCGTGGTCGTTTGGACCGTGAAGCCGTGAGAGCAATGCGAAACGGTGGGCGAATCATTGACGCAGTGAAAAATACGATCAGCTACATCGACAACAGCCTTTCTCGAAAAATTGAAGCGGAGGAAGCTGCAGTCCAGCGAGTCAAGGATGCCAAGAAACGTGCTCAACAGGAACGAGAACGGGCAATCGCGGAACTCAGGTCGCGTACTAAAATCATCCGAACGACAACCCTCGACAAAATTAAAGAACTCGCACGCAAATTAAAAACCCAACACCCGAGGGCCAAGGACTCGAAGCTGGCCACACCCCCGATTGAGGCATGGGGGGTCAAGTTGGAGTCACTTCAAAATTCACTGAACCAACCTGATCTTGATCTTAGAAAATCACGCTCTGCATCTGCAGAAATTGAACGGGAACTCAACCATTTTCTTGATGCCTATGCAGCCCACGCGGCATTCGAAGAAATGCTGGCGCCGGTTGAATCTCGTTTAGATGAGATTGCCGACGAGCCCAGTGGCGCCGCTGGAGAAATTAGCCGAGAAGCATATCGCTTACTTGATGAGGCTCGTGATGGCCATGCATTGGGTGAATTGGATTTCGCCAGCCCAGTCCATCAGGCTGGCGAGTTGGTCAAGCAAGGCAAACAAGCCATTCTGGATCATCGACGTGTTGCTCAGAAGGAAGCCGAGCAAAAAAAGTTAATTCGAAAAACGATTTTGACAGTTGCCTCGGTGATCGGAGTTTTCTTTCTTGGCCTGTTATGGGTCCTCAACATTCGTCGCCGCCCTGCCCTCCGTCGGGCTCATGCGCTGTTCGAGAAACGAACTCAGTCGGTCACCAATGAACTTGAAAAAGTCGACGAGATGATTCTTCAAAGCGAAAAAATCATTGGGACTGACTCGTCCTTCAAAGCAAAAAAATACACGGGTCGTACGCAATTGCTGGGAAACCAAACTCATCAGCAAATAGAATCTCTCAGGCAATTAGCCACAGAGGCTCGGCGGGTCATTGATTACGCGGGAATCCTGCTTCATCCAGCCAACCCAATTGCTGAAGCGGCCAATATGTTTTCGGGTGCCAGATACGAGCACTGTGTCAACGAATTGAATGGTTCGAGCCTACAAATCGATGGCCCGTTTGATTCCTCGAAACAAAAAGGGGGTCTTATTTGGGTAACATTTGGAGAATTCTTCTCCAAGCTTCATCAACTAAAGCTATCGGCTGAAAGCAACCTCAACCTTTTCCAGCGAGGTGTCGAGTCAGTGGACGAACAAGTCGACTTGCTGCAGTCGAAAATCAGCGAGGCCAATCAGCTCGAACAGGAGATCTCTCGTGCCGCCCGTCTCGATCGAAATTTCCGAATCCCCGCCCTATTTGCCGATCTGATTCCTTCGGCGCAAGACGATTGTGATCAGGCCGAATCAATCGCAAACTCAGATCCTCTGAAGGCGATGAATGAAGAGATTCCCGATGGGCTGCGTAAAATCGAAGATGGATTAACGATTGCTCGAGCCATCAAGACAGCACGGGATGAGGTTTTCCCGAACCTTGATCAAACGGGTAAGCAATTGAAAAAGCTTGGATTTAAAGTCCGCTGGATTCAGGAACTGGTGTCGCAACTCAGTGCACGGGCCGACCATCTGTTATCTCTGGCGGCCCGTCAAAGCGTTCAAACGCAAGCCTTGGCCTTCGCTGATGATTTGTCCGCAATTGGTCAACGATCCGTTCGAACACTTGAACTCGCAACACAGATCAACAACGAGATTGCCCCCTCCCTAGCAAAGCTCAAAAAACGGATTGCAGACGGCCGGGAAGAAATTGGCCGTTCTCTCGGGATTCCTTTCTCAACCGCGATGACCGAAGACCAATACAATCCAGACGAAGACTGGAGGCAAGCTAATCAGCAACTCGACTCCGCTCGTGCAGCGATCAACTTTGGTGGTGTTGAATCGGCAATGGAGTCTCTACAGGAGTTCGCGGTCGAAACTGGTCAAGTCACCCATTTGGTGGAAACAAGCTTGCTTGTGTTAAAGGAATTTGAAACCGATCACGAACAGCAATGCCACGTTCTCGAGACATTGAATCAGGAGACATTGGATTACGAAAACTTAATTCAGACCATCAAAAACCGATTCGCCAATTCAGCCATGATACTGCGAGACGATCAGTTCATCGAAGATTATCAGTCTTTTATCGACGACCCCTCGCCCACAATTCAAAGCGTCTTCAGCAACTGCTCTGGGGCTCTCAAAGGAGCTGCCAACGGCATCAAAACGGCACGCAACCTGTACACCAGAGGTGAGGTCCTCTCGGCAGCAAATACTCTGGGATTGATCAAAAATGATTTGGCAAGCGTAAAAGTAATGTTTAACGAAATTGCCAGCCATTGCAAAAGTGTCGACAAACTAATGGCAGACAATCAAAGCCTCCTTGACCAGCGGCTTGATCGCCTCGCGTCGATGCTAGATGAAATTAGCGATGACCGAACTCAACCCGCAACTTCTCAACATCATCGCTCGCTCGATCAAAAGCTCAAAACATTTAAATTGGAATTTGATGCTCCCGGCGTGCAGCGAGATCCGTTTAGCGATGCCCAACAAATACAGAATTTTGAAACGGTAATCGATGAATTGGCGGGGGACCTTCAGGCGGATCGACATGCCTTCGAAGCATCAACTCTCGCGGTTGGTGCCGCAGAAAACGAACTGCATGTGGCCCAACGTCTAGTCGCAAAGTCGCTCAATGATCGCATCACGGACAGTGTAACGGTCAAAAGTTGCCAAACTGAAATCTCTAACTTCGATTCTGAATTGGCAAATATCAGAAAAAGACTCAAAGTACCGCACGAAGATTGGTCCACTGTCAATCTTGCCGCGACCGAGCTGAACAATAAACTCGGAATCGTCGGGGGTAAACTTCGACATGAGCTGGAATTGGCTCAACGCGCTGCCGAACTTCTTGCCAAAGCGTCCAAAGATGTTTACGAGGCCGCCAATTGGAGAGGGAAATATGGGATCGTCGTCGTCGCCAGACCCGGAGCAGATGAGCTGCGAGACGCCCGAAACTTGTTGGCCAAAGGCAATTATCATCGCAGCGCCCAATTCAGTCGTGCAGCCAGCCAACGATCAGCAGCTGCGATTGCCGCAGCGAACCGACAAGTAGCAAGAAAAAGAAGAAAAATCGCTCGCGAAGCTGAAGAACGAAGACGGCGGCAGAATTCTACTTCCGTGCTAACGTTTGGGAATTCTTCATTCGGCTCGAGCTCCAAAAACCAATCCAGCTGGAGTTCTGGAAATACAACTTGGGGCTCCTCAAGTTCAAGCAGCAGTAGTCCTAGCAGCAGCAGCCGATCGAGTTCAAGTTCCGGAGGTGGCGGGTCAGGCTTTGGAACCTCCGGGTGGTAGATCCAACGAAAGTAAATCCGTCAATTGACTTCTGTGACAACCTCTCCACCATTTCGGCTGCCTACTGCCGACCAGATAACCAAGTCAATATTTTCTGTCACAAACTGAATGTGACCATCGGCAAATCCAATATTAACACCTTGGGGATGGGCACTGCCAAAAGAGAGCTCTTTATCGTTGATGGGGGAGTCTTCAATAAATAACGAATTGATCGGACAAGCTGTAGAAGCGAGGCACTCAGAATTCTCGGCCGAGATCGTACTGCCGATAGCCTCGTAATCCGGAAGCTCGCCCGAACCGATGTACCAATGGTCAACCTTTTGTAGATTACCCGAGTAGTCAGTACCAAATAAGTCTTGATCAGGAATCGCTTCCCCCATCAAAACAGTGCTTGAACTTCCGTCGCGAATCTCAGCGTATCGGGTGCGGCTGTTGAGATAAAAAACACCATCCGAGCCGGCAAGCGAGCCATAATTGTTCATACCAACCCACGGTTTCTCACCCGATTCACGATTGTTCAATCCACTTGCACATGCCAAATAACTACTCGGCGTGCGATCTGTATCCACCAACGGATCGTACTGTGAAATAGCGAGATTGGCGGATGGGCAACGAAAGACCGGCAGGAACTCACTGAGTGCATTTGAGTTTGCCAGCGTCGCCCCTTCACGCACACTCCAAGGGCCATCAAGATCAAGCGTTTCAAAGAGGCTATTCTGCTCAACGTACGGCAAGACATAAGCCGACCACATCGTCATGCCCGGAAACCTAAACCCAGGCGGAAAATACCCATGCGCACTTTCATGGTTTAACAATGCCAATGAAAGTTGTTTGGTTTGATTAGCGCATTGAATTCGCCGAGCAGCCTCTCGCACCTGCTGCACTGCAGGCAGTAACATGCCAATGAGAATTCCGATGATTGCGATAACCACCAAGAGTTCAACCAAGGTGAAGGCGGCGCTTTTTGTTCGGTGAACTCTCATTTCAAACTCGCCCAAGGGGCATCCATGCAATTGGATTCGTCAGGTTCAGCGGTCAGATGAATCGTGGTTAGCGATAACCGGCCAGCGCAAAAACATCTCACCCGCTCCGGATAACTGATGGTTCAACCGAGAAGTATCCTGAGATTAAACATTCAAGTCATACCGCAAATCGGTTTTGAGACCATCCAATCGACTCGATTCGAGTAGATTTTCCAGCGGTCTTTCAAGTTGAAAAACGGAAGCATTCATAGGCGCAATAAAAAAGCCGGCAGTAAAAACTGCCAGCTTAATGTACGTTATTCTAAGTTGCGCCAAGGTGGCTTATTCAACAGGTGTAACGTTCTCAGCTCGTGGGCCTTTAGGTCCCATACCTTCGGTGTAAGTCACCTGTTGTCCTTCGCGAAGATCGTCGAAACGAACGCCTTCTACGTTTGACGAATGGAAGAACATGTCTTGGTTTGTTCCAGTGTCAATAAATCCAAAACCTTTGTCAGTCAAACGCTTAATTGTGCCTTCAGCCATTTACTCTAATCCAAAAAAAATCTCAAAAACCGTGCAGCGAAAATCTACATCTATGCTTTGCTGCACATCAATAAGAATATCGAATTTGCGACATTAATCAACCTAGAAGCCCGAAGTTGCCACAATTAAGAAGTCAAACAACCATTTCACCCCAATAACTGGCCAATAATCCTTAACTGGCATATTGGGAATCTGAGATTTTCGGGCACTCTCTCTCCCAAGACCGGGATTTCTACGAAAAAAGCCCCGGCAATCTGCCGGGGCTTGGGATATCACAAATATCGACTGATACTTTATTCGTCGTCGCTGCCACTCTCGTCGCTGCCGTTGTCATCATCTCCAACAGCGGCGCCCACCGCTTCAGCTTCCGGTGGTTCTTCTGGGGGGGCAACAAATTCCCCTTCAAATTTAAGGCTCTTAACTTTGCCGGCATCATTTTTGACGCCGTCAACAATTAATTTATTCTTGCCTTGGAACCGGCCTTGAAGCAATTCTTCGGAGAGTGGGTCCTCGACGTAATTCTCAAGAGCTCGGCGAAGTGGTCGAGCACCATAATCGAGGTTGGTTCCCTTTTTGATCAAGAATTCTTTCGCTTCGGCCGTCAAAACAAGTTCATACCCCAACTCGCTCAAACGCTCTCGAATCTTGGCCAGCTCGAAATCGACAACGATTTTGAGATCTTTCTTTTCCAAGTGACGGAAGATGATTGGTTCTTCTGACAAACGGTTTAGAAATTCCGGTCGGAAAGCACGATTGATCTCATCGTAAACTCGCTCTTTCATGCCTTCGAACGACTGATCGTCCCCGGCTCCAGGGAGCCCCAATTTTGATTCGTTTTTGATCGCATGAGCACCCGCATTGGTCGTCATGATCAAAATCACGTTACGGAAGTCAATATTACGGCCAAAACTGTCAGTCAAACGTCCCTCTTCCATGACCTGTAATAGCATGTTGAAGATGTCGGGATGCGCCTTCTCGATTTCATCAAGCAACACAACCGAGTAAGGCCGACGTCGAATTTTTTCGGTCAACTGACCACCTTCTTCGTAACCCACATATCCGGGAGGGGCACCGATCAAGCGGCTCAGGTTGTGCTTTTCCATGTACTCTGACATGTCGATCGTCACCAACGCTTCTTCATCACCAAACATGAATTCGGCGAGTGCTTTGGCCAACAACGTCTTACCCACACCCGTGGGTCCAGCAAACATAAAGCAACCGATCGGCCGGCGTGGATCTTTGAGACCACTCCGACTTCGTCGAACTGCTTTCGCGATCGCTTTAACCGCCACGTCCTGGCTGACGACTTTTTTGTGCAGCTCCTCTTCCATTTTCATCAAACGCATCGAGTCTTCGATCGAGAGACGAGTCAAAGGTACGCCTGTCATTTTTGAAATGACTTCGGCAATGACTTCTTCATCAACCACGCCATCGGTTTGTTGAGATTTCTCTCGCCACTCACGTTTGATCTGATCTTTTTTCTTCCGCAGCTTGTCAGCTTGATCACGCAAACTGGCGGCCTTCTCAAAATCCTGATTGGCAACCGCGTCCTCTTTTTCCTTGTTCAGACGCTCGATATCGTCATCGATTTCCTTAAGGTCTGGCGGACGCGTCATTGTGCGAAGTCGCACACGAGCTCCGGCTTCGTCGATCACGTCAATCGCCTTATCAGGCAAACAACGTCCGGTGATATATCGACTGGAAAGATCCACGGCTGCCGCGACAGCATCGTCTGTGATTTGTACGCGATGATGTTCTTCGTAACGTTTGCGAAGACCTTTGAGAATTTCAATTGTTTCCGAGTTTGAAGTCGGCTCGACAATGATTTCCTGAAATCTTCGGGCCAACGCGTTATCTTTCTCGATGTACTTTCGATATTCATCAAGTGTTGTGGCACCAATGCATTGGATTTCACCCCGCGCCAAAGCGGGCTTGAGAACATTGGCCGCATCAATCGCACCTTCAGCACCACCGGCTCCCACAAGCGTGTGGAGTTCGTCGATGAACAGGATGGTGTTTTTCGCTCGGCGAACTTCGTTCATGACCGCCTTGATTCGCTCTTCGAATTGACCGCGGTACTTTGTGCCAGCGACCATCATCGCAAGGTCAAGCACGACGATTCGTTTGTCCGCCAGAATTTCCGGGACGTCCCCCGAAACGACCAATTGTGCGAACCCTTCGACAATCGCGGTTTTTCCAACGCCTGCCTCACCAAGCAAGACAGGATTGTTTTTGGTTCGGCGGCAAAGAACCTGAATGGCTCGCTCAATCTCCTCAGAGCGTCCGATCACAGGGTCAAGTTTATCCTGTTTTGCAAGTTCCGTTAGATCCCGACCAAAACTATCGAGGGCCGGCGTTTTCGATTTGCCTTGCTTACGTTCTCCCCCCTCTCCCGGTGAACCACTTCCTTCACGCCCACCACGTTCAGCACCTTCGCCACCTTCAAGGCCATTGCCAAGCAAATTGAGTACTTCTTCGCGTACTTCTTCAAGCTTGAGGCCAAGGTTCATAAGAACTTGAGCCGCGACGCCTTCCTGCTCACGAAGCAGTCCCAACAAAATATGCTCGGTCCCGACAAAATTGTGATTCAAGTTACGGGCTTCCTCCATCGAATACTCGATGACCTTTTTAGCTCTCGGCGTCTGAGGAAGTTTGCCCATGGTGATCATTTCAGGACCACTCTGGACTAGCTTTTCAACTTCGAGCCGAATCTTACGAAGATCAACATCGAGATTCTTTAAAACGTTGGCAGCAACGCCCGTTCCTTCTTTGACAAGCCCAAGCAGCATATGCTCGGTGCCAATGTATTCATGGTTAAAACGCTGCGCCTCCTGGTTGGCCAATTGCATGACCTTGCGGGCACGATCGGTAAAGCGTTCATACATATTTAATCCCCTGGTAAAACTTTGCCATCAAATCGACAGCTGATGTTGGGTTGTTGTTTAATTCAAGTGTCGGATTGGGTTTGCAATCAAGTTTGATCTAATCCAATTCAACTGGTTCGGTTAAAGGTTGATTCTTACTTCGAATAAAACCGTCATTGTTGTCCGGCAATGCGTCGTCAAAATCATCATTCTGTTCGAGATGCTCCTCAGCCTGCTCGTGGCAGCGAATCAACTCAATCAATTTTCTCTCACGGTCGACCTCAAATCTCCATTCGGTGGATTCGTCGAACCGCTCCATGTTATTAAGATGAAGGGTGGCTTGTTCAAGCCTTCTTGAGTGGCGACTCATCGTTGCCAACAAAAGCCTCGATTCCATATCCCGCGGCGCATTTTCAATTCGACGGCTCAACAAGGACTCCGCTTCTTCCCAATGACCTCTTAAGTATTCGCTTTGCGCTTGAATAAACAAGGTGTCGGGACGCTCTGGAACCGCAACTTTTTCGCTGAAAGGTACTGTCATCACGTCAGTTAAGCCACGATAAGCGACACAAGCCGAAGTTCCCCAGACCAAGAGTATCACCGGCCAAGCCACTAATGGAAATGTCTCCCCCAGTGACCAAGGCCACAAAAATGTCGAAATCAGAGCCACATTCAATAAAACTGAGAACCCGATCGAAACCAATAGCGAGGACATCTGCCCACGATACCAAAGGCCCGGCAATCCCGGCCAACCGCATAATAAAAGCGGACCCCAACTCATTGGTCTACTCCGACTTCCTTATCTTCAAGCATTTTCAACCCATTCCGAGATCAACTCGAAAGAGCTCTCCATTGCCCTGTAAAAATACCACCTGAAAACAGTTTGGCAGCTCAAAAATCAAATCCGGCTCCATTCCGTGACCGTTCAGTATCAATCTCTGCCATTTTCACGTCAATCTCAATCGATCCCAGTGGCCCCTTCTCTGCTTAAACCAAACTTTTGCCGCTAACCCTCGACAATGAACGATATTTGCCTCCTGAAGAACAAAATAGACCGCTATCATTTAGCCTTGAGGGGACCAGATAATTTTTTTCCAAGTGTTAACCAAGTGTTAATTAACTGTCCACTAACGATTTCCAAACCGTGTTAAGCAATACCGCTTAAATGAATCAATGACGTTATCTCGATAAAAAGAACGGCAATGGCCAATGACAACTTGGCAGAATTTGCATATTTATGACTGACAGCCAATCTCAAATTTCTGACTCCAGTTCCGTGCATCGGATACTGGACGCTTCCATCAATCGAGCCGGTGAGGGCATTCGCGTGGTTGAGGACGTTGTGAGAATGGCACTTCAAGATCTCCATCTGTCCCAAAAATTAAAACAACTACGGCACGATCTGACGCAAGCCGTTTCAGCGATCTCTCTCACTCATCGTATCGCTGCAAGGGATACCGTTGGGGATGTTGGGTGCACCGTTCAAACGGAAACTGAATACCAAAGGACGAGCCTCAGTGACAGCATGGGAGCTATGCCTGACTCTGGAATGGTCCGAGCGAACCTATCGAGGACTCAGCAAGCACTGAGAACGATTGAAGAATTTTCCAAGCTAATTGATGTCGATATTGCCAAACGCGTCGAGCAAATCAGGTATCGCTCCTACACTCTTGAAAAGGCGGTTCTCGCGACGTTAGTCAGTTCACAAACCTTCGAATCATCCGCGGTTTACGTTTTGATCAATGGCTGCGGAATCGAATCGGGTGACTCAGCGGCTTTGTCCAATCTTGTTCAGAATATGATTGACGAGAAGGTGGATCTAATTCAATTGCGTGACAAATCATTAACCGACAAACAAATGGTCACCGCTGGGCGTCTGATTGCTGACGCCACACGAGACTCTCAAACACGTTTCATCATGAATGACCGAGCGGATCTGGCGGTTGCCGCCAATGCCGACGGAGTGCATTTGGGACAAGACGACATTCGCGTTGCCGACGCCAGACGAATTGTGGGCACTGCTGGAATCATTGGTGTTTCGACGCACTCAATTGAGCAAGCTCAACAGGCGGTGATTGATGGAGCCAACTATATTGGAGTCGGGCCAGTTTTCCCCTCCCAAACCAAGAGCTTTAAATCCCATGTTGGCGTCGAGCTGATTCGGCAAGTCGCCAAAGACATAAAACTGCCGGCATTCGCCATTGGTGGCATTCATCTCGAGAACATTGAGACAATCACCGACGCCGGCTTGAATCGAGTCGCCGTCAGTGGTGCAATCGTCCGAACAAACGATCCATCAGCAGCCGTTCGTAAACTGAAGAACAAACTCATTCACGTCAATTAGACAAGCGCTTTCACTTTTAAAATACAGGTAGATTTCCTGTATTAAAAATTGCAAATCACATCAAGCATTTTGAAAATCGAATGACCAAACTACTCCAACCCCACCCGCTTCAATCAAAGCCTCACGGGCCATTTACCAACCGATTTGTCATTTTCACTCTGGTCGCGATGGTGCTCTTTAACTTTTCAATAAGTTACTGGGACTCCGTGGGACTGGCTCAGGAACCGGTTGTCGCAGCCGCAGAAAACCAACCCACCGCCGCAGAGGTTGCCCAAAACTGGAAAAACATGGAGTATCTCGGTGTGCCGGTTTTTGACGACGACATTTACAAGCTGATTGTCCGATTCGCTTTCAATCTTTTCTTCCTCTCGCTGGTTGTGCTGGTTTCATATTGCCCGCACCACAAAAACAACCAGCGCTACGTATTCAACTTTTTGATCATGAATGTGGTCGTCTTTTTCATCTGCTTCACCCTGAAGAAGCTTGAACTTGAATTGGGGATGGCCCTCGGTCTGTTTGCTATTTTCGCAATCATTCGGTATCGCACCGATCAAATCAACGTCAAAGATATGACCTATTTGTTTGTCGTCATTGGCTTGGCAGTCATTAACGCCCTTTCCAATCGAAAAACTTCCTACGTCGAATT
>JAQWLH010000089.1 GCA_029247405.1 Mariniblastus sp.
ATTCAGCCCATCCAAGTCGGACTGCTCGACCTCCAAATTCTCCCCCGCAGCAGCCCGATTCAGTAACACCACGTCACGATCCATTCGAATCCGAAACTCGGTATTGCTCCAATTCACCAATCGGGCCTGTTGGGTAAAGGAAGCGGATTCAGCATCTTGCCGAACAAGATCAAATGGTTCGGTATCGAGCACAGATGGAGTACGCCAATTGGCGTATTCCATCTCAGCGCCAGGCTCGAAGAAAACAGAAAACTGACCGCCCTCTGGCGAGATCCACATCCGATCCTCTCCGCCGTAGAGGTTGATTTGCGGATCGTGAACATCGCTGGAAATGCAATCGTAGTTGATGTAGCCGTAGCTCTTTCCAGCGGCTCCGTTTGACGTCGAGGTCATCGTTCGGCCTTGATACTGGGGCACAACGACAATTGCAGCCCCCTCATCATTAGATAGCACGATCGTTCCGACATGCTTCTTTAAAAATTCAAGGTCTTGGCCAAAGGTATTTTCTGACATTTGCTCTGCGTGCTCCGATGGTTCATTAAGGTCGGATCAATTGCGTCGCAATTGATACCTCCAGCCCCTTGGCCCTGAAGAGGAAAAGGGATTTCGATCGTGTTCAAACTCCAATTTCTACGGTCAAACTTTGAGCTCAGTGCGGGGAGCGATCTAATTCCTACATCAATTCAAACTGAAGTGTCAAATGCAACCGCCCACCACTACATCTCTTTTCCTTTTCCGTTTACGTCGTAGCGTATCAAACCGAAATAAAAGAATGAAAAGAACGCGATCGGAATCGCCGAAAAAAAGATCTTAGACATGACTAAGCCACCAACAATCCCAAAGACAAGAATGGTAATCCAAGCCCACCAAGAATCTTGCCAAAGAGCTTTGTAACGTTTCAATTTACGACCTCGATTGTTTTTCTGGTTCTCGACTATATTTTGAAATCGCAGGAATGATTAACGTTTGACCCGCGCGCTGTCACCGGACATCAAGGCTTCAACTTCTTCGACGGCAGCTTGCGTCGTATCTCCTTGAGTCGTCATCGCCAACGCCCCATGGGCTGCGCCGTAGTTGACCGCTTGATTCGGATCACCTGTCGTCAGAAACCCGTAAATCAACCCGGAAGCAAAACTGTCGCCACCTCCAACTCGATCAAATATTTCCAGATCTTCACGGTGGATCGCTTGATGAAGTTCACCGTCATACCAGCAAAGCGCCCCCCAATCGTTTACCGATGCCGTTTTTACAGTACGTAAGGTCGTCGCGATGGCTTGAAAATTCGGAAAATCACTGGTCGCTTGTGCGATCATTTTTTTATAGCCTTCGATTGGCAATTCTTTCATTTGATCGTCGAGCCCCTCGACGTGTAAACCAAGACAAGCGGTAAAGTCTTCTTCGTTACCAATCATCACATCAACAAAGGGAGCCAGTTGACGATTAACTCTTTGGCAATTTTCTTTGCCACCAAAGGCAGACCAAAGTGAGCTGCGAAAGTTGAGGTCGTAGGAGGTGATCGTGCCATGCTTTTTTGCACATTGCAGCGCCTCGGCAATCACTTCGGGAGTCGTATCCGACAAGGCGGCGTAGATTCCTCCGGTATGGAACCATCGTACACCTAATTCACCAAAAATAGTTTCCCAGTCGATGTCTCCCGGCTTGAGTTGCGACGCAGCCGTATAGCCACGATCCGAAGTGCCTAAAGCTGCCCGTACGCCAAATCCACGCTCTGTAAAATTCAATCCGTTTCGACAAGCTCGACCGACTCCATCAAAATCCATCCATTTGACAAATTCGATATCGACGCCACCGGTCAGGATCAAATTCTCCAGCAACCGCCCCACTTCGTTTTTTGCGAATGCAGAAACAAGTCCAGCTCGCATTCCAAAACATCGCCTCAGCCCACGAGCGACATTGTACTCCCCCCCTCCTTCCCAAACATCAAACGAACGGGCCGTTCGAACACGGCCATCGGCAGGGTCAAGACGAAGCATGACCTCGCCAAGGGAGAGAATATCAAAACGGCATGAATCAGCAGGCTTAATTTGCATCGTTGGATCGTCGTTGGGCTTCAAAGGACAACTATTTAAACTCAAGCGTCGAATTCTACACCAAATCACACCGGCCGAAACACCTTATTCGCCATCGGCTACTGATATGCCCTTAACCTGCTGATGAGTTCCACGATTCGCATGCAGTGAAATCACCAATTCAAACAGCTGACTCAAAAAAGAGTAGAATGCGTGGGCGTCAGACCAAGCTTCGCTCAACATCTCTGTTTTTTCACCACCGCCTTGCTTTTCTGGGGAATCCGAAAATGAATTTTCAAAAGTTTCTTCACTTCTTGATCCTATTGCCCCTCTCCCTACCGTCGCCCGCCATGGCTTGGCAAGCTGTCGAAGTGGAATCGGATTCGAAACTAACGATTCAGAGAATCATCGCGGTTGGCACCAAAGAAAATAAAGTCCAAGACCATTTGGATTATCTGACCAATCGAATTGGTCCGCGTCTGACTGGCTCCGAGGGCCTGCAAGCCGCATGTGAATGGGCTCGCGACGAATTTAAAACCATGGGCTTAGAAAGCCGACTGGAGAAATGGGGCGAGTTCCCCGTTGGCTTCGAAAGAGGCCCATCATCGGGCACCCTGGTTTCTCCCAAACGATTGAAACTCGAGTTCGGCACCAATGCTTGGTCGGCTGGCACCCAAGGGCGTGTCTTGGGTAATGCAATCTTGGCCCCAAACTCAATGGAACAATTAGAGGAAATGCAAGGCTCGATTTCAGGTGCCTATGTTTTGATGGAACGAGTTTCTCGCAGTCGACGACGTACCCCAACGACAACCAAGCCTAATGAAGGAGATCGCGAGGTACAGGAAAAACAACGCAAACCGCTGACAAGCGAGCAACGAGCTGAACTCAAAGAGGCGATATTGAAATGCCAGCCAGCGGGAATCATCAGCAACACCTCTGGTGAACTAATTTTGACTGGCGGTAATTATCAGATCAAAATGGAGGATTTGCCAACCGTTCCGTCCATTTCACTATTAAAAAAACAATTCGATGAAATCAAGAAGATGGTTGAATCAGGCGACGATGTTCAACTCGCTTTTGACATCCGCAATCACTTTCGGCAAGGACCGATCCCACTCTACAACGTGATTGCCGATATTCGCGGGACAGAGTGGCCCGACCAATACGTAATCGTTGGCGGGCACATTGACTCATGGGACGGCGCAACCGGTGCGACAGACAACGCCGCCGGATGTGCGACAACCATGGAAGCGGCAAGAATCTTGATGGCCTCGGGGGTCAAACCCAAACGTACAATCAGGTTCATGCTGTGGTCAGGTGAGGAACAGGGCCTGCTCGGCTCGAAAGCATTCGTCAAGAAACATCGCGAGGAGGTGAATCAAAATGTCTCGGCAGTATTCGTCCATGACGGCGGCACTAACTACGTTGCCGGAATTCGCTGCACCGAAGCCATGAAGCCCGACTTTGAAAAAATCTTTGCCGCAGCCATGACACTGGACGAACGCGCACCTTTTGAAATTGAGACGACAGAGGTGATGCGATCACGAGGCGCCAGCGACCACGCTCCATTTATTCGGGCAGGTGTTCCGGGATTCTTTTGGAGACAACGGGGGCGTGCCACCTATCGGACAACTCATCACACCCAATTCGACACGTTCGATACCGTCGTCCCCGAGTATCAAAAGCACTCATCTATCGTCATCGCAATTGGCGCACTCGGCACCGCAAATCTCGACCACCTGATACCACGTGAAGGAATTCAACAAACCAATTAGTGCCGTCTAATGTAAATTGAATAAGACGTTTTAGACCACGCAAATCGGGGCCCGCCCCGACTAAATTTATTTTTATTGTGCCGGACTCGCTCCAGCCTAAACTAGCTCGAAATCTCCAAGAAATCAGTTCGACATGAGACAATTCTCTTTTCCTGCGACCCAATTAATCTGCGCCGTGCTCGTCATTACAGCCTTCATCTTCACGACGAGTCTGTCGGCACAAACGCTGCCTAATATTATCGTCGTTTACGCCGATGACTTGGGCTATGGTGATCTGTCCTGCTACAACCCAAAAGCGGCTTACCAGACTCCGCGTTTGGACCAGATGGCCAGCGAAGGAATCAAATTCACCGACGCCCATAGCCCGTCCACGATCTGCTCACCATCACGGTACGGACTTTACTCGGGTCAGCAAGTCTGCCGAACAGGGCGCGGGTCGAGGGCTTTTGAAGGACCGGGAGGCCCTAGCTACCTTAAACCCGGGGAGTTGACGATCGCAGAAATGGCAAAAAAGCAGGGGTACCGGACTGGAGTTTTCGGCAAGTGGCACGTCGGGCTGACTTGGCTCGACCAAGAAGGCAAAAAGCTTGGGGGGGGCTTCAAAAACTCGTTACTGATCGACTACGAAAAAAGTTGCCCACTCGTTGACGGCCCCAACAACCGCGGCTTTGACGAGTCCTTCATCACTCCCAATTGCCCCACAACTGATCCACTTTATGTTTACATCGAGAATGGAAGGGTTCCATCTCCTGCGAGCTTGCGGCACAAAAGAAACAACCTCCCTAACCCGGGTGGAAAATGGCGGTGGGATAACGACGAGGGCTGGATGGCCCCCGACTATCGCTTTGTTGACGCCGATCTTTTGTTTTATGACAAGACAATTCAATTCATCAAAAACCATCGAAAACAATTCCCCGACAAGCCATTTTTCACCGTATTCTCCACCCAGATTTCGCATGCACCAGTGCTCCCCGCTCCCGAATTCAACGGCAAAACAAAAGCCGGCCCTCGTGGTGATTTTGTTTACCAACTGGATGCTTTGGTAGGTCGACTGCTGGATGAAATAAAGCGGTTAGGCATCGACGAAAATACGCTGGTTCTTTTCAATTCCGATAACGGACCCGAGACACTTCACACCGACTGGATGAGACAAGATTACGCTCATGATGCTGCAGGAGGTTGGCGTGGCATGAAAAGAGATGGCTGGGAAGGCGGTCACCGCGTTCCCATGATCGCCCGCTGGCCGGGTCAAATTCCGGCTGGAAAAACATCGCAGCAACTGACCAACACCACTGATATTTTTGCAACCGTCGCTTCGGCAATTGGATTCGAAATGCCAGACAATGTCGCGGTCGACAGCTACGACATGCTCGGGGTAATGCTGGGTATTCAAAATGAAAATGAACCAGTTCGCCCCCACATGCTGACCCAGAGTTTTCGCGGAGAATTCCAAATTCGCCAGGGCGAGTGGAAATTCTTGAACCATACCGGATCCGGTGGCAACAAGTATGACAAAGGGAATCTTCAAAAATACGCCCTTCCCGAATCAGCCCCCCAAGCCAAAGGTCAACTTTACAATCTTGCCGTCGACCCGGGAGAAACCACCAATTTGTATTTTACGGAAGCTAAAAAACGGGAGGAACTCCAATCACTTTTGACAAAATTAACGACCCAACCCGACGGTCGCAGTGCCCCCAGAGGTAGAAAACCCATCCGAACTCAGGACGATGACCAGCCTAAACCGATCGTAAAATAATGTTTGTCGTTTTTTGATTTGAAACGTTAGTCTCAGCTTACCCATGCTGATAGAATATCCTCTGCAGGGAAAACCGGGAGCATTCCTGGCGACAAATAATGCACACATAACCCAAGAACCCAAGTGAGGCCAAAGTGGCAATTGAGTTTACTTGCAAAAACTGCAATGCGATCCTCCGAGTTCCAGATGAACACGCGGGAAAAAAAGCCAAATGCCCCAAGTGCGAAACACTGAACGTGATTCAGGCAGGCACGATTGAGCCACAAGCTCCACAAAAACCAATGGCGGATTCAGCAGACTTTGGCAATCCGTTTGCAACCCCGACCGGGATGCCGTCTGGTGGATTTACCGGCAGAGCCCACCAAGCCCCTCACCGGGGATCCACAGTTCTGTCGCTTGGGATCGCCGCCCTTATCTGCAATTTTGCGCTGATCCCGGGCATTTTAGCTTGGGTCTTTGGTCGGTCAGATATGAGGGAGATCAACGCGGGGAGAATGGATCCCGAAGGCCGAGGCATGACTCAGGCAGGAATGATTTTAGGCATCATTGGCACACTGATTCCTCTAGTCATTTTCATGATCTACGTGATTTTCATCATCATCGTTGTCGTCATCGCTGCGCTCGGAGCAGCCGGTGGTGGCGGATTTTAGTTCAGGCAAACTCAGCTCTGGCCGGCAACGGCAAGAATCAGATTCTGATGGTTTAAGTGTTGCGAGGGCCTAAATTTTATTTTGAGGCTTTGAGCTGCAAGATCACGCTCTTCCAATCGACGCCAGGAACGTCGTATTCGGAAACCACACGAATGTCGACATTTTTTAATACGCCCAGTTCATCTGCCTCAGCTTTTTCTTCGATCCACCGCGGCCCTTTGATTGCCAACAGCTTCCCCAAACTAGGCCAGACCTCCGCAAACCAAGTCCCCAATTTCTTGAGAGGGCCGACGGCTCTCGCGGTTGTGTAGTCGTAGCGAAAATCTTCCAGCAATTCTTCCGCTCGGCATTTATAAATCTCAACATTAGCACCAACTGCTTCAGCAATTTCCCCCAGCGCAATTGCTTTCTTGCCAACAGATTCAGTCAACGCGATTTTTAAGTCCGGACGAATGATCGATAAAACCATCCCCGGAACTCCACCACCTGATCCAACATCAAGCACCTCTTTGCCCTCAGGGATGAGTTTGGAGATTTCAATGGTGTCCAGTAGATCTCGCGTCACAAACTTGTCGTAAGTCGTATGACGGGTCAGATTCATCTCTTTGTTTATTTCCCAAAGAGCTTGGCAATAATGCTTTAGCTGTGGATAGACCTTCTCATCAACATCCAACTCAAACATTTCGATGGTTTTTTTCAGACTCGCCACTTTATCTTTCTTTATTATTCAATTGAGCGTTATCCGCCAGTAAAAAACATTGCAACCGCTTCTTTTGTCGCACCAAACATGATTCGATTTTCGCCATCAAGAAACAAACGAGTCGCGTGAAAAAAGATTGGAGCCGCAAAACAGAGCGAGTCGATCCGATCGAGAACTCCCGCGTGCCCCATCACTAGTGTTCCATGGTCTTTGACTCGTCTATCCCGCTTGATGGCTGACATTGTCATACTTCCGGACGACGCCATCACGCTGATCAGCAATGCCATGAAACCGGCACCGTACCACGTAAATGGAGTAACTGGCAGCAAGCTTTGTAACAACATTGCCACCAAGACGGTACAGCAAGCAGCACCAATCAGACCTTCCCAAGTTTTAGTCGTATTGACCGAGGGAGCAATTACATATTTCCCAAACAAGCGATCCCACACAAAATGTAGCATGTCGCTGACTTGAACCATCACGATAAAAAAGAACAAAAGCCCTGCCGTCGAACCGTCCCATGGCACGGCTCCATCCGGAAGCATTGCTTGATCGCCAGCCTGTGCCGCTGACGTGTTAAACGTCACGAGATCATCTAGGTTCAGCAGAGCAGGGGCGTGACTAAGCGAGTAGACACAAATTAATAGACCAAATTGTATCTTCGCCGTTCGTTCAAGAAATCGTTTGTGATCGCTGGTAAACGCGATTCTCGCAGGAATAAACAGTGACGCGTAAACCGGAATCATGATCGTGTAGATCGCATACAGATCGAGTCCAACCAGCACGTACTGAAGGGGCGTAAAACCAAACAAGACCCAAAACAATGTCCTGTGATCGCCACGTCGCGTGGGCGTCATCGTGATAAATTCGCGAAGTGCCCAAAAGGAGACGAAACCAAACAAGACAACGGTGACTACTTTAATTTGAAAGAACAACGCCACCACCAGCAAAGCACAAATCGTCAACCAGGTGGTTACCCTTTTGTTGAAATTCCGAATGATCGCCGGATCGATATGGGATTCTGGACGCCGCTTGAGAATTTGCCCAACAAACAAAAAGATTGTCAACGTGACCAAAACGATCAGTACGAGAATAATCGTACGAGGATCAAGCAATTTTCCGTTCGCGGACGGCCCAACCAAGCCTAGCCCTGGGATCGGCATCTGCAAATTGTGAAGTATCGTTTCGATCACTGGAAATCTATTAATGGTTGGCCTTTGTTTAGCAACACCAACATTATGCGCTGTCAGCTTGGATGCGATAGGGACTTAATTCGTGGGAATTCGATAAGTCTAATGTTTGGGCGTAAAGTCGAAGCCTCAACCACTGAATCTTCCGATCAGGCCTCTTTTAACTTCAAAACGGCGTTTCGGGCCTTTCCCAAAAACACGGCCTTGGATTCGCCTGATTCCAGAAAAATCGGGGCACCGATCGTAATACAACTAAGCAGAGGCACGGGTAGAAACTCACCTTTAGGCATCACGCGATTGAGATTATCGATGTACACCGGGATCAACTCTAAATCAGGTCGCTTTTTTGCCAAGTGAAACAGGCCGCTCTTGAACTCACGCATCTCACCAGTCACATTGCGCCCCCCTTCCGGAAACACAATCAGTGATTTTGAATTCCCAATTTCGCGAATCATCATATCGATCGGGCTGTTGTGAACCTTGATTTTCTTCCGATCAATCAAAAGCACATCAAAAACAGTTGCCATGTATCTTCGAATCGGCCCACCTTGCCAATAGTCCACCGCTGCCACCGGACGCGTCAATGCCCGAATATTTTTGGGCAACGATGACCACAAGACCAAAGCGTCGAGATGACTCGTATGATTCGCGAAGTAGATTCGCTGGCATGTGTCCGGTTCGCAATCCACCCAGCGCAGTGTCGCGCCGCTGAGTATCTTGGCGATCGCGGCCAAGACCGGTACCGTGATCTGCTTCATTCAAACAACCAAGACAACTGGGATTGGGACTATTAGGGCTCCATTGTTCTCAAGTTCGAGAGCTTTTCAAGCATGAGGAGACCAGACATTCACTGGGAAACTCAACATAGTGACGAACCGACGGAATAAGCAGCGGGATTACGCTGCCCGACCTATCAAGTCACATGCTATCAGTCGCCACGGAATCTACCACCCGAGTTAAGAAAAACAGCCCCAACCATCGCCACGATTTCAGGGCCAGAAAAGTCAGAATCACGTGAACTTCTAGAAACTCGACTCTGCTCTACTTGGCTGTTTTCGCCGATACTTGGTCAGAGTCTCGATATTCCCATTGAACCCAACCATCGGTCTCAGAAACCGAATCTTGGGTTTTTCGATCAAAGATATTTTCGACCAACGACGTATAGCCCTCGGTCATACTGTCGAGAGAGCTGTTGGCGACGATGTGCTCGCGTCCGCATTTCCCCAGCTGTTGACCAAGGTTTGAATCACACAGCACCTCGACCCATCGAGCCGCCATAGCTTCAGCATCACCTGCAGGGACCAGAAATCCTGTTTGCCCATCAATCACTGATTCGTCGATCGAACCCACGTCAGTTGCGACAACCGGACGCTCACACGACAGAGCTTCCATAATCGAGACCGGACTTGCCTCATTGTGAGATGTCAGGGCGAACAAATCCATCATCGAAAGCACGCCGCAAACATCGTGAGTTGAGCCCACGAAGACAACTCGATCAGCAATACCTTTTTGATTGGCAAGCATATCTAGGCGGGCTCGCTCCGGACCGTCGCCAGCCACAACGAAACGGGCCTCAGGCGCTGAATTTGAAACACGCCGAGCAACTTCTAGAAAAAGGTCATGATTTTTCTCTGGCCGCAATGCCGCCACAATTCCAACGACTGGTGCCTCAACTGAAATCCCAAACTTCTTTCGCCATGCCAACCTCGATTTGGCATCAAATATAAACCGGTCTTTATCGATTCCATTGGGAATCAAAAACACTTTGTGGCTCGGGAATTTTTCTTGGTTGACTTGGTATTCTGCGTGCTGACGAGCAACAGCAATAAAGCCATCGGTTATCGGCGTGAGCATCCGATTGAGTCGGCCAACGCCATCGGGCCAGCCAGTCGAATGAAGCGCCGAAAGAACCACGGGAACTTTTGCTTGACGCGCCGCCAGTCTTCCCCAGAACATTTTGTCGCCCGCCCCCACCGTGATCACTGCGTCAACGTCCTGGTCAATAAACATCCTTTTTATCCGCTTCACGACACCAATGTCATATTTGTGATTGATCAAGTTTGCAAAAACCGGCAACTCTTTTGACAACTCTCTGCCAAGTACGCCTTGCTGCTTCATGCATCCGATCAGAGGCACAATTCTCGCTTGGTCAAAGCGTCGCACAAGATTGACAAGTAACGTTTCGGCACCGCCAATCGGCATACTTGTCAACAAAAACATGACGCGAATCGGACGGACCTCGTCTTGAGAAAGCTCTTTCAACATGTGGCTGGGTTATTCTCTGTTTTGTTATCGATGTCGACCTTGGCCGCCGGGACCTTTAAATCCGAAGAAACTCCCCGAAAATCACCAGCAGTCTCTACCGGGGAGTTGGAACTGCCGTCTGCCATCGAATAATCGTAGGTACTAACGCGGCTGATTCTGGGATCAAATGTCAACCAATTCTTCATCCTGGAAAAATCTGGGTCTCCATGAATTCGTTGGATGTGAAAGGGGTCACCCCCGATTTTGTTCCAACCACCATAGGCTGAACACACCCCCAGAAACCCTGCTTCTCGCAGAAGCGAAAACACACGGGGATTCAAGTTGTCATGCTGACCAAACGGGAAAGCGAAGTACCTCAACTTCCGGCCAATCAAATCTTCCATCTCCTGACTGGCCGTCAATACTTCATCGACAAGCGTCTTTTCACAGCTAATTTTTCCTAGGTCCAAATGATTTCGCGAGTGCCCAGCAATCTCAACTCCGGCCAGATCGAGGGCTCTTAAGGATTCAATTGTATTGGCGGCAAGCGGAGTTTCTCTTTCCACATCGTGCGCAAAGGGTTGCTGCTCTGTGGTATGAAACGTGGTCACAAAGTAGGTCACCGGTATCCTGCGTTCGACCAACATGGGCATGGCAAATTCGCAGTTCTCAGCGTACCCGTCATCAAATGTAATTGACAAAGTTGGTCGGTCATTGAAACCGCCTACAATTCGCCGCTGTAATTCCTGCAAATCAACGATGTCAAAGTTTTCCTGAAACCAGTCGATTTGTTGTTGAAATTCATCGCACCGAATTGTCCATGGATTTGGATCTGTATCGGCAACTCGGTGGTAAAACAATGAAATCGCCGGCACCGTTCCATGCTCACACATTTCACGAAACCGCCATTGTCTGACTGGCCACGAAGCAAGCCGATAGGCGTCAATCAGTTTTGTTTTCCAATGAGACATTTTTTTAAAATCTGGAACCTGGGACTACTAGCGGGAAAGGCCCCGTCGCGAAAACGGGCCCTTAATTGTTGGTCATCAATCTCAACCTTGCAGATCAATTCTGAAAAACTCGGGCGGCTACCCCCATTGTGGCAACCTTATTGTTAATATCCTCGCAATCGCTCCAAAAGGCGGCAAGAGAGTGGGTCAGAATCTAAATCTAGGCTCGGCAAAGTCAGCCAAAACAAGAATTTGGACCTAGAGTTCGGCAACTCACTTTCATGAATTCGTCTCTTTCTGTAAGCTCACAATGTCCGTCAAACGCAATCTTTTTGGCATTCGCATCGATGCAATCCGCATGGACGAAGCTGTCGCCAATCTACGAGAATGGATTAATGACAGCCAAACCGAATGCCGCTATATCGTGACACCAAATGTCGACCATACGGTCTTGCTTCAAGACGACATCGAATTGGCAAAATCTTACCAAGACGCACATTTGATCCTTGCCGATGGACATCCAATCGTCTGGGCTTCGCGATTGCTACGCCAACCATTACCCGAGAGAGTCGCTGGATCCGAATTGGTTCCAGCACTTTTTGATTCTTTCAACGCAAATGGAAGGTTGAAAGTCTTTTTGCTCGGCGCTCAAACCGGTGTTGGTGCGATCGCCGCTGCCAACATGAAAAAACAGTGGCCTAATGTGGAAACGGTGGGGGTTTACAGTCCACCGATGGGTTTCGAAAAAGATCCCGAAGAAAACAACTTCATCCTCGGACGGATCGCGCTCTGTCGGCCCGACGTCGTCATTGTCGGACTTGGTGCACCTAAGCAAGAGATCTGGGTCAATAGGCACTACAAGCAAATCAACGCCAAAGCAGCTTTATGCGTTGGCGCTACCATTGATTTTCTTGCCGGCAAACAAAAACGAGCTCCAATCTGGATGCAACGGGGAGGGCTCGAATGGCTTCACCGAATGTGCAGCCAACCTAAAAGACTGGCCAAACGATACGCCAAAGATGCGTGGGTCTTCCCGCAACTTGTTTGGAAGCAAATGATGGGTAAACGAACGTCATTTTAGGACGAACACCGCGTCTCACCACGTTTCCTACTTCAACCGCTAAACCAACGAATCGTCTGCCGTCCCTCAATGGACTACCGGGGTTCATTCCCCTTCCGGGAACAACCTTAGTTCATAAATCTTCGGACACAGTTTACCCGTAACGAGCAACTTGTCGTTTTTTGGATTCAACGCGATACCATTGAGAACGCCGTCAGTCGGTCGTTCGTTTTGTGGCCAAAGGTTAGCAAGATCAATAACTTTGGTCACTTCACCTGAGTTCGGATCGATTTCGTAGATTTGATCGTAGCGATAACGATTGGCGTAAATTCGACCGCCATTGTAATCCACGAACTCAAGCTCATTCAATTCGCCCACCGGCAACCGGTCGGGTCGACGTACGCTAATCTGACGCCGGACCTCAAATGTTTCCGGATCCAGGAATTTGATCGTTGTCGAACCGTCACTCAAAATCAAATCAACACCGTTGGAGGTCAGCCCCCATCCTTCACCCGGATAATCAAACTCCCCCACCTTTTTTAATTCCCGATCATAGACAAACGCTTTTTCTTCTTGCCACGTCAGCTGAAATAACTTGTCCTTGTAAACGGCGAGCCCCTCACCAAAAAACTCTTTTGGCAAATCCACGCGTTGCAGAATTTCTCCACTCTGGAGATTGATTTTTCGCAGCGTCGATTCACCGTACCGACCGGTACTTTCCCATAAAAACCCATCATCGAACAAAAGCCCCTGGGTAAAGGCCGTCGGGTCGTGGTCGTAGGTTTTTAATACTTCATATGAAAAACGAGGCACCGTATTTTTCGGACGAAGCCAAATCGCCAAATAGGTTCCACCGATCGAGATTGTCAAAAATAGAATTAACAAATCCCATCGCATGGGGCGTTTAAAGTGCTGTTCGACGCGCATCGCAGGCTCTGGCTTGGGCTCAACTGGAGGAAAGCCTTTTGATTTTCTCTTCTTGGGACGCTTAGCCATCTTTTTTCTTAATCCTTAAAACTTCATTCCACATTCGAATGCTTCACAAAATGAAGCATTGGCTTGTAATCGCTTGGTTATTCGCCAGTCGGTTCTTGATACTCCGCGCCACAAGACCAACAAAGCTCAAAGCCTTCATCAACTTCCTCGCCACATTTGCAAATCCACTCAGGAACGGGGTCCCCCTCTTCTTCCTCCAGGGCTTCCAACAACTCCTGTGTCTTTTCGAGATCATCGACCGACACGAATATTTCAATCTCAGCATCTTCCACCGCACCGCCAAAAACCGACCCACCGGTATCGAGCCCCTTGACCATGACCTTGATACCGTTTTCTTCGAGGAACCCCTTAACGATCTTTGCTTGCAACTCAGTTTCACAAACCAAAAGCCGGGTCAATTCAATTTCGTGATCCATTGCTTCGCTTTCATCAAAAATTTAAGAACCGTTACTGTCACCCGCCCAAAGAGACGCTGGAAGTTTAACCGATTGGGTGAGTCGATCAATTTGATTCAACTCATCAGCTGAAAAATCTCGTTTTTCAAGTGCCTCACAGTTCTCAACAATTTGCTCCGGACGACTGGCGCCGCACAGCACGCTGGTGATCTGCGGAAGCCGCAGAATCCAAGCAATTGCCATCTGAGCAAGGCTTTGTCCACGCGACTGAGCAAGCCCCTCCAACTCGTGTACCACCTCGATAACTTCAGCAGTTAATTCGGTAGGCCGAAGTGTTTCTGGCGAATGCTTCGCCCGGGAGCTTGCCGGTATTTCCTGGAGGTACTTGTTGGTCAACAACCCTTGGTATAGCGGGCAAAATGCAATCACCCCAACCCCCAACTCATCGCATGCTGACACTAACTGGTTTTCGATCCAACGATTAAACATGGAATAGTTTGGCTGGTGAATCAGGATATTGGACCAGCCATTTTGGCCACAGATTTCTACCGCCTCGCGAGTTTGTTGGGTCGAATAGCTACTGATTCCAACGTAGAGCGCCTTGCCTTGCTGGACTGCCGTATGAAGAGCCCCAAGCGTTTCTTCCATGGGAGTCTCAGGATCAAAACGATGGCTATAAAAAATATCGAAGTAATCTACCCCCACACGCTTGAGTGATTGATCTAAACTCGCCAAAACATATTTTCGCGACCCCCATTCACCGTAAGGGCCTGGCCACATGATGTAACCAGCCTTCGAAGAAATTAAAATTTCGTCTCTTGGTAAATCCTTGAGAATCCTGCCAACATTTGTTTCAGCACTCCCAAACGGAGGACCATAATTATTGGCCAAATCAAAATGAGTCACACCGTGGTCAAAAGCAGCATAGATAATATTTCGTTGATTTTCGGTTGGTGCATCGCCCCCAAAATTATGCCAACAGCCGAGTGTGATCTCGGGTAACTTAAGGCCCCATTTTCCACTGCGCCGATATTGCATTCGACCGTCGTATCGTTTCTCATCGGGAACATAATTTGCCATAAACACTCTCTCAAGGCGGTTAAAACCTGGAACTTAATTTGAATTTGTCATTGTTTGCCGAAGACCCATTTTCAAGCACTGCCTTGAATTGACAAGTCGTCTTGAGCAAACGAAACTGCGCAAGCAACGGTATCCGACCGCACCGAATCACGCTCTATCAACGCCCTCAATGCTTCAGTTACCTTGAAACAACACCGTCTCTTAATCGCTACCGACGTCCCCTTTTGGCGCAAGTCGACTGGTGCTGAGCAACGCATCAGCTCGTTGGTCCGGTTTTTGACATCAGAATCAATTGCGATTCGCACATTTTATTTGGGACAAACGGGAACGGCACAATTCACCGAGCGTGACCAACAGCTGATTTCCGAAGGCTCGCTTGACGTGCAACAACGGTCTTCTGAGCAACCTCCGCAGGCTCTGGCCCAGAAGGCTGGCTGGTATGCCGCAGCGACGCTCCATCAAATTCAATTACTAACTCGACAAAATCACAAAGACGAGCCTGAGGGCAGTCCCTCGCAATCGTTAACCCTGACCAATTTTCGTTGGCCTTGGGCCATCAAAGCATTCGCAGAATCCTTCAACGAATTCCAGCCAGACTCAGTGCTAATTGAATATGTGAAACTAAGTTACCTGCTCGATGCACTATCGCCCAAACAACGCACTTCGACTCAATGCCTGATCGACACTCACGACGCCCTGCACATTCGGTGCCAGCAGTTTCGCCAATATGGTTTTTCACATTGGATCGATATCGACCGAGAAGAAGAATCTCGAGAACTCTCAAAGTTCGACGTGATCTTGGCCATTCAATCTGAAGAAGCCAAGATTTTTCAGGACATGGCCCCGGCGACAAAGACGATTGTTTGTGGCCACACGACCGAACTGCCAGCGACCGGCGAAGCGACGTTGCCTCAACGCCCCGAACCTTCAAAGCTGCGGCTTGGCTATTTGGCTTCGACCAACGGATCAAATGCACACGCCATTGATTCGTTTCTCAATGAGGTTTGGATTCCGTTGATGGAAGACACCGACCACCGATTTGAATTGGTGGTCGGTGGCAGTATTTGCGAATTCGTCAAGCGAAAAATCGAATCGCTAACTCCAGCCCAGAATCTTGGCCTCCGGCTGCTCGGGCGAGTCGACGATTTGCCGACGTTTTATAACTCCGTTGATCTCGTAATCAACCCTGTCAAGTTTGGTACGGGTTTAAAAATCAAGACGGCCGAATCACTTGCCTTTGGCCTTCCCGTATTAACAACCCCAGCTGGAACCGCGGGCTTAACTGACGATTTCCCTCGCAACGAAAACGGGCAAAACAACTGTCCGGTTATTGTTTGGGATTCACCCATAGCTTTTCGGCGTGAACTCGATCTCCTGGCCAACTCCCCAACTCGATTGCAGGAATGTTCAGAGGCTGCCAAAAAACTCGCACAGACCGCATTTTCGGAGCAGCGAGCTTATTCAGCCTTAAAAAGGTATTTGAATGAACCCAGTTAGGCGTTTGTCAAAAAAAACTGAATCTTAACGCTTGTTATCTGGCATATATAAACGGCAAAAACTTGTCGTTTTCCAGTGAAAACGTATCTTTAGGGGAACAAGCCTCTCGCAACTCTCGTCATAATGAATCGCCGCAGCTTCAGTCACTGTTTTGTTTTCAAGAAACAAGTCCGTTTGAGGATTAACATGAAACGCCACCAAGGATTTACGCTTGTCGAGTTGCTGGTGGTGGTGGCCGTGATTGGAATTCTCGTTGGCATGCTTCTTCCGGCAATCCAAATGGTCCGTGAATCCGCGAGGAGGACTGAATGCCTCAATAACCTGAAACAAATTGGGCTCGCCATCCAAGGCTATGAAGGTTCTCGAAAGCTCTACCCACCTTCCCGACCAGCCGATGAATTCCTTGCTTGGCCGGTATATTTAATGCCATACATGGAAGCAAAAAACATTTTTGACCAGTTGGACTTAAAGAAAAGATATAAGGAACAAGATCCGGATGTCGTCAACAAAACCATTCCTTCCTTGCTCTGCACATCGCGCGCAAGATTCGATCTAGAGATGGTAAGCCTTCGAGAAACCAAGGGCCCCGTCGGAGCGATGGGTGACTACGCCGGCAACGCGGGAACGACTCGTTATTTTCCTTTTGATATCTGGGCCCTTTTTGACGAGCCGACCGACGGTGTATTCAGCTCTGGCTTTGCAGGTGAAAATCCCGTTGTTAACGATCAACTGGTTGGGCCAGAGAAAGGTCGCTACCAACACTCCTCAATTTCTGACGGACTCTCCAACACCATCTTCGTCGGAGAAAAGTACGTCAGCAAATTTGGCTACCACCAACCACATGGCTGGGGCGACAGTTCAGTCTATAACGGTGACGAACCTGAAACCGTGATGCGCATCGGTGGTTATGGGATGGGCTTGGCCGTCGATGACACCCTAATCCTCTCCCCGGGCGAGTACCCTATTTTCGGCAGTGCTCACATTCAAGTTGTCAACTTTGTACTTGGTGACGGCAGCGTACATTCGGTCAACAACCGAATCGACGAGGAAACTCTCTATCGACTTTGCTCTCGAAATGACGGCAAAGTTGTTGCTATTTCAGACGATTAACAAATGTCAAATGCCAAAGTTTTTTTCGTCGGCCAACCGATCGAGGTAGAGCACCACGCCGCTCCACTTCGAGACCATCTAGATTTTGAAATAGCCGAACCGGCACAAGTTCTCGAAGATGCTCAACCTGGTGATTTGGCGGTCTTTTATTCAGAACACTTTGAGCGGTTTCGTGAATCTTGCAAACAGCTCAAGTCGAGAAACGTAGCGACGCTCTACATGATCGACGGAATCCTTGAATGGCGAAACGCTTGGGAAAACCGTCTAGACGAGATAGCCTGCCCCTACACCATGCGGCCCGTGTTGGCACATAAGGCCGCTTGCATTGGGCACTCACAGGCTCGAATCCTTGATTCATGGGGCAATGCTGGAAAAACCGAAATCATTGGTATCCCACGTCTTGATGGTTACCGCCCCCAAGCCAAGGGGGGGGGCGAAAAGTTTCGTATTTTGGTGATGACCGCAAAAACACCTGGCTTCACCCAAGCTCAACTCGACACAGTTAAACGAAGCCTGAACGATCTAAAACATTGGCATGCAAGAAATCAAACTATCAACCACCGCGAGGTCGAGATCGTATGGCGATTAACCGGGAATCTCGCAACGGAAATCGGTGTCAAAAACCAACTTTTAGATCTGAGGGGTGGCGAACTGAGGTCTGTTTTGAAGAGCGTTGATGCGGTCATCACCACACCTTCAACGGCCGTGCTTGAAGCGATGTTAATGGACCTCCCCGTTGCCGTGCTCGACTACCACAATTGCCCCCACTATGTTGCCAGCGGTTGGGACATTTGCGCCGCGGATCATATGGATCAAACCATTTGCCAAATGGCTGATCGGTCTGAATCCCGAATGTTGTTTCAGCAGAATGAACTCGCTGACTCTCTTCAATGTTCAGAAAGCGCAACTGACCGTTTTGTCGAGCTGACTGCATCAATGTTGCGGATCGCGTCCGCGCAGGTCTTAGAAAACAAGGAGCTGGAATTCCCCCCCCATATTCTGACAGCTCCTCCGATAAGACTTGCCGAATTTTCACACCCAAGACTTTACTCAAACGCCCCTGAGTTTTGTGAAACAGATCCGACACTTTTACAAATCGAGCTGTCTCATGCCCGTCGAGAAGTATCCCACCTGCAAAAAGAGCTGGCACAAGTCAAATCGGAGCTCGGGCACGCCCATCAAATTTTCGAACAAATCGAAAACCATCCAATTGCAGGGCCGATTGTTCGCATTCGACAAAGGATGCTCGATTTGATGAATACAATGCGAAAACCTAAAAATGATTTTGATTCGAGTAGTCCGGCAGGCGGCACGAATCATCCAACTTCAGAAGCCAAACCAGAATCTAATTAGCCAAGCCGTCGCTTTTGGGTGTCATAATAAGATCGAGCGTCGCACAGGGTTTCGCGACGACGGCAATCAGGAAGTACGATGAGAAACCCATGATACTGAAATCGCAACTCGGCCCGTCCCCCCAGCGAGACAACCCCGGATAGCAAAGTCGTCTCAGCTCAATTTCCAAGAGATCATCCAATGATTCAGGAATTGCAAAATCAAAAATCCACCTTTCGATCTGTCGATAAGACAGAGCCGATCGTTCTTTGCGCCGCAGATGACAACTACGCTAAACCGCTTGCCGTCACCCTTCACTCGGCAGCGTCCCACTTACAAAAGGGAAATCATCTGCATGTGATTTTGATGGACGGTGGGATCAGTGAAGCAAGCTGGATGGGGCTTCGCGAAACACTAAGCGACCTACCCATTTCAATCCACGTCCTTCGACCCAATCGAAGGGAATTCAGTGATTTAGGCACCTCTCACCACATCACTCATACAGCCTATTTCCGATTATTGGCAGCACGCTTGCTTCCCGATTCAATCGACAAAGTCATTTATCTCGATTCCGATGTTTTGGTTCAAGATGATTTGGGAGAGCTTTGGAACCTCGAATTAAATGATCAATACTGCCTTGCTGCTGTCGATA
>JAQWLH010000091.1 GCA_029247405.1 Mariniblastus sp.
CGTCGCGACCGCGTGGTGGACAGCTCCAACATATGGATACGCCTCTGGATACTCAGGGTGTAGTGAACAACCCGTGTCCTATGAGTATGGAGACGATGGGATCTATGTTGAAAACGGGAACGTTTACGTCGGTGACCAAGCGGTTGCCAGCGAAGAAGAATATTACGATCAAGCGAATGAGATCGCCGGCGATTTCCCCTCAGACTCAGAAACTGGTGGAGACGCCGCGGCGGATGAGGCAGAAGGAGATTGGCTTCCCCTGGGGGTCTTTGCCGTCGTTTCCGAAGGTCAAACCAAGTCTGAGATGACGCTCCAAATAGCCCTAAATAAAGAGGGGATGGTTCGGGGAAATTTAAAAATCGATCTGACCGACAAAGTCATCCAAGTGTTCGGCAACGTCGATAAAGAAACTCAACGAGTGGCGTTGAAGCTTGAGGGAAAAGATGACATCGTGATCGAAGCGGGTTTGTACAACTTGACCGAAGATGTTCTGACCGTCATGATTCATTATGGCAAAGACAGGCAGGAAGAACGCGGCTTGATTCGATTGACTCAAGACGATGAATCTCCAGAGGGCCAGGACTCGGCTCCCCAAAGTACTGAAAATTAATGATGGCGGTTTAACCAAAGAACGAGTCAGAAAAGATCGACGAGTGAGTGATTGCTCACTCGTCTTCAACTTTTCTTATTTGATGAATTGAAAAGAAAGTGTGTCGCAATGATTAGCAAAAAACTGTTTGTCGTCTCGTTTGTGTGTCTGACGTTTGTCACTTCCATCACCATCGCCCAAGAGGTACGGGAATGGACTGACCAGACAGGTCATTACAAAGTCAAAGGACAAATGATCGCCTACGATGATGAACATGTCGTTATAGAAAAAGAAAATAACGAGCTAATTTCGATCGCTACCAAGGATCTTTCCAAGGCGGATCAAGAGTTCCTGAATTCTGAGAAAGCGACTGAACTGCTAAACGCCTCGGCTAATTCTTTAAAAACATGGACGATGCAAAATGGACTTAAAGTGAAAGCCATTGCTGTCGATTTTGCGAAGCGAAGCATCAATGTCCATCGCCATCGCGCTAAAATTTATGTCAATGACCGTCCGCTTGCTAATCTGCCGGCGGTCTACCAAACCATGGTTCCAGGAATCGTTGGCCATTTTGAAAACAAAGAAATTGAGGACGAGAAAGCATTAGACAAGTGGGTCCGCCGTGTTCCAAAAATGCAAAAGACATTTGATTGTGAGGGAGTATTACTCGAACTTGAAAATGGCGACCGCTATGGGATTCCGTTCTTCTTTTTCTCGGCCGCAGATCAAAAAGCTCTAAAACCGGGATGGGATCGTTGGCTCGCGGCCAAAGATGATCAAGAGCGTCAAGAAAAAGAAGCCTTTTATCTTCAGGCCCAAGCTCAATCCAACGCCGAAAACATTGACCGAATGCGGCAAATATCTGAAGTTAATTTTCAACTTCAGGCTTACGATTCCGGACTTTTTGACCTTTGGGAGGTGGCGCTATATCCACCCAATGGTGGTAGGCCTACCTCGGTTGTCGTGCCCGGACGCGACAGTCGCGAAGCTGTCAATTCTGCGTTGAGAAAATACCCGAATGCCCGTGTGGGTGCAGTCGCCAAAGTACGCCGCCGAGGCAGAACCGGAAGATAGTTGTCTAAACGCTTGGGCCAGACCCCACGCGGGAAACGATTTCCCCGTCATGCCCTCAGGCATTTGGGGGGTTGCCGCTTTACGTTTGCTCAAACTCAACTATCATATTTCGTCCACGCTTAGACCTAAGCGTGAATTGAATGACCCAAATTCGCAGGTAGACCCGATGAAAATTTTAACGACTCTTTTTACACTCATGGCCTTTGGTTTTGGTGCAATCGCATTTGCGTCAGAAAATACAGAGACAAGCAACACCGCGCCCATTTCAGTACTCGTCGGTAGCCAAGACGACACCCCAACCCCTGTTGCCTCGGCTCAACTCGATGGACCTACTGACGCTCCAACGCCGGTAGTGGGTGACTCGGTGATCCAAGAACCGATGCTCGTCCAACAGCCAATCTTGGCCGCGCCCATGTCAGATGACTGCTGCCAACCCCGTTGTCGTCGACGGTGTCGCTGCTGCACACCGCCTCCCGTACCGACAATGTTCTGTCTCGAAGATCCATGTGGATGCCCTCACGAGGCATGTATTAAAGTTCCAGCTTGCTGTGCTGGTGAGCAACCATGCATCACATGGCGTCAAGGACTTCTAAACCGCCAAATCGCGACCTTGTGCTGGGAAAGCTGTGACCACAAAGTCAAAGTCATCGTCAATGGACGTGGAAAAGTTCGAGTTCGCGACTAACGCGCGGTGATGGTCTTTTTAATGACCAACCCAATCGTCTAGTAAAAATAAAAAAGCCACCCGCATTTCGGGTGGCTTTTTTTGTCTCGATGCAAAACGGACGATGCATCATCGGTGATTGAACGCGACCTAAAACGGCGCCCAATAAACGGGATGAATGACGGCCGGTGCGACTGGAACAGCGTAATGCCGTAATCTTCTCCGAGGGATGACAGTTGAGTAATAGGGCTGGACCACGGGTACCGTCGGTACATAGTAAGCTGACATCGTCGGTACAGGCTCAGTGGCCATCGGTACAACCGGCACCTGCGGAGCATAATAGGCCGTTGTCACCGCTGGGTAAGCCACGGCCGTCGGAGCGTAGTAGGTTCGGTGATGCAAGAAGGATCTCTGGACTTTAACCACTGGTGTCGGAGCAAGGTAAACCGGCAAAGGCATTTGGGCTTCGCAATGATCGAGGCAGAAGATTACCATCGAGCAGATCACTGCAGAGAAAATTGAAAAGGTCTTAATCGTTTTTAACACGGCAGCTCCGAAACTTGATTGACTGGATATAGGATCCATCATAGTCTGCAATTGGCTCGGGGTTGCCGGACAAAATACAAGTTGGACAGGTTTTCAAGTCTCACGCATTGCCGTCCAAACAGTGGACTCGCCGACGCGGATTCCGCAGATGGAACAAAGTGCATTCGGTTTGGCTGAATTGCTGAATTGGGAATACGCTGATCCGCAATCAGAAAAACCATTCTCAGTACCTTCGATGCGCGAATGAATGCAATACGATGCATTATTCCAATTCTCAAATGATTTACGCTGAGCTCGAACCCTCAACGTGGCGATTGAATCCAGCCCTGCAAGGTCTTGTCTTGAAAAAATGACCTGTGTCTGGGGGTGCGATTCCAGCGATATCCATATTTTTAGCGAAGACTAGAATTCGGACGGAAGATTCACGAATCGCTTGCTCACGTTATTTGACCAAGACCGCGGGTCAGGGTTCCATCGGTCAATGTAATCCCAGGTGCTCTACCGCCCTTCGTTCGCAGGATCAGGCTGTTCAAATCCGGGCAAATCTTTCCGGATTGTTCGACTGAAATCCTCCAATTCCAACGGGCGGGCGAGGTCATTTATCTTGCTTCGCGCCTTGAGTTCCTGAAAAGAAATTTCATCAAAAAGAAACCCTCTTTCGTAAAGCAGCCTGTCAAAGGTCCCGTTAATGAACATTCGCCAGCTCCAGCGTACTTTTTCTTTACGTTGAAACATGATCGTGGTTGAACAATTGGTTACAAGTCCATGATACCACTTGGGGCGGTCAAAAAGTTTATTCGTTGCCTCGACATATTCAAGAAATAATTTTTGAGCGAATTCACGATCCGTTTGCATCCGATAAAGGTAAAAATCGCCTTGAGAGAATTTGATTCGGCGCAGGATCGCATCTCGTTCATCACTGACGACGTACATAATTTCGTATTGCCGATAAATCGACCGGAATACATCGTAGGGCTGGCCAACCTGATACCTGGCCTCAATGGAAATACAAAGATGCCGGTCGTTACCAAAATCAAAAATTGCCATCGGGTGACAAATCAATTCAGAGCCCCAAAATACAATCGCGGCGTCAACCCCAACCAATTCGGAAATCCGATACTCTCGGTCCTCATGACAAAGATCATAGTCCGTCGCGGACCGGTATTGGGAGTTGCGGACATCGATCGCTACAATTCGATCGCCGTTAATTTCGAACCGGGGCAACACCGAAGAATTTGGTTCCCATTGACGATCGTGAGACGGTTTTTGGGTCAACCAAATAAAAATGGCAATGACGGCCAGTACGCTTATTGCAATCACAAAAACCGTCAACGACTGGATTAGGAATAACATCGCAGCAACAAAAACCAACCACGAGCCCACCAGAACCCAACCGACTGCTTTCCGTTTGGCAAGGTCATTAAAAAGCGCGCCGCCCACCCAGGCAACGACGGCCAACAGATAAACGACAACAACAATGTAAAACACGAGCCACATAAAACCTCACACCAGATCTGCCCAAACCAAACTCAATTTTACCGAACCTCATATACTCAAATTTAGTCACGGGCGCGAAAAAGGACCACCCAATGCTGACCGAACTCAAAACAACCTTGTTGGCACATGGTTTGTCAGACACCCAACTGGAAACAATTTTAAATGCATGTTCCAAGGAAACATTTTCCCAAGGGGAACAGTTGTGCTCAGAAGACGACGTACTCGATAAACTGTACATCATTTTGACAGGCTGCGTCAAAGCGTTCATTGGACCCAAAGACAACAAGCGAGTGGCCGATTTCATGAACGCGGGAGAAGCATTCGGACATTACTGTGTTCTGATGAACGAGCCCGTTATGGCCGACTTGTACGCCGAGTTTGAAACGACCGTTTTATGTATCAATCGTTCCTCTGTCTTGCAACTGATCGAGGAGATACCTCAACTGCAAGAAAATCTCAGCCGCAGCTTTCGCAAACGACTCAAAGTAGTCATGCAAGGAAACAAAATTCGGCGGTTCGCGAGAATTGTTGCATTCGTTCGCACCCCCCACCTAGAGCCCAAAATCATATCAGAAGTTGCCGTGCGACTGTCCAATCGGGGCGAGCAAGTAGTCATCGTATCAAAGGAAGCATCGCAAAACTCTTCCGTCGAAACAGTCACCGCCAAATCAGGCGAAAACTTCTCTCATCAAATCCATGAGCTTCAATCGCGATTCGATCGAATCGTGCTAGATCTGACGGCCAACTCGACCGAAGACTTTTTTCAGTCTTTGCGGATTTGCAACGAAGTCATCTGGTGTTTCAGGTCAGCGAAAAAAGAGGAAGATCTCGAACTGCTTGAGCAATTCTTTGAGCAGACGCCTGAACTGGCCACGCAAGTGAAACGAGTTTGTTTATTGCCGAGCGGCCAGCGTGTTGCCCCCCTGGGAACTGGGGATAATCGAATCAAAAAAAGAGACTTTATCCTCCCGCTGAACGATACGGGTGACGATTTTAGAATGCATCGCCAAGGGATTGACCGAATCACACGTCATCTTTGCGATGTGAAGATTGGTTTATCACTGGCCGGTGGGGGGGCCAGAGGATTGGTCCATTTCGGCATCCTCCGCGCCCTCGACGAAGCCGGGATTTCCTTTGATTTCATGAGCGGAACCAGCGCAGGATCCATGTTCGGACTGTCCTACGCCACGGGATTAGAAACGGATTATCTCATCGATGCGTATCATCAAAACCTGACGCCGCCAAAGTGTTTCCGTTGGCTGCCCAATGGAGATAAATGGTATTTGGTTTGGAAATTCCGATCTCTTGGGTGGGACAAAATGCTTCGCGGCTACTTCGACCACCAGTTTGAACAACTGCAAATCCCCTTTTCTTCCGTCGCCGTTGATCTCGTCGCGGGTAAACAGCTTGTCTCTGAGTCAGGCGATATCATCCAAGCTATGCTCGCAAGCTTGAATCTACCCATTATTTCCAAGCCTATTTTGAGAAACGGGATGGCGTTGGTCGATGGAGGAATTCTCAACAATCTGCCAGCCGACATTTTGGTTCAAAAGAAGGCAGACTACGTCGTTGGCGTTGTTGTCAGTAGTGATCTGGAACCCAAGTTTGGGAAGAACCGACCCGAGATGGACACTGCTGAAATGAAACACGCGGGGCGACTTGAAACGATGTTTCGACTCCTGGAGGTAATGGGCTCTGGTTCTAAAGCAGCTCAAAGATCCGCGATAGATCTGCTGATCAGACCAGACACCTCAGCTTTCAGCTTCACTGACTTTACTCAAGGCAAAGGACTTGCTGCCGTGGGTGAGTCTGTCATGAAGCAGTCGATACCGGAACTTCGTACGCAGCTCGATGAGCTGATGCGATTCCAGCGCAAATAGGCTTTGCACAAGCTTAATTTCAGAAATTTTAAGTGCCAACTGCATTGCGCTCTCCACCAACTTGGTCCATGTATCTTGCGTCTCCCCTCAGAGCGTATCGAGAAAGTGAGTTCAAAGAAGTGATGCGTTCTCGATTGCACCAAGCAAGACCGGCCCATGCGGTCCTTGCCCTAAAACGTGACAACCACGATACTAGTCCCCTTCGAGATATTTGAACTACCCTAGGACAGGAAGCGACCATGAGTGAAAGAATCATTATGCGAACTGGCGAGTGCCTCGTTGCTGGCGGGCCTCCTTTCACTGCCGCCGAACCTGAAATTGTCATTGGCGAGCTTGATGGACCCGTCGGAACTGCAATCGCCACACTCACGGGCAATCAATCCGCTGGCCACTCGAAAGTCTTCGCGATTCTTAATACCGATGTCCAGGTGCGTCCAGTCACATTGATGGTCAGCAAAGTCACCGTCAAAGATAGTCGCTACACGAACATCCTGATGGGCACTGTTCAAGCAGCGATCGCCAACGGTGTTCTTGATGCCGTTCGCGCAGGCGATATTCCAAAAGAAAAAGCCAATGACCTTGGGATTATCTGCTCGGTCTGGCTCAACCCCGGAGTTTCGACTGACGACAATCTCGATCACAAATCCTTGTTTGAAATCCACCGTAAAGCCACGGCCCAAGCGATTCACAAGGCGATGAGTAACGAGCCGTCGATTGATTGGTTGTTGGATCATCAAGACGAGATCACGCACAAGTACTACGAGCGTGGGTTAAAGGGAGAAATTTAGGGTCTGGCTTGAATTGACAAAATTTGGTGGACATGCACTTAAGGAATCATCGATCGCGGACCACCTGTAAGTAGTTGTCAACGAGCATCGCCTCAACCGAGCGAGATTGTTTGAACTGGCGACGGGTTACTGCCAAAAAGCATCTAGCTAAAAAAGTTGCCCATTTTTGAGCCAACCTCCCCTTTTCAATCTGTGGCTTCCAGTTGAAACAGGACTACAACTGGGGCGACCAAGTTATTACTCTCGTTTGCGTTGACGATAATGCTCGACGCTACGACTCTGGACTCATACTCGGTCAGTACCAGCAGCGGGTTGGCATTTACAATACTGGCACCGGCGGATCAGGCTTTGCCCCCCAGACTCGTATTTTTCCGGATATGCTTCCTGATAGTTAATATGCCGGCGCCTTGGAGTATTGGCATCTTGGACTCGACCAAGGCTTCCCAGAGGGCGTAAAGCCAAACGGAGAGGGTTTTACAAAAACCAAATGCCATTCTGGTCATGGCGAATAAAATTCCGCAAAGACGATTATCCAACAACGGTGAGTTAATTGACGTGTAAAGACTTGGAAGAACTGCCGTAACTTCACAAACAAGTTGAGAAAACAATTCGAATTGTTTTTGGATTCATTATTTCTGGCACTGAGGAAATTTTTTCGCATTGCTCTCCGGCAAGGCGAAACGTTGGTGGTTGAAATTCTTAAAAGAGAAAATAAATCCTGCAAATAATTGAGTTACATTGATCAAGTGACAATTTTGTTCAGACTCGCTTAAAATTCATTGGTCTTGCGCAGGTCGCCAGACACGCCTGAAATAGAATAGACTAAACGCTTAACGTAAGTCAGCTTGAGTCATCACCATAAAGATCGTGCCGCCATGAAAATGAAAGCTTTCCAAGACCACAAAGCAGCAGGCATTCTGCTTTCGCTATGCCTGATATTTGCAATCGCTCCCTCACCTATCGACGCACAGGAAAAACCGGTCAAGGTTTATATCCTTTCAGGCCAGTCAAACATGGTGGGAATCGGGCAGGTTACCGGTGGTGGAACTCGGTGGGGAAAAGAGTTTATCGACCCCGAGGTTTCCGTCTATCCCGGCACCTTTGACCCCAAAACTGATTACGACGCATTAGAACCAGAAAAGACTTTAAAGCTTGCAAGTTTTGGTGGCACTACCCCTACGCCCTATCCAGACGGAGACATTCGTATCGTTCGCGGGTTCATCGCTCCTTCCACCACTGGCGTATTTGAATTTCGACCTGGGTACGGTGGTTCGACGCACAACATCATGCATGTCGATGGCAAAGAAGTGTATCGAAAAGAAGTCGGCCAAAACGCTCGACATTCTCCTTTGCAGCTGACGGCTGGGACAAAAGTTCCCTTCAAGATCACCTACCTGACACATCAGGCGGACGGCTTGGGCTGGATCGCGCGCACTGACATCCCGGGGACGCTGGAAACAGTCGTCAAATCCGACGGCAAATTTCAGCAACTGATCGATGAAAACGGCCTGTGGGTTCAACGTGATGATGTTTGGTACAAGGGCGTTGTGACTGCTACCGCGAACAAATGGTTAAGCATTGGATGTGGCGCCAGTGGCAACAGCATCGGACCTGAATTAGGTTTTGGACACGTTTTGGGAAATCACCATGACCAACCGGTTCTGATACTCAAAGCTTCACAAGGCAACCGTTCACTGGCATGGGACTTTTTACCACCCCAAAGCAAACGGCATGAACACGAAGGAAGGATATACGCGGGGTACAAGGATTCGCCCGACTCTTGGGAAAAAGGCACCCAACCCCAACCCATCGATTGGTATGCGGGCAAACAGTACGATGATTGCTTTAACGCCGCGCACCAAGTACTCGAAAACTTCGAGAGTGAGTTCCCACATTTTAAAGGCCGGGGTTACGAAATCGCGGGATTTGTTTGGTGGCAAGGTCACAAAGATACCGGGAGCGAATTGAATGCCAATCGGTATGAGCAAAACCTCGTGCACCTGATCAAGACCCTACGCAAGGAATTTAATTCTCCGAATGCACCCTTTGTCATTGGCACCATCGGCTTTGATGGTCGGGCGATGTCAGGTAACACATTGACAGTTGCCAATGCACAACTCGCTGTCAGTGGGGGAAAAGGAAAATACCCGGAATTTACAGATAATGTAACGACCGTTGACACACGCGATTTTTGGCGAGAAGCCAACATTTCTCCTCGGGAACAAGGGTTCCACTACAACCAGAATGCCGAAACTTACATGCTGGTTGGTGAATCGCTCGGAAAGGCGATGACCAAATTGCTAAACGCAAAAAACTAGGCTGCAACGCAGTGAACTTTTGCGTCCTTTGATTGGAAATCATTTTGCATTTCGTTGGGAGCGAGCCTCGTCTTGCTTAGCTGCCAATGCCGCTCGCCATTGGACTAACTGGCGGACGTATTGAGGATCATTCGCCAGGTTTTTGCGTTCGTGTGGATCACTGTCGAGGTTATACAATTCCTCGCCTCCGCTCGGCCATTTCCCATATCGCCAATTCTGATTGCGAATGGCATAACCTAGTTTTTTCCCACGAGAGACAACACTGTAGGCACCACTCTTAGAACCAGGTTGACTTGCGTCCTTTAAGACCGGAACAATGGATGTCCCTTGTAAATGCGGTGGAACCTTGAGCCCCGCTAACTCGGTCAGCGTTGGATACAAATCGACCAGCTCGACCATGGCCTCGCTGCGCGCACCTGGTTGAGTCATTCCTGGTACACGAACGATAAACGGAACTTTCGCCCCCACATCAAAAAGCGTCACCTTGCCCCACAAAAAGTGATCGCCCAAGTGATAGCCGTGATCGGAAGTGAAAACAACAATCGTGTCCTCCCATAAGCCCTCGTCTTTGAGCTGCTCAAAGACCAAACCAATTTGCGCATCAATAAACGAAACACACGCATGATAAGCCTGCATGAACTCTTGCCGCCGGGCGACGTTTTCCTGTCCAGACTCAAATCCAAACGAGGTGAAACGTTTGACCATTGCATCTTGGGGGAGAGTATCCCAAAGATTTGCCGGATCTCGATGAAACGTAAT
>JAQWLH010000104.1 GCA_029247405.1 Mariniblastus sp.
AAGAGAATCAGAAAGTCGAATATTTAAACGAATCTGATCTAGCTCAGGAAACAGAAAACAAATCCGAAATCAAACCAATTGACCCGTCTGCTTTGCCGCCACCGGCACTCGCAGCCCCCATGAAAGCACCGGATCGTCCGGACTTGCCAGGTTTTGCTCCATCGGATTTCGACGCCAACGAAATGGCGGATGTCCCCGCAAAGTCAGAAAATCAGTCTCAATACCAACTGTCCGAAGAGGATCTGAAACTAATTCGTGAAGATCAGCGATTAGTCAAATCTCGAAAACCAGTCGGCAATCCCGCAACTCTGAATGTGTTTGGCTCCGGCAATTTGACCGGTCGGTCGTTCGTATTTGTACTCGACCGCTCAAAAAGCATGGGCGGAGGAGGTCTTGGTGTCATCGAAGCTGCCCGCACAGAACTCGGCGCCGCGATCAACCAACTCGAGCCCCATCATAAATTCCAGATTGTCGGCTATCACGAGCGAACCGTCACAATTGCAAAACGCCAGTTATTGCTGGCTACCGAAAACAACAAACAGTTGGTTCCAACTTTTATTCGAAATCTAGCCGCATTTGGTGCAACGAATCACGAAAATGGCCTCGTGTCCGCCATCGCTTTCAAGCCAGATGTCATCGTATTGTTGACCGATGGAGGTTATCCTGAGCTTAATCAATCGCAATTAAAAATCATGAAACGAATGGCAGGTCCGAAGTGCTCCATCCACTGCGTGCAATTCGGCATTGGAGCATTGCAAACTCAGGCCAATTTCATGACCAAGCTTGCTTCCCAGAATCAAGGCTCTTTCAATTATATCGACGTGATGAAATGGAAAGAGAATCAATAACCCGCCTAAGACAAAAAGGGCTCGGTTCCAAACTCTTGGGCCCAAAGGCATGATATGAATACTGACCTTTTGAAATCGCATTTGATGACTCACATGAGTGGAAAACGAACTAAACGCTACATCATGATCGGGCTGTCGATTGGTGCGTTCGCCATCGCGCTGCTGCAACAACCTGCTTACGCCGAAAAGTTCCAAATCAGCTTGGGCGGGGGATCTCTGATCACCGTTGAGGTTTCCAATGAAACGTTAACCTGGACTGACGTGCTTGAAAACGGAGAGATGAACGAACAGACCGTCAAGTTTTCAAACATTAGACAACTCGTTCTAAGTCAAGCGCCGGCCACTAAACAAGTTGCGGAGATCCACAAATTTTTAAATCAACTTGAAAGTGAAAATTACCAAGACCGCATGAATGCCGAAGAACAACTTTCCGACCCTAAAACAGGAGGACGATTCCGCTCATTAATCAAGGCCAGGGTCAACCACAACAATTACGAAGCACGCTATCGAATAGAACGAATCCTCAAACGACTGGACCAGAGCACCCAAGAGTCGAGCAGCGAGTTTGACATCCTGACACTCAAAGATGGAACCACCCTTGAGGGAGATGCTGGTGATTTTGTTCTGCTCTGCAACTACCGTGGCAACCCCTCTTCATTTAAACGTGCAGAGATTGAGTTGATTTCGACACCCAACAAACCCAAACCCATTCTTGAGGCTAACGCCAAAATTGCAGTCCGGATGTTTCACCAACATCAGGAAATGGCGGACGATAATAAAGTAACAAAACATTTCTACCGGCCTGGTCAAGTCATGGTTGATTTTGACAACGCCCCCAATGGCGCCGAGCTGGAAAGACAAACCTCAGTCAACGAAGTGTTCACTCCCTTCGGGCTGAGAATGGATACTGAACAAGTCGGCTTCATCGGAATTTCTGGCTATCCATTTAAATTTTCGCCGCTGCCAGTGGCAGGTAATTCAATTTGCGTTTTTGAAACCATTGGAAGCTACGCCAAACGATTTAAGGGAGTCACAGAAATTCGATTTTGCATGCCCAACCAACCGGCAGTGCCCGCGGGTGTACACGAAATCGGCATGTTCATTGCCCGGGTCAACCATAGCCGAGACTTTATTCTGGAAGCCTATAACGCCGACAACGAACTACTGGCCTCCGTTGAATCAACCGACAAACCGTGTGTATTTAGCGGTGTCAAATCCAATGAGCCCATCACCAAAATTCGTGTTCTTTCCAATCCCTACCTGTTTCGCGTCGACCGCGTGATTGACGAAGACTATGGGATCGACAGCATCTGCTTTTCCCCCCCCGTCCCGGTTTTGACACCCGCCGATTCTGAACCAGGGATCATTCGTTTAAAGAATGGAGATCTGCTCAAAGGGAATGAAATTTCAATTAAGGACAGAGACACTTTCTCTATCGCCCTAACTGATGGAAAGTCCATGACCATTCAGCGAGATGAACTTCAAACCATTCGGTTCAACAACCAACTCGATGGAAAGATTGGCAAACCCGAAAAAGGGGCACAACCATTCACCAGCATCAAAAAAGTCCAAATTGAAAACTTTTGGATGGCAATCCTTAACGACAGAAGCACTATTCGAGTGACACCCGGTGTAACTTTTAAAAGCACCCTGTTTAAGAACCTCACATTCAAACCAGACGACCTACTGGGGTTGAAGGCCTCACGCAACGCAACGCGATTCCCAGAAGATTCGGATTTCAACAAGGAAAGTCGCGTCTTGGTTTTCCCAACCTGCCGAATTGCCTCCAACAATATCAAGTTTTCCGACGAGGGGTTCACTTGGCCCAAAGACGCTCTGAAACTTGAACAGCCAGTTCATACCGATGAAGACGAAAATGATGAGCAAGACCCAACTCCACCCTTTACGAAAATAAGCTACGCAAACTCCGGCCCCGAAAGCTCCCCGACGGTTTGGTTCAATCCACCTAAAAGTCGCCAGCCAGGTACTGGCCGATTGCGACTCACCGATGGTCAACTGCTGACGCTCGGAGGAACAACCGGATTTGAAATCACAGAATTCCAACAGGACGAAATCACGGTTTCCATCGGTGAACAACAAGCCCAAATTCCGCTAAGTAAAGTCCTAAGCATTGACTTCCCTTCAAATTAGCTTTTGAAATTGATGAGTGCTGAAAGCTCAATCAAGCTTTAATTAAGCAATCAAGTACCACCAAACTCATTTCATCGTCCGCCGAGCGTGATACTCGCTGTAACGGTTTATTGAACTCGCTGATCGTGCCAGCAATACATACATAACCACCGAAATTAGCATGGACCCTGAAATCAATTTGGATGTCATTGCCGTTGGGGCGCACCCAGACGACTGCGAGATTGGATGCGGCGGGACGCTTGCCAGCTTAGCGGCATCAGGCCTGAAGGTTGGAATTGTTGATTTGACCGATGGTGAACCAACTCCCAATTGCCCTGACCCCAAGGTCAGGATTGCAGAAGCCAACGAGGCGGCTTCAAAACTGGGGCTTGCCGGGCGTATTATTCTCAACCTGCCCAACCGAAGACTGTTTGACGGTTTTGAAGCCCGCATTGAATTGGCGAAACAATTTCGCATCTACCGTCCAAAGATTGTACTCGGGCTGCATGGCAAAACACCAACCGCCTCACCTGATCACTGGCAGGCGATGCAGATCACCGATGCTGCGATCTTCTATTCCCGGCTTTCGAAGTGGGACGAATATTTTGACGGACTTCCGGTTCACAAGATTTCGAAACAGCTTTATTACTCTCTGTTTTTTGAGTCCGATTGGAGTGGCTCTGGACCTCGTCAATTCATTTACGACATTGCCGATACACTGGAGAAAAAGATTGAGTCGGTGCGGTGCTACCAAACTCAATTTCCACCGGAAAAAAGCTACATTTACGATCGGATTCGAGCGATGGCTCAGGCCTGCGGACAATCAGCCGGGCTCGAAGCAGGTGAAGTATTAACCTCGACCAGTTCTCTTGGATCGCGAGACTTACTGCACACACTTCTGCTTACGTGAAACTGATCCTCGATCCACTTCGAATCAGAAAAGCCATCGGGGCCTAGTCACAGATTTTTACACCTTTCCATTTCCAACAAACATGCCCAGCCACCGAGTCAATTTCAAAAACGAATCCGGAACCCGATTGGCAGGTATCATTGACCTGCCCACCGAATCCCCCCGTGGCTTTGCTTTATTCGCGCACTGTTTCACGTGCTCCAAAGACCTCAAGGCCATCGTGCGGATCTCGCGAGGTTTGGCCAAGCACAACATTGGTGTCCTGCGATTTGACTTTACGGGCCTAGGCGACAGTCAGGGTGTCTTTTCTGACTCAAACATGCTGACCAATCTGGCAGACATTCAAGCGGCAACAAACTGGCTGGCAACCGAATACCAGGCCCCTTCGCTCTTGATCGGCCATTCGCTGGGAGGGGCGGCCATGATGGCTTCGGTTGGCTCCATCAATTCGGCTCAAGCCCTGGTGACGATTGCTGCTCCTTCATGCACCCGACACCTGGCAACTTTCCTAGACCAACAGAACCCAGAAATTACCCGGCAAGGATCAGGGAACGTCATCATTGGAGGAAGAACGCACACGATGCGAAAGCAACTCCTCGACAGCCTGACCGAATACGATCTGAAATCCCACATCGAGAGCATTTCTGTTCCGCACATGATCATTCACTCGCCGGCCGATGAAACGCTCGCCTTTCGCCACGCTGAAGAAATCTTCTCTTGGACCGGTGGGGCTAAATCCTTAATAACTCTCGTTGGCTCAGATCATCTCCTCGTCAATCAGCCTGAGGATGTGGGTTATGTTGCTGATTTAATTGCCACCTGGTCTCGCAAGTGGATCTAAGCCACCGCTGAACGCAGGCAAACTTAAGGGCATGTTTTGCGAGAAAGTCACCCAGAGAGCGTTTCAAGAAACCGACCGTCGGTGGGCTTTGATTCGGGAAGCGGCCAATCCATCAACGTCCAAGCATTTTCACTCATCAGTGATTGAAGGTCTCTTTGCGAACGATCTCCCAAAACCTTGGCTCCGCATGCAGACGAACCGAACGATCCGTTCCAGGATCAACCTCCGCGGCGGGCGAGGCATACGCTGCGCCACCGTATCCGAGAAAACCGTAGACTTGCAACCCGCGATCCGTGACATAACCTTGATCGACAAACTCCTCAAGAAAATCGAGTGCGTCATCGTTATTCCCGTCGTAGGCATCAATTGCAGCCAACATGAACAACGAACTGCGACGGAATCGCGCGAATTCTTTTGATTTTAGATAAGCTTCGCGAGCTTCGGCACTGATGGCTTTGATTTCTTGCTGCAAGACAGCAATTTCTTTTTCCAGCGCACTCTTTTCACGATCTTCTTTTAGCCTAGACAGCAATACATTTCGCTGATTAGACAGACTGTTGGCGCAACGGTACCAAGCAGGCCCATTGAATGGATCCAGTTCGGCAAGAGTTTTGTAATCGCTTGCCGCAGTGGGCCAGTCCCGCGATTGTTGAGAAACGTCAGCCTGTTTTCTGGCACTGGAAAAATCCGACCCCTCTTCGGCCGTGCCATCCAACCCGCCGACAAAAATCGTCATGAGAAAAAACACGCCGCAAAAGCAGATCAGAATCCCGATGTCTCGAAAGAAACGCCTCACCGTCATCCGGACTCACCCTTTTGCTAGTTGTTGTCACGAAGATTCTTGAAATATTCTGCACCATGCTCACGTCTAGCCTTGGGGAGTTTCAAGTTTTGAAGTGGATCGGACTCATCACTGATTGAAGCGTTCACCAACTCGCGGGTCTCACTGACCGATCGCCCGGTGATATTCTCGCCATCGGCATCACCTGTAACAACGGTTTGCCCCTTTTGAAGCTGTCCTTTTTGGCGAGATTTGAACGTCCCAGTATCTTCTTTCTCCAAGCCACGTTTACCGCCACCGGCACCTTCGCCTTCGGCCATGTCACGCCACTGAGGCGCGCCTTTACCTTGGCCTTGGCCCTGGCCCTGCATCGCATTTTTGCAACCTTCCGCCATTTCTTGAAGATCCTCCAAAGCTTCCAGTTCCTGCATTTCTTTTTGCAGGCCTTCAATTTGCTCGGCTAGTTCTTCCAGTGACTCGCCAGCCTTTTGGGCAGCATTTGCTTGCTGCTCACTCGGTTGCCCCGGTTGTTGCTTGCCGTTCTTACCTTGTTTTTTCGGACCGCCCCCGGCCGGCTTCATGCACTCACCGCACTTTTGCAACTTCTCCGCCATCTTTGCCATTTTTTCTTGCTGAGCATCCTTCTTTTTGAGCTCATCAAGCTTTTGCTGAAGCTTTGCTGCCTCGTCTATGTCCCCATTTTCGACTGCCTTTTTAATGGCGTCTTTAAGTTTCTTTTTTGCTGCCTTGTGCTTATCTGCGATTTTTTGAAGCTCTTTGGCCATATTCTCCATATCCTTGGCAAGCTTCTTTAATTCTACTTTGCTCAAATCGCCAGACTTGAGCTTGTCAGCCAACTGTTTGATTGCTTTTTTGGCCGCCTCCATGTCACCCTGACTCATTGCGTCAGCAAGCTTTTTTGCAGGGCCTTTACTAATGTCTTTAAGCTTGTTCAAGTTTTCGCGCATCTCCTTGCTACTTCCAAGCTCTTTTTGACGATCTTCGATCGCCTTTTTTATGTCATTCAACTTAACCAACGCCTGCTTTTTATCAGTACCGCCTTCCTCCAAAAGCTTGTCCAGCTTCTCCTCTAATGGCTTGAGACTCTTGTCGGCGTCTTTCAAGCCTTTGGCCATCAAACGCTCCCGCTGTTCTTTGAGCTTCTTTTTGAACTCCTCGACTTTCACCTCAACCCTTTTTTGATCAACTGCGGTGGGTTCAATCGCCACCACTTTTTTCTCAGCGTTGGGGACGAACATTAGACATGCAAGAATTGCAATCGGAATCAATGGTAGCAACGCTCGCCAAGTCAATTTGTATTCAAACTGGTCTCTGACATCGATTAACTCAGCTCGATCCTCGGCATCCTTGAGCAAAGCCCGCCCCACATTAGATTGAGCGTCTTTTGAATCCAGTGACATCGCGCTGGACAACCGCTCCTTAAGTTCAAACCTTTTGTCAACTTGGACAGCAACGTCCAGGCGAGACATAACAGTTTTCCACGTGACCAAAGCAGCAGCAAGAAATCCAACTGTCGTGCCTCCGATAATCCACCCGTAAACCCAAGCATCAAGATTGGCCTGAATGTCGAGGAACCCGAGGTGCCAGATTTTCGGAATTGCCAGACCAACAACCGCAATCAACAACCCGACAAATGCCGCCCAACTCAGCATGCTGAAAAACTTGCCCGTCACGACACGTCGTCGAGCCCGAGCCACCTGTTGATTGATTTGGTTCACAATTGTCTCCCAGAGTCCAAAGGTCGATCACGATGAGAAATGGCGTAAACTAGGCCAGAACGGCCTATTAAACCAAAAATCGTCCTTTTCGTTTATATCGGATCATTATAGAGGGCGTTTTTCATACAATACTATTGAGAATCCAAACTCCTCAGAAAAAAGGCGGCATATGCTTGGATTCAATGTTATTTGGTACGACATGAAACAGTTTTCAAACTGGACAGGTGTTTTCAACCCTTCGTTTGGCAAAGTCGAACTCATTTGATGGAAAATCTGACAATCAAATCCACAGAACAACTGCCCCCAGCGGACTTGGGCACCCCAAACGGTCCACCGCGATCCAACGGGCTGCCATCACCGGTTAATTTCCCGAATGCTGACGTCGTTATTTATGATGGCCAATGCGTCTTTTGTACAAGTCAAGTCACCAACTTAATGAGGATGGACGGAAAGAACCGGCTCGCATTTGTATCTCTTCACGATCCGTTTATTAAAAAGAATTTCCCGGATCTGACTCATGATCAGTTAATGGAACAAATTTACTTGATTCCCAGTGACGCCGAAGCGAAAGCAAACTTGCCGGCTTACTCTCCGAAGCGGCTTGGAGGAGCGTCAGCCCTGCGTTATTTGACGCGGCGACTGCCGAAGCTCTGGATTTTCGCACCGTTTCTTCACCTCCCATGCTCACTACCCATCTGGCAGTGGGGCTATAAACAAGTTGCCAAACGACGCTACAAGATCGCCGGAAAAGCGAACCAAGCCTGTGACGACGATGGGACCTGCGAACTCCATTTCAAAGACTAAAACAACTCAAATAAGAGCCAACCGTCACACGCGTCATCTGAAACGGAACCATCCTTCATCAGGGGCAAGGACAGATCAATCAATCGAAGTGATCGTCCCCTCACTGCTCGAGTCCCTAGTCAGTCGCAGCCTTCACTCGCCGAATCCTGAGATCGGCCCTCACGACGACCTAACCTTGCAACTGAAGCTTGTCTAACTCCTCCACGGCCACGACCCAACCACGGCAACGAGCGGCCTCACATCGACAGGGAATTGCGAACGTCGCCGGCCAACTGTAATCAATGGTCAGCTGCTCGTAAGCCTGAATGTCACGCAAGGCCAATAAAAACAAGCCGGACTTGGCAGGCTCCCCATGCACGCTTGGTTCATCAAGCCAATCAAACTCGCAATTCGGTTCGCAGCTGTGATTCAGGTATCTGAATGGCTCGGAAGGCTCAAGCTGATTCCCCTCATCGGCTTCAAAAGTGTAACTCGTCCCGGTGTATGCCCCGGAAAAAATCTCACCGGTGATCTCGCCAATCACCGAATGATCAGGGTAGGGCCGGACAGCATAAACGCCTTTGCCGATGTGTGAGTCTAAAACATTGACCAAGTCAAGTTTGGGCTCAACCGATGACACGTACTGACGGGAAACAAGATCAAAAAAAGCCAAGGTAAATTCTCAATGGAGTAAGTTTTTCAGGGGACGTTCAAATTGTTTTCAAGCGATGTCACAAGGCACATGAGCGACCACACTTGGGATCAGAACCGAAGTCTGGAGCAACGCAAACTCGTCTCTGCACTATCTTCAAACAAATTGCCAAAGGAGCCAAGCTAACAAAAAACCAACCACCGACACAACTGTCGAAATGATTGTCCAAGTTTGAAAGGTCTGTTTTTCCGTCATCATCATATAACGGCTGACCAGCCAGAACCCACTGTCGTTCACATGTGAACAGGCCGATGCGCCTGCGGCGATCGCAACGACCACCAAGGCCAACTGAGGTTGCGAAAGCCCTTCTGCCATGGACGCCATCAAACCAGCCGCGGTCACCATGGCCACCGTCGCCGACCCTTGAGCGACACGAACGAAAACAGCAAACAGATAAGCCAACAACAAGACGGGAATCCCCCATTCCTGACAAGCATCTCTTAACGCGTCGCTCACCCCACTGGCCCCCATAATCCCTTTAAAAACGCCACCCGCCCCGGTAATCAAAATAATGATCCCCGCGGGGCCCAGTGCTTTGGTGGTAACATCCATCAGCTCCGATTTATCAAAGCCGCGTGAATAACCGAGATACACAATGGACGCGACGGTCGCCAGAACGAGGGCAATAATTGGGTGCCCCACAAACAACAGAAACTTCAAGGACAACGAAGAGTCCGAAATGTGCTGCTTGACCTCTGCCTCGTAAGCGGACTTTCTCGCTGCCGGATCACCTTGATCTTCCAAGCTTAAGGAACTGACAATCGCTTCCCGCTCGATGCCTGAGGTCACGTTTTCCTTGACAAGAGTGCCAACAAGAATCAAGACGATCGGCAGACCAATTAACAACAAGATGGAACGAAAACTTGGGAGTTTTGATTCGTCGACATGGTCTTCAGTAAATTCTTCCGGCGGGGCGATGTAAAGTTTTTCAGCCATCCGCTTGGGCACCAAAATTCCTCCGACGATTGCGGTAGGAATCCCAACCAGACAGCCAAATAGAATCACCCAACCTAACCCAACACCAAGCTCAAAGGCGACATAAACTGGCCCGGGAGTTGGGGGCACAAATGCGTGGGTTACCATCATTCCCGCAAGTAAGGGCAGACCAAACGCCAAAACAGATTTACCCGTCTTATGCGCCAAGGCATAAAGAATGGGCGCAATAATGACCAACGCGACATCCAGAAAAACGGGAATGGAAATAATAAACCCCGTCACAACCATCGCCCACGAAGCCCGCTTTTCCCCAAAAATATTAAGCAACGATTTCGCCAAACTCTGTGCGCCCCCTGAGTGCTCCAGCATCGCCCCAAAAATCGCTCCCAGCCCAATGATCGTCGCGATGAATCCCAGGCTCGACCCCATGCCGGCTTGAATCTGATCCCCAATCTTCGCCAACTCCAGCGTCCCCGCGCCGCCGGTTAATTCTTTTGCCGAGCCAATCGCAACGAAGAGACTCGCTAATATCAACGCCAGAAAGGCTTGCATGCGCAGTTTCAAAATCAAAAACAACAGCACCACGACTGCCGCCACCAAAAGCGTCAACAGGTAGCCAAGAGAAAGCTTGGGAACTTCAGTTTGCGCGAACAAGATCAGATGATTGGTCATGGTTTACTTTCCGCATCGACACGTTTCGACTTTGACGACCTGAATCACCCCGCCCGAATCCGTCGAGGCGTTTACGGTGTCTTCAAAGCCAAAGAGAGAATCACTCGCGGACAGGTCATCCATCCACTACAGTGAAGTCACCATGATAAAGATCTTTCGCAACCAAAACGACTACGTCATTCAAAATTCTCAACTGACTGTTCGCGTTCCTGAATTTTCGTTTGATGAACTTTTTCAGGCCAACAACCCCGAAGACTACGCGAGCCAATTCCTGGAGCTCTCCAAGAATTCACTTGGAGAAGA
>JAQWLH010000123.1 GCA_029247405.1 Mariniblastus sp.
CCCACGCTCCTGGGTATCGGGCATACCATCGAGTAGTGTAATAGTGAGTGTGCCCATGAAATCCCCGCCGCACAGCATAGACTTGGTTGTAATTTCTTACGATCCCGTTGTAGCCAGAAGCGTAGGCTCCGCGAGCATAAACACTTCCGCCGGGTCCTTTGACGTATCGTCCTCCGCCGACTTCGCCCCAAGTGTTGACACCGTCGGTCGCTCGAGTCATCCCGACGGCGGAGCCACGGGCATTGCCGTACTGGTCTCGGACTCCAGCCGAAGCACCTCGTTGCACCACGGCGTTGGTCCCATCGGTAGCTCCTCGAGCTCCTCGAGCAACATAACCTCCGGATCCGTCCACATTGGACTGACCGCGAATGCTACCCGCTCCTCCAGCAACCGTGTTTCCATCGGTTGCCGCCCAACCCCCAGCAACACCTGCTCGAACATTGCCTTGTGAATCAACACCCGCGCCAGCGGCGCCACGGGCAACCCCGACACTGTTTCCATCAGTCGCAATTCGTGTGCCACTTCGCACGGCGCCAGCTGAGCCATCGGTGTTTTTGCCAGCAGCAAAACCACCCGAGCCCGCAACCGCGCTGGTTCCATCGGTCGCGCCACCCACTCCTTTGCCAACGACACGTTGATTTCCTTGGGAGTCGGTAATAACAGCACCTGCACCGGCACCTGCATAGTCCACTCCATTGGAACTGCCGCTCCCTTTACCTTTAGCAGTATCGATTGTGTAGTTTTCTCCTGAGAAGGTTCGCCCCCCCGCTTCGTTTGGACTGGAAACTGAATCGAGCCGACTGCCTCTGGTCGAAGAAGCAGCAGCTGATGAACTCTTGGGCATGTTCAGGAAGTCATTCAGCTGACCTTGGGAAGGCCGATCAAATTGACGATTGTTGGCTGCGGAACCCGCTCGTGTCGTACCAGAGCGACCGCTGGACCCACCCGGTCGCGGAAACGAACCGGTCGAAGAACGCGATGAACCGGACCTGGGCGAGTTGGAGGTCGAGGGACGCTGGAAATTGGATGAAGATGGACGCTGAAAATTGGATGAAGAGCCGAAATTTGGTGTAGGACGGTTGTTTGTAGGACGGTTGTTTGTCGGACGGTTGTAATTGCTTCCCATGTTCGATGGGCGGTTGAAGTTGCTGCCACCGCTCATGTTTCGTGCCGCACCTCCACCACTCATATTCCGCGCCGCGCCTCCACCACCCATATTCCGGGCCGCGCCTCCACCACCGCTGAAACTTCGACCGCCTCCGCCTCCGCGGCGTTGGGCGTGAGCCGAATCTGCCATCACTAAGCTGACAACAAGTAAAGAAGTGAATAGGAATAGGTTTTTCATTTTTTGATCCCGTCTGTAAGAGCGGCTGTTTGGCGGTACTTAAGGGGCCGAGTTTTGGCCAGATTAAAATACACGCACGCTGCTTGTGTGAGTGGTTTGTGATTCAGATGGTTTTGGAGAGTGAAACCAAACGCTTGAATGATGTTGGAGAAAGTGGAGTTTCTTTGATTTAGTTGTCTGATTTGGCGACGCGGATCATGTTTGTGTCGGGAATCGGAGCCCCGTCAGCCATTCGATTGATCGAATGAAAGTTATACGAGTCACTTGAAATATTGGAATAGACGTTCGTGGAGGATCCAACCCCACCGTCAGCAAGTTGATACTCAGAATCGACTGTCCAAACTCCATTATTTTGCTGCCGCCAAATCCCGCTGCCGAACCCGCCGTCAGAATCAAAAATCCATGAGCGAATTTGGCCAGCCCGAGCGTCCCAAACGATGACTTGAGTTCCCTTGAGCACCACGCCCTCATTGTTAGCCACCTGAAATGAGCGTCGGATCGCCTTGTCGCCTTGGGTCCACGAACAACTCGTGGTGATTTCGTTGTCGCCATCGAGTTGGTCAACAAAATTGCCGATCAACCATGACAGGTTTTTCAGCTGAGAATGACGCTGGGGAGATGGGGGAGTTTTGGTCTCTCGGATTGAATCAATCTTCCAGCCGCCGTTTTGTTTGATGTGAACGACTGAATAACTTGACTCCGTCTTTTCGTTCCCGGGAATCGAAATCACAGCCACCCCGTCTTCAATTGCGACGGTGTTGGTAACGAAGCGAATCGTCAAGTCGCGAAGTGAAATTTGCATGCCCGCGGGGTCTTGCTCAAATGATCTTGCCAATGAGACCGCTATGTTTGCTGATCCGCGAACGCGACTTCCGTCTTCGTTGATCCACTCTCCGGACTCGCTCCAGAAACTTGCAGCTGTTTGCGAGTCTCGATTGTTAATGGCGTTCAAATATCCAGCAATGGAATCTTGGATTGCGAGTTGGTCTAGGCGGACCGTCTGATTGCCTTGTGCTTCTTGCGATGTTTGAGTCGTTGCATCTTGCGCGGAACAGAAGGTTGCCGATGTCACCAGCAGTAAAGCCAGAGCAGCGTGTTGAACAACTAGGTAGCGAAGCATGTTTAAGAGTTCCAAGTGCGAGAATTAGGTGTCGTTTAGATTATTCAGAGAAGTTTATGCCGGAACGCGGCAACAAGATGATTGTTTTCGAGCCTTAAGGCCAGCGGTCAAGAAGCTGGATTGAAATCCTGAATAAGGTAGGTCTCGGCTAGGCCAAGTAAGACGACTTTTATCGTAATCCAGTTTGAAATTGGAATCTAGGTTTTTTGATTTAGAATGGAATTTCAACGCATAATAATATGGGGACAAAAATAAATGCGTTTCTCAAGAGGGGCCTCATGCAAGAAGTGGCTTCCCGCCAGTCGAATGTGATGGGTTTTGAAATCGTTGGCAATTTCACATTGCCGCTTCCCGGGTGTTTCTTCCCTCGGCTGCAATCTTTGGGTCGAGTATTGGCGTGTTTTAAACTCTCGCGAACCCCGCTTTTTGTAGGCCGATCCGCTATCGACTCCTCCACCTGATTCGCGTCGAGCAACCAGCGCCAAAACTGTTTTGACCGTGAGATGCCTTGAGCCATTACCCGTCTTGGCCACCGAATGAGGTTGGCTGTCGGGCAATTGATCACGCCTTTGTATTCGCCACAGAGGCTGTGTCAGTCGGTATCGGCACCCAAATAATCAGCATGTTGGGTTTGTCCTATGCCAAACTGCTCATTGTTAATATCAGCAACATCACTACCGCAGATTCCAAAGTGTGGCTGGCGTCTGGTTTGTTCAAGAATTGATGAGACTCACTTAGTTTAAGCTGAGCCAGAAAGTTGATGTCGAACTGTTGTCGCTAGGTTCACTCCCTGCTGAGTTGTTTGGATCACGGGAAGAAACGAACGGCAGATCAATGGATTGGATCGCAAAAAAAATCAGCTGCTCGTCTTCGCACGAATTGGCCAATCGTTGTTGTCACGAACAAACAGACGCGAGTCGCAGGTAGATTAGACTCAACTAGGGATTTAGTTTTGGCAATGCGGACGTCTGCTGTTGGTCAACCTGAACTTTGTTGTGACGCCAGTTTTTTCGGATTGACCTGCAAGCTCGAATGAAGTCATCCGAGTTCCGGTTGCCGGACGATTCCCCCGACAGCAATTTCTGAATTTGGATTGTGTCGGATGCAGATCCAAATCGTTCCAACAAAACTCCGATTTGGGGAGCGTCGCAGTCATGCAGCGGAAAATCTATCCAGCGGTACAAACGATGCATCGTTTCATCAATATTTTTTGATTGCGCAGCAGCAACCAAGGCCTTGAATGTCTTACGTTCTTGGATGAAAGGAGAGTTGAGCAATTCGTGGTACTTCATGTTCGTCCAGTGCCGAGATAAATATAATGCGACGACCAAAAACAAGCTCGCGGCAATCCAGGCGGGTAAAGATTGGCTTTTCGGTTTTGAGCTTTGGTTGTCGTTGATCTTCGTCGCAGATGACTCCGGGGCAATCTCGGTTGCGAGAACCTCGAAGGTTTGTTGGGGCAGTTCGACGGTCTCAAGTTGTTTTGCGCTTTCATTCCACCAAATGAATTCTTGTGCTGGAAAGGTGAACGAGCCGCTGGTTTTGAATACATAGGTAACGGCGTCAGTCCGACGACCCATTAGACTGCCTCGATTTGAAGTGTCACTGACTTCGGGTTGTTTTGGGTAAGCCTCAATCCCCTCGATATTTTCCGGTGAAAGGTTTGGCAATAACATTCCCGGAGCGCCACTGATAGTTCTTGAGATGGTGCGGGTCAGACCGTCACCGATTTTGAGCGGTTCGGTTGCAATTGGATTCCAGGTGTCGCTGACTTGTAGGCTCTCGGCACAAACGAGATCGTCTGCAGAGCGGATTCCTTCTGGATAGGTCGCATTTAACTTTAGCGGTTCTGTTTGAGTCGAATGAATGATGGATTCGGCATTCACTCCAAATGATTTTTGGTTGACTTCGACGTCAATTGATTTGATTGAAACCGTGCCTGGTCGTCGAGGATAGACCCACCATTGGTAACGCTGGCCAGTGTAGCTGTCGCCATCAATCGTCTCGCTCAAACGGAGGCTTTGGCCACTGGGGAGATAGACGATCGAGCCTTGAATTTCAATTTGCGGAAGCTGAGGTAAACTGGCCCAGGCGTCCTTGGCAAAGACATCGATAGTGAATTTGATTTTTTGTCCGACTAAGACGTGATCCTCGGGTTCAACTGCCGTTCGAACCACAATATCTGTCTGTCCAACTGCCAGTTGGGGGAGAACCAGTAACCAGCAGACCAAAACAATGACTCGGTAGAGGAATGCTCTATTCATTGGGTACTCCCGCGTTGGAGGACCGAGAATCATCTGAATCGGTTGCCTTGGCTTGAGTTGCGAGTTGATACGCAAACTTGGAACGTAAGAATTGTTGTGGTGTCGTTTGGACTTGTCGTAGCCAAACCGCTCGCATTGCTTCATCGCTCGTCGATTCTGCCATGATGGTTTCGTCGCCGGCTTCGCCTGGATTTTTAGTGGGGTTTTCGTCAAAGACAATATCGTCAGCTCCCAGTTTCCCGCCGGTCATGTTTCCTCCCTCCAGCTCAAGGTTTTTGGCTCGGGCTATCGCAATTCTCTGATTCGTGATGGCAGCCGACCAATCTTGGCGGAGCAACAGGGCTCGGTCGTAGCGTTTGATCGCTTGTTCGTATTGCCCGTGCATCAGCAACGAATTCGCTTGATTAAAGGCTGCATCGGCCCCCGGTAAAGTGCCAAAAATCGAGGCTGCGTCTTCGAAATCACCGTTGCGAAAAAGAGCGGTGCCTTGGCGAAATGGGTCTTGGAACTCCGCCGCGGCTTCCGCGAATTTACTTTCATTAAGCAGCCGCTGACCGCGCTGATCGGGTGTGATGAAAAAGTCGTTCCAGTTTTGTGTGCCCACCCAAACTCCAGCCGCAACGATAGCGATGGTCAGCCATCGGGTGATGGATGATAAGCTGAGGCTGGATTTCAATCGGTCGAGTTTGGGATTCATTTTAATTTTTTGAGCTTCAGAGTTGCCTTGGGTTGCTCAGAATCGAGTTTGTTTTTACATGTCAGCGGCCAGAGCCAACAGATTACTTTTCTTGTTTTAAAAATTATTTCGGCGCAACGCTCCATCCGCGTCGACTCCAGAACGCCATGCCAATCACGATCAACGGGATGAGCCAGTAACCATCATCTCGCCAGCGTTGGGTCTGATTGCCAGAAGCCATCACAATCGAACTATCGGCTCGACGATTGAGGGTTGAAATATCACTGTCGTCAATCGTTATCGGTTGGACTGGCGCGCGAATCTTTGCGGCTGCCGGCTCCACCAGTGTCGATTCGAGTGGCGTGTCCGACGCAATGGGAACCAGAAATTGAACGACTGTTTTGGATTTTTCTCGCCATGCTTCGAGTCCGCTCGCCGCGGCGGGTTCGATGCTGTCAGTGATGACTAAAATCGAGCCGGGGGTTTCGTTTCGTTCGATCCGCTGGTCGGCCAGGCTCACGGCCTGATCTAATGCATCACCCTCGCGGGGCATGATTTGAGGATCCAGAGATTCAAGCATGTGCTCGATCACCCCCCCGTCAACGGTCGGTGGCATGACTAAGTGCGCTGAACCTGAATAGGCGACCAAACCGGTTGCTGCGCCCTCGCGCATCTCGAGGAGGTCATGAACTTTTAAGCGCACTCTTTCGAGCCTCGTTGGCTGTAAATCTTCGGATAGCATTGATTCGGAGATTTTCACCACAATCATTAAGATGGATTTGTCTTCCGCAAAAGGGGAGGTTTCAAGTTGATAACTTGGGCCTGCTGCGGCGATGGTCCCCAAGAGCCAAACGGGAAGTAATAGATTCAAGGGTCGTAACTTGGGTCGGTTTTTGGGGCGCACTACCAGTCGGTCAAGCAGATGGGGGGCAATGTCGCCGAGCATGGACCTTCGCGGATCAGACGATTTTTGTAATAACCACCAAATCGCAAATGCCGGGATGAATGCCAGTAAAAATGCTGGTCGGATAAAATGAAACGATTGAATGAATTCGCTCATGTCATGACCTCACTAGACGTTTCCACGGCCGGTTTGAGGGATTTCTTCTTGAAATAGTTGCCAAGGCCGACCGCGACGAAGTAGAGCATGGAAAGGAACAAGGTTGCCGCCAAGGGCCAGTGGAACAAATCGTGGCGAGGGCGATGCGAAATCACTTCAACGGGGCGCGAATCAAGCGCGTCAATTTCGGCGTAGACCTTCTCTAATCCTGCCCGATCGGTCGCGCGAAAGTACTGTCCACCTGTTTCTTCGGCGACTGCTTTTAAAGCTACCTCGTCCAGTAGCTCTTCGCCGGCGGCGGTTGGATCTCCAACACCAATGGTGTGAATGGTGACATCGTTGTCGGCAGCAATTCTCGCTGCCTGAGCCGGCGGGACCTTGCTGCCCGTGTCATTTCCGTCGGTCATGACAATCATTGTTTTTTCATCGAACTCGCTGCGTTCGAACAAGTTAATGCCCAGCCCGATCGAATCGCCTAACGCTGTTTTGGGGCCCGCCATACGAACTCGGGTCTCGTCGAGTAGCTCTCGACAAACTTCCAAGTCCTGAGTGAAGGGGATTTGGACAAAAGCGCCTGTCCCAAAAACGATCATCGCCACCCGGTCACCTTTGCGATTTTGAAGAAAACTGTCAAGAACTTCCTTGGTCGCCGTCAAACGATCAACTTTTTTGCCGGAGGCGTTAATGAAGTCTTCGGTCTCCATCGAGCCTGAAAGATCAACGGACAACAACAGGTCACGCGTCGGAAGTTCCTTGGTGATGGGGGGGGCGAGCCATTGCGGTTTGGCAAGCGCAGAAACAATGCAGGTCCAACAAAGAATAAAGAGAACAGCCTGAGCCACCGAACGAGTCCGTACCACAGCGCCTGATGAAGGTGTACCCCCAATTGTTTTGACGACAACATCAAAGAGTGGAATTCGGATTGCTGGTCGAGAATCTTCGAACGCGGGGGTAATGTATCGCAGGAATAGAGGTAGGGGCAGAAACACGAACAGCCACGAGTGCTCAAAATTTAACATGCCGGAGCCTCCGCTGCGTGGCTTCGAATCCAACGATAGCAGGTTTCAAAAATGACCTCGAGTTGTTGCTCGGAAGGTTCAGTGGTACCAATATCGGCGGCTGCTGTGCCAAGTCGGGCAACTGGCGACTGCTGAAATGAAGCATCGTTTCCCGTTTCCTCAAGAAACTTGATCCAGGACTGGCCTGAAAGTGAGGCGACACGTGCTCTTGGATACGCGGCCAAGGCGACCCGTTTGAGGAGTGCGTCTAGTTGAACCAGTGTGCGTGCTTTCTGGTTTTTCGACGTTGACTCAATCTGTTTAAGTAATTTGATTGCTTCACGGCGATAGCGATTCTGCTTCCAGCGTTGAACACATTGTGTAACCCAATCGGTGCTCAAGATTGCAATCAGAGCAAGCATAAACCACCATCCCATCGCCAGTGGCCAAATCGACACGGGCTCGGACATCACGATATCGACAAGGTTATTTAGATTGGTTGAATCTTGAGGCATGATCAAAAGCGACGTCCCAAGAGTCGCTGAAGCTGAAAGTTAACGGGTTCGCCGGTACTGATTGGCAGTACCGGGCATTGAAGTTTTGTGTGAAGCCCCAAGACATCCTTCATCCGTCCAACCGACGTTTCGTGAACGCGCTGGAGCGTGTTGGTGTTATTCGGCATTTCGATTTGAAGTTCGCCGTCGGTGATCACGTAGTCGCGACACTTGGGAAGTTTCGATGCAATGGGGTCATGAACTACGGCCGCGACTAAATCATTGTGTTGACTGATTGACAGTAATGATCGTTCGGCTGACGGGTTTAACCCATGGAAGTCGCTGACAACTGCCACCAAAAAGTCGTGTTTGGCAATCCGGCAAGTTTGTTGAATGACTTGTTCCAACTGAGCGGGTTGGGGACGGAGTTTGCTTTCGGCACTTAACCGCTGATTGAAACGCACGATGGATTCCAAAATTCTCATGACATGGTCGCGGCTTCGGCCTGGTTTGATTATTTCAACGTCGTCGTCGTTGAAGATGATTGCTCCCACTCGATCACCCACGTCGATGATTCGCCATGCTGCGAGGGTGGCTAGTTCCGCGGCAACAACCGATTTCATGGCAACTTGAGTTCCAAAAAACATGCCAATCCGTTGGTCCAGCACCAACATTGCGGGGCGATCACGTTCTTCAGTGAAGACTCTGGTGTGCGGACTGCGGAGTCGTGCGGTGACTTTCCAGTCGATTGTTCGGATGTCATCGCCGGCG
>JAQWLH010000153.1 GCA_029247405.1 Mariniblastus sp.
TTTTGAACTATACCAAACACCCTTTTTACGAAAACGCTGAAATTCAAACATTTCTGGCGCGACAAAATGGGAAAATCGTCGGTCGTATCGCGGCGATTATTGACCGAGCTCACAATGAGTTTCACTCGGAAGAGCGGGGGATGTTCGGTTTCTTTGAATCCGTAGATGACCAGGATGTCGCGAATGCTCTGTTCGACACGGCCAAGGCTTGGTTCGCTGAGCGAAATATCTTCTTGATGCGGGGGCCCGCCAATCCATCACAGAATTACGAATGGGGGATGTTAGTCGAAGGGTTCCATTCGCCGCCGACCTTCATGATGACCTACAACAAACCGTACTACGGAAAATTAGTTGAATCGTATGGGTTTTTCAAATCTCAGGATTTGTATTCGTACATTGGTCGCACGTCGATGATTGACGATCTCGATCCTAAACTACTGTTTATTGCCAATGAATCTAAAAAGCGATTCAATGTCCATCCCCGTCCGATCTCCAAGAAAAACTTTGACAAGGATGTGGCAAGTTTTTTAGAAATTTATAATACGGCATTACCTGGGCAGTGGGGGTTCACGCCGATGTCGGCTAACGAATTAAAAGCAACTGCAAGTGGCCTCAAGATGTTGATTGTTCCAGAAATGACAACCATGGCCGAAATTGAGGGGCGGCCAGTGGCAACGGTGTTCGGCTTGTTGGATTTTAATCCGACGATCAAGTCGATCAATGGAAGATTGTTTCCATTTGGGTTCCTCAAAATTTTACTTGGGAAAAAGAAAATCAAGCGAGTTCGATTAATTAGCACCAACGTAATTCCCGAATATCAACGATGGGGGCTTGGGCTGGTGCTGCTTCAACGCCTGGTCCCCGATATTCTCAAATGGGGAATCAAGGAATTGGAATTCTCATGGGTGCTTGAATCGAATAAGCTTTCGCGCGGTACCCTTGAGCGAGGCGGTTCCATCAAGGACAAGACTTACCGAATCTACGATTACGAGCCTTGATTTGTTAATCCATCGAGCGTTGGATGATCAACTGTGGTTAATGTAGGGCCGGCGAAGAAGTCCCCCTAAGTGCGTTTTTATCTGTTTTCCTGAAGTGTTTTGAATGAATCGTCGCGATGTTGTTATCACGGGAATCGGTGTCGTTTCCCCGATCGGAATTGGCCGCGAAGCGTTCTGGGAGTCATTGGTGAAAGGGCGAAGTGGCATCTGCGTGCGGGAGCGATTTGCTGAAACTGACTGGCCTATTCGGATCGCTGCTCCCGTTAAAGATTTTGTAGGTAAGCAATTTATCAAGCCTCGCAAGGCGATCAAAATCATGTGCGCACCGATTCAGTACGGATGCGCGGCAGCGGCGATGGCTGTTGAAGAAGCCGGGATCAGCCAGTCGGTCGTTGCTGCAGAACGAATGGGAACAGTGATTGGAACTGAGACGTTCTATGCAGACCCCAACGAAGTTGCCGATGTCTTTCGCAAATGTACGGTGAACGAGGATTACCAACACGATAAGTGGGGGGAGTTTGCAATGCGCGAAATTCAGCCCCTCTGGATGCTGAAGTATCTGCCAAACATGGTGGCATCGCATATTTCAATCGCCAATGACGCCAGAGGCCCAAGCAATTCGATTTGCCAAGGGGAGGTTTCGGGGATGTTGGCTCTGATTGAAGCCGCGGATCTGATTCAGCGTGGCGCCGCTAATGTCGTCGTGGCAGGCGGTACAGGGTCGATGATGAATTTGACGGCGATGCTTTATCGCGGCACGGACGACTTAAGCCGGCGGATCAATGAGCCTCAACAAGCTTGTCGGCCGTTTGATGTGATGCGAGATGGGATCGTTGTGGGGGCCGGGGCCGGGGCTTTTGTTTTAGAACTTGCGGAACACGCTGAAGCACGGGGAGCCAAGGTTCTGGCCAGAATCAGCGGTTGGGCGAGATCCTTTATGAACACGGCAAGTGAACGTTTCGCCGATGCGGTTGCAGCAAACTATAGAGCTGCCCTTGATTCGGCCCAAGTTGAAAGTGGAGACATTGGATTGGTGAACTCCAATGCTTCAGGTGCCGTCGCTATGGACCAAGTCGAAGCTGACGCAATTAGATCAGTTTTTGCTGATGCGCCTGTGGTGGCACATAAGAGTAGTTTTGGGAATTTGGGGCCAGGAACCTCTGCTGTTGAGTTTATCGCCAGCGTGCTGGCCATCGAAAATGGGATCATTCCAGCTTCACTGAACTGTGACAATGTTGATCCAAAGTGTGGCATCAATATTGTGACAGAGAATCAAAATCTGAATTCCGAACAATTCGTACTGAAATCAAGTTTTTCAAATACGGGCCAAATCGCCTCGGTCGTGATCAAGTAATGTCCGTCCGTGAGGCTTTTGGATCAGGATGTTTGATTCTCGAGACTCGATATTATCAATCTGATAATGACATTTGATCGGGCCTGTTTTCTCAATTTCGGAGTATCTTTGGAGCACCTAAGAATGTGGCGATCAGCCGAGAGTACGCGTTGATCACCAACGGCTTCAATCGGATTTGATGAGAACTTGAGGTGGCAGAACCATTCCTTCTGATGTTGAGAGACCTCCCTGAGTTTGACTAGGAGTATCGCAAATTGATCTGTCGAATGGTTCGCCATGATTGCCTGAAATCGAGGCGAGATTTAAGCACGGCGATGCTGATAAAACTTTGCAGACATCTCGCTTTAACCGATAAACGAGTTGAGGCCAGATCGGTGGAACTGGCATCAGCTGATCAGCATTGCATCACCGTAGCTATAGAAACGATATTTTTCCTGTACTGCATCAAGGTAGGCACGTTTGATGAGTTCATTTCCGCCAAGGGTTCTCACTAGAACCAGCAGTGTGCTGCGTGGAAGGTGGAAGTTTGTCATCAATCCATCGACGATTTTAAATTGATAGGGCGGGTGAATAAACAAGTTGGTTTCACCGCTCCAAGGTTGCAAATCGCCGGAGGCCGCCGCCGTTTCCAGTACGCGAACACTTGTCGTACCTACGGCGATGATCCGGCCGCCTTCATCGCGGGTTTGCTTGATTTGGCTTACAGCTTTCTCATCAATTGAGCCTCGCTCAAAGTGCATTTTGTGGTCGTTCAAATCGTCAGCGGTAACAGGCTTAAAAGTGCCAATGCCGACATGTAGCGTCACTTGGGCGATTTTGATTCCTGCGTCGATCAGTCGATTTATTAATGGCTCAGTTAAGTGTAAACCTGCAGTTGGGGCGGCAACCGCTCCGGGGGCCTTTGCAAAAATAGTCTGATAGTTCTGTAGGTCTGAGTCCACCATGTTGCCACCGCGGATGTAATTGGGCAGGGGGACACGGCCAATCTTATTTAGAATCTCTACCGCTGGTCCAGCGGTGTCGGGCAACACCACCCAAGACCCATCTTCAAGTTTGGTCCCCAGGCTAAGTGTCATTCGCTCGATACCATCACGATCCTGTAGCGTAATAGTCTCTCCTGGCTTTGCCTTCCCTCGGGTCTTACAAAGAATTCGCCAGTTACCTCGATCGTCTTCTTCAAGAAACAGGCCTTGCCAACGACCACCAGTGCTAGTTCGAAAGCCTACCAATTTGGCGGGGATCACCTGAGTGTTGTTGAGGACGAGGCAGTCGCCTGGACGTAGTAGTTGATCCAAGTCGCGTACGTGAAAATGGTCGATTGACGACTTGGAACGATCGATGGTCATCAGCCGAGCATCTTCGCGGTTCGTTAGCGGCTGCTGCGCGATGAGTTCTTTGGGTAACTCGTAGTCGTAAGACGATGTGAGTAACGAGCCATTGGGTTCGGCTCCACGATTAGTCATTTGGATTGGTCCGCAGGATGAAATTTGAAGCGACGTTTTAAGCTGTTTGAATTCTTTGCAGTAGCCCAAAACCGAAATTGTCGATTCGTTGAATATAAATTGAGTTTGCATGGTTGCTGGATAGCGCGGTGTTTAATCGCTGGGCAATTGCCTCATATATGCGCTATCAAGTGGTAAAACTGGTCTCAGGCGAGGTAGATAATTTCCCATTTTTTTTGAAAAGTTGTACTCCGTTTTTCCCGTGATTTAGCGTCAATTGTTGGTTTATGTTGGTTTTTATCATGTTTTCGGTCGCATTGACCCGCGGCTCCAAATCCTTATGCTTGGGTGTAAGTGGGGAGGAGTGGTAGGAAATGGGATTTTGTACTGTTTTTGGCCTTCTCACTGTAAAAATTGGTGAGCTTTCTTAGGGATCCAAGCGGCGTGGTATTCACTGGCACTTTTCAACGAACTCTCGATGGAAAACTCCGGGTTCTGCTTCCAAAGCGAATGCGAACAGAACTGTCAGAATCACCAAGGCTCTTTTTAACGCCCGGTCCCGATCATTGTCTTGAGATGCATTCTGATGTGTCGCTCAACGAATTAGCCGTCAAAGCGAACAAGTCGTCTTCCGGTTCAAGAAATCTTCGTTCGTTTTCGAGGCTGTTTTACGCGCGAGCACAGCAGTGCGACATGGATAAGCAGGGGCGAATCCGAATTCCGTCCCAATTGGCTGGAATCGCCGATTTAGGCAAAGACATTGTTATCGTGGGAGTTGGATTTCACTGGGAGATTTGGGACCAAGCTCGTTGGGAAGGATATTTGGCTCAACACCATCAGGCATTCGACGAGATAGCAGAAACGACGTTCAATCCACCAGGGTTTAGTAATTTTGAAGAATCAACCGAGGACCAACGCGACTTCGCAGACGGCATCATTCCGCAGCGACCGAGACAAACCAAATAGCAAACTGCCCCTCGGGGCTCACTGACATAAGCAAAGACTTTAGAAACGTCCTTTGTTTTGCCATGCAGCAGATCAGCGTCATATCTGGCCACAGAATGACGTCAGTTTGCTGTGATTCGGTTCAGGATGAACCGGTGGCAAACAGATTCGCCTTAATTGTCGGATCACGAACGGCTTGAAGCATGGACGCTTCAAGCCGTTCTTTTTTTAACAGCCAAAAATTGTTTACAACCTTCGATTGCCTGAAGGGGAACGACCTGCAGGGTATCCAAAGTTGAGTGCTTAAATTGGTCAATGTGCTGCAACATCGCGATTTATGTAATTACAATGGCATTCCTTCTTAAATATATTTTTCGACATTGCCAAGTATTTGGTTGTGCTATTAATTGTTGAGTTTGTTTGGGGTGCCTACAGAGTGATCCGGTGCAAAAAAGTCTCTAAGACCTATGGTTCAGCATTGAATCGAGTGGTTGCCCTTGATCAGTTGGAGATTCAAATTGACTCCCTCGAAAAAGTTGCAATCGTTGGAAGAAGTGGTTCGGGAAAAACAACTTTGCTGAATTTGTTATCCGGTCTCGATCGCCCGACGTCAGGAAGTTTAAGCGTCAACGGGATGGATTTGGGGCAGCTAGATTCTGCAGCCATGGCGGATTACCGTCTTAAGACAGTTGGCGTGGTTTTTCAATCGTTCCAGTTGATTTCCCAGCGGACCGCAGCGCAGAATGTCGAGCTCCCCTTGATCATTGCTGGAGAACCGGCAGAGGTTCGGGCGAAAAAGGTGAGTCAATCGTTGAGAAAAGTCGGTCTAGGCGATCGCGCCAATCATTTTCCGTATCAGCTTTCTGGGGGTGAGCAACAGCGAGTTGCAATTGCTCGGGCTGTCGTCAAGCAACCGCGAGTGATGTTGGCTGATGAACCAACGGGAAACTTGGATTCCAAGACAGCAGCTGAGATTATGCAATTGCTCATGCAGATTTGTGAAAACGAAGCGTTGACTTTGGTTTTGATTACCCATGATCTCGAACTCGCGGGAAAATATACCGACCGCCAATTGGTGATGGATGATGGGAAACTGATCGAAACCAAATCGGGGCAAAACGGGACGGTTGCAGCATCGGTGGATTGCCCATGAGCTGGCTCGACATAATCAGGATGGCGATCCACAACCTGCGCCGTCGACCTTTTCGCACGATCTTAAATCTCTTGGGAATTGTGCTGGGAACAGTCATGGTTCTGATGACCATGGCTGGTAGCGAGGGGGTCAAGCATGCGCTGCACTCAGTTCTGGAAAGTTCGGACTTTACGCGTAAGGTCATTGCAAGGCGAACGAGCAAAGTGAGCGAGGAGGACCTTGATCAATCGCGGTGGAAAATTTCCCAGCCGATGAGTGCGGCTCGACGGGAGCGGATGGAAGAATCATTAAAAAAATTCCTGCTCGAAGAAAAACGAAAAACTGACGGGCGTTACCGTCAGATCAATCAAGAAACGCTGAAGCAATTTGGGGAATTGCATAACGTTATCGAAGTTGTCCCCCAACTTCGTGTCAACTTCAAGTTATCAATGGGCGAGTTTGATCAGACTATTTATGGCGAAGGCGTATCTCCAAAAGTTAGTGGGTTAAACGAACGAATCGTTTCCGGAGAAATGCTCACTGCGTCTGATCGTAACGGAATTTTGATTCATGAACTGATGGCTTATCGTATGGGGTGTGTGACTCAGCAGGAGCTTGATGCATTAGTTGGCACCGAGGTTGTCTGCAGCTTTAAAACGTCCGGGAAGCCAAATCAATTGGCAAGTGCTCTGACGGCAATCGAGGGTGGCGACTTGCAAAAATTGGTGAGCCAAAATCCTTTAATATTGGGATTCATTAAGCAGCTTGGCGGTAACGTTGACAACTTGCGATCGTTGACCGATGAGCAAAAACAGCTGTTGCGTAAATCAATTGGTTCATTTGGTGAATCTGATTCACCGCAGCCGCCGGTTGTCGAGAGACGCTTTAAAATAAAAGGTGTCTATCACAGCATAGCAGAAGACAATCTGTTTGATTTATTTAGCCAATTGCGCTTCGACTCAAAGAGGCCCGTTTTGTTCCACTACGAAACGGCGACAGACTTGCAAGTTGACGTCGGCGGGATCAAAGAATTTTATTCGGCGACGCTGCATGTTGACCGTTTCGCTCACGTGAAACAAGTTGAGGATGATCTCGGAGAATTGGGATACGATACCTTTTCAGCCCGGTCCATGATTGAACGAATCGATAATCGAATCAGTCGTATCAGTCGCGTGATCTATGTCGTTGCTCTGATTATTTTGGTGGTCACTGGGATCGCAATCTCGAACACCCTGATTATTTCTGTGATGGAGAGAACCTCAGAATTTGGAATTATGAAATCTCTCGGTGCCCGAGATAATCAAATCGTGGGATTAATGTTTGTCGAGGGCGCTTTGCTCGGAGCGGTGGGAGCTGTTTTGGCAACGCTTGCCAGTCTTTTGATCGGCATGTTCGGCCAAAGCTTGGTTAGAGATTACGTTGAGGGGCGAGTGAATGAGCAAGTGTCGGGGGAAATGTTTATGTTTTCGCCATGGGCCACACTTGTTGCTTTGATGGTGTCAGTTTTACTGTGTGCGGTTGCCAGTGTTATTCCCGCTTGGCGGGCAGCAAGGTTGGACCCCATCGTTGCAATGCGAAAAAATTAGATCGAGTGACACTCCTTAAAAAAAGCTCACTTTTTTAGTACGATATCGGCCTCAGCAATCATCTGTCAATTTTGTGTTAGTAACATCGTGACCATTCATATCCCCGTCTTGCCGATTGAAGTTCTTGAAGGTATGAATCCGCAACCTGGGGACTTGGTTGTCGATGGTACCCTCGGTGGAGGGGGCCATTCAATTGAGTTGCTAAAACGAATCAGTCCCGGTGGGCGGTTGTTTGGTTTTGATCGCGATCCTGCGGCTGTCGAGGAGACGAGTGGCCGCATCACGGAAGAAAACGCGACCTTGATCGTCAGCAACTATGCGGATATTCCAGAGCAACTCAATCAATTGGGTGTTGAATCGGTTCAGTCGATTCTTTTGGATTTGGGGCTTTCGAGTGACCAGCTCGCTGACCGAGACCGAGGTTTCAGTTTTCAAAGTGATGGACCGCTTGATTTGCGGTTCAACCCCTTAGGGGGTGAATCTGCGGCTCGACTTGTTAATGGACTCAGTGAGAAAAGGCTCGCTAATTTGATTTATGAGTTCGGCGAGGAAAGACTGAGTCGTCGGATCGCACGAAAAATAGTAAGAATTCGACACGACGAAAAAATTGAAACAGCTTCACAATTGGCACGAATTGTTAGATCCTGCGTCCCGCGTACGAAAAATCAAACCATTGACCCGGCAACCCGGACATTTCAAGCACTTCGAATTGCCGTCAACGAAGAACTCAAATGGCTGACCATCGCAATGAAGCGTATGCCAAAGCTGTTGACGCCGGGAGGAAGGTTGGCGGTTATCAGTTTTCATTCGCTCGAAGACCGGATTGTGAAGCAAGCACTGAATGCGAACGAACAAATGAAGGTCCTCACCCGTAAGCCACTGCAGGCTTCGGAGACTGAGTTAGCAGCAAACCCTCGTAGTCGGAGTGCCAAGCTTCGAGTGGCTGAAAAGCTTTGATCCAGTGCGTTTGCCTTGGGATGCTAGCAGGTCTGTGCAGTCAGTTTTAAGACCGTTCTCGGTAGGCAGCTAATTTAGATTGCCGCACGCAGTTCGGCGTTTTCGCATGCTCCTGCATTCTGTATAGTCCCAGCCAATTCTGATTCAGAAAACGGTTGTTTCTGAGCCTTCAAATTAGTGGAAGCCAATGGCTGATCCTTTTCGCCCAAATTCTAAATCCCAACTGATTCGCGAGGCGCAGATCGGCCTGACTGTTGTTGCGGTGTTGCTGGTCCTGTTGGTCTATGTGGCATTTAATCGAATAAGCGGGCGTGGTCGCCATCTGGCTGGCCATTTTCGTGATGCTCCAATAACTAAACAGATTGGCCCCCAAGACACTCAGCAGTCAGAACAAAATTCGCAAGCAAAAATCGAGATAAAGCCCGAGCTAGTTCGCGGTCCTTTGCCGGGCGTTGCAAAAAGGTTTTCACCGAAATCGAGTCTTACTGAGGGTAATTATTTTGCACAAGAGCGGGATCCGGAGTCACGTGCTCAGCGACAATTAAATTCGCAGTTGGCTGATGAGCAGCCGGGACTGGCAAGCAAGCTCGATCTGGTAGAACTGGAATCTGGTTCGAACTCGAAAACGCGTTCAACCGAGGTCAAGTCTCAACCCAACGACGGTCAATTCCAAGCCGTGCCAGTCATTAGCCCGCCGTTGGTTGGTAATACTCAGAAGACTCAAAACTCGCCTCAACCCATTGATGATCCATTTCTTGATTCAAAGGTTGCAAATCATTTTGCCAAGACGAACGAAATAGTAAAAGAAGGCAAGCGAAAATTGATGTCGTCGGAGACGTCAGGTTCGGAACGAGTCACTTCAAACGACTTCCAGTTCCAATCCAGCCCACAAGAACTCTCCGAGAGATTCGGACAACAAACTGCCGCCCCTTTTGCATCATTGCCTACAAAGGTGAAGCAGCGGGGGCAAACGCTGGCTTCTTCAACTGGCAATGGAGGAGTTGAAAAAGTCAGTTTTACGAATGAGCTTCGATCATCGCCTTCGATCCCGAAAGGCCCAAAACGCGAGAGCGAAGAAGATTCAGCAGAATTACACCCGTCAACAGGGCTTCTGAATCCCTCGCTCAAGCGATCTGCCGATTTTCAAATCGAAGTTTCACCAATTGATATAAACGAGGAAGAGCTGCAAAAATATGAGTCGGATAAATTTGTTGCATCAAAGCCCATTTTGCGTCAGCCATCAAGAGACAGTACCAAGTCGTTCGGGAAGCCTCTCGCTTCAAAGCCACCCCAGTTAGAAACAGTCCCGACAGCCCAAGCGGAGATGCGGGTGACCCATACTCAATCTGATTCTTTGGAGGGGTATCTCGTCGAAGACGGCGACAGCTATTGGTCAATTTCTCAAAAAGTTTATGAGGATGGTCGTTTTTTCCGAGCTTTGTATAAGCATAACGAATCGAGAACACCCGAGTTTGATAAGTTAACGCCGGGCACACGGATTTTGACTCCGTCAATCAATGAACTCATCCGCGTTTGGCCGAGATTATGTCCGGTCCCTGAAGCTTCGGTGTTTGCTATTAAGTCAAAGGCGGCCGCCAATTATTATGTGACGAGGGCTGGCGATACTCTCTTTGGAATCGCGGGGGCTCATCTCAACCAAGCGTCGCGCTATTTGGAAGTAATTCAAATGAACCGTGACATTCTCGGCTCCGTTGAGTCGACGACACCGCTTCAGGCGGGAATCAAATTGGAACTTCCCAAGCAGTAGTTACCGATGGTGCTGATCGCAAACACCTCATAACATGGTAGTCGACGTTACGATTCTTTTCGTTTTTGATCGTAGTTTGACTTGATGCCCGCCATTATAAAAATCGTTTCTGGAGGTCAGACCGGGGTAGATCGCGCGGCACTGGATGTCGCCGTGTTTTTAGAGATCCCGCACGGTGGGTTTTGTCCCCGCGGGCGACGTGCAGAAGACGGTCGAATTCCTAAGATTTATCAACTTCGAGAAACTCCTGAACGAGGCTATTCTATTCGAACTGAAAAGAATGTGATTCACTCTGACGGAACGTTGATATTGTTTCGGCAGAGAATGTCCCGAGGCACGGAGTTGACGCGGCGGTTAGCTGCAAAACACAAGCGTCCCTGTCTGTGCTTGGATTTGGACGATCCAGAAATAAATCAGCTCACCGCGTATGAGCAATTTGATTCATGGGTTTCAAAAAATGATGTGGCGATTCTTAACGTCGCCGGTCCAAGGGCGTCCTCCTCTCCTGAGGTAACGAGAATGGCGGAGTCATTTTTGGTCTCTGCGATTCGATACCTTGAGCAGGGTGGAGTCAGTTAGAGGCACAGGCACGATGGCGATTCGTCGTGACCAATTTAACATTTAGCGATGCAGCGTTTACCTGCGGCAAACTCACTTGCGGAAAGTTCATCATTTTCGCGAGCGGTGCATTTTGAGGTGATTCAGGACTGGGGGTGGTTGCAACCAGCTAGGTCGATGAGCCTGCAAAGCTCACCAAAATCATCTTGATTCCGTCGAACAGTGAAGATCAGCGGCTAATTTGACCTGCTTCTTTCTACCTTTATCAACTTTTTGTTGTGAGTCGTTTAACCGAATGGTGGGATTGGTTCGGGAAAGCGATTTCCAAGTGGGGAACGGCTTCAAATGCCCGGGAAAAGGACTTCGATTGGGATTTATCCAAAGAATTTAATTGCATGCCAAAGTTTGATGCTGAATATTTGCGTGAAATTGAGGTTTCCGAACGAAACGATTGGAGCAATCAGACAATCCGAACTGAAAAGAACGTTGACAATATTTTGGTTGGCTTTACGCACTCGGTAATTCGTGATGTATGTTTTCCCATGTTGTGAAATAGCAACAAAGATAAATCTTTTGGAGATCGATCCTTAGATTTTTGGATTGAAGGTGTAGAAACCATGAGCGTAACAGATAAATACAGCGAATTTGATCAGTTAAAGCAGCGAATTCATGGCAAGTTGATTGGCAAACTCGACTTGAGCCGCGTCGGAGATATGGAGGGCGATGTTCTCCGTCGAGAGATCCGCGTGGTGGTCGAACACCTCTGTGACGGTGAAAACAATTTGCTCAACCGTTCGGAACGCGATCGTTTGATCGAAGAGGTTTTGGACGAGACTTTTGGCTTAGGACCTCTAGAGATTTTGCTCAAGGACCCGCTGGTCAGCGATATCCTGATAAACGGACCCAAGAACATCTACTGCGAACGTGGCGGTAAGATGGAAAAGTCGTCGGTGGAATTCCGAGACAACGCCCATTTGCTTCAAATCATCGACCGAATCGTTTCCAAGGTCGGACGTCGCGTTGATGAAACCTGCCCGATGGTTGATGCTCGACTCGAGGACGGCTCTCGAGTGAACGCGATCATTCCGCCGTTGGCACTCGATGGGGCAGCAATGTCCATTCGTCGTTTTGGAGCCAATCCGCTCAAATTGGAGGACTTGCTAAATTTCAAGGCTTTCACGCCGGAAATGGTCATGCTGCTCGAAGGCGCGATGAAGGCGCGATTGAACATCATTATTTCGGGGGGAACGGGCTCGGGTAAGACGACTCTGCTCAATACGCTCTCGAGTTTTATCTCGCACGAAGACCGAATTATTACGATTGAGGATGCGGCAGAAATTCAGCTCCAGCAAGACCATGTTGTCCGTTTGGAAACGCGTCCTCCCAACATCGAAGGTAAAGGAGCTGTGAGCGCGACAGACTTGGTCAAAAACTGTCTTCGGATGCGTCCCGAGCGAATCATCATTGGTGAGTGCCGTGGGCCTGAGACGCTAGATATGCTTCAAGCGATGAATACCGGTCACGAAGGATCGCTTACCACCACACACGCAAACACTCCCCGAGATTGTATCTCACGTTTAGAGACGATGATCATGATGGCCGGCTTTGAGTTGCCGGTAAAGGCAATGCGTTCGCAGATTGCATCGGCGGTCGATCTGGTCATTCAGGCGAATCGGCTCCAGGGAGGGCCACGTAAAGTGACCAAGATTACTGAGATTTGTGGAATGGAAAATGACACGATCGTCATGCAGGACATATTCAGATACGACAAGATTGGTATCGATGAAAACGGACGTGCGCGTGGCCGCTTTGTGTGCACGGGGGTGCGTCCCAAGTGCATGGATAAACTCGAGGCAATGGGAATCAAACTTCCCGCGAGCATTTTCCGTGAACGCGTAATGATGGAAGATTAGGGCGAGTATTGGGGATTCGGCAAAATGGCTGAGGCCAAAAAAACATTATGAATCAAGAGCTTTGACATGATAACGTACATACTAATCGGCGCGATCGCCGTCGGAATTGGCGGGATGGTATTTGCGGCCTCTCTGTTGCTTCAAGGTAACAACGACCAGCTCGAGGATCGCCTTGCCTCTTTGACACAAAATAGCGGTCGAGGCGCTACCAAAACCAATACCCCCAAGCCAAACTTATTACTAAGTCCGCTTGACGCAGCTCCGAATAAAATCGAAGAGCTTGTCAATAAATTTTTGAACTTGAGAGTATTCCTTGAGCAGACTGGCAAGGATATTTCAATAAGCAAATTTGTGTTGATGACTGGAGTTATCGGTGGGTTTGCAGGATTGCTTTGTGCGGTTTTCTCTCCTTGGAAATCCTTAGCTCCGCTCGCCGCAATCATCTGTGGCACCATTCCATTTGTTTTTTGTTGGTTTATCCGTGGGCGTCGTCTAAATAAATTTGGTCAACAGTTACCCGCGGCACTTGATCTGATGTGTCAGGCGCTACGTGCCGGACAGAGTTTGCCAGCGGCGATCCAGTTAGTTGGGCAGCAGATCTCTGAGCCTTTAGGGCCTGAGTTTGCTCGGTCGTTTGAAGAGCAAAATCTCGGCGTGACATTGCCGGATTCCTTGAAGACGATGACCGATCGTGTTCCCAATCTGGACCTTCGGTTTTTCGTGACAGCGGTCGTTCTGCAGCGGCAGACGGGTGGTGATCTTGCTGAGATTCTCGAAAAGATATCGCACCTGACTCGGGAGCGATTTCAAATCAGAGGTCAGATTCAAGCCTTGACTGGTGAGGGCCGTATTTCTGGCATTGTACTTTTGGTTCTGCCGCCTGCTTTGTTTGCTGTCATGCTTCAATTGAACTACGACTACGTCATGCTGCTCTTTGAAGATCCGATGGGGAAAAAGATGCTCTTGGTTGCGATTGTTCTGCAATTCATTGGTGCGGCCGCAATTAAAAAAATCATCGATATTAAGGTATAGCCCAGTGAATTATTTACTTATTGCCGAAATTGATTTTGTTACGTTGCTGCCGTTTGCCATATTTGGGGCGATCGCGATTGGTGCTTGGGTCATGATCGATTTGGTCTTTAATGGAAAGACAAAATCGGAGGCACGGCTTGAACAAATTAAGGATCGCCGAACTGGGCAGTCAGAGATTCTCAAATCAAGTGGTTCTGCAAAAGAAGGAATTACCAAGCTACTGGAGAACGCGAGCCCTAAAATCTCCGAAGCATTGCAGCCGAAGAATGCAAAAGAAGCCAGTCGAATTAAGCGAAAGCTCGATGAGGCTGGGTTTCGTAGTGAAACTGCTCTTCAGCTTCTTGCGACGATCAAGGTCTTATCAGCCGGCTTTGGATTTATTATCGCAGGCGGTCTCGGTTTATTTAGTAATGGCCCGACACTCTCGGCGTTTGTTTACTCGCTCGTGGGAGCGGTTTGCTTCATGTTTATGCCTGAGTTTATTCTTGGGTTGATGGGGGGCAAACGCAAGCAAAGTATGTTCTTAGGCTTGCCCGATGCTTTGGACTTGATGGTGGTTTGCGTGGAAGCTGGTCTGGGAATGGATCAGGCATTACGGCGAGTTGCTGATGAAATGGTTGACACTCATCCGATCGTTGCAGGTGAATTCAAGCTTTGCAATCAACAACTTCAAATGGGATCGACTCGGGAAACTGTTTTGACGGAGTTGGGACAGAGAAACGGCGTTGAAGATCTTAAAGTGCTTGCCTCGGTCATGATTCAAGTCGATAAATTTGGTACGAGTGTCGGAAAGGCACTCCGCGTTCAGAGCGAAGCCATGAGAACCCGCCGTCGGCAGATTGCTGAGGAGAAGGCATCGAAAACAGCGGTCAAACTGATTTTCCCTTTGGTGTTGTTCATCTTCCCTGGCATCTTTGTGGTTCTCGTCGGGCCTGCGGCGATCACGATGGTCAACGAGATGCTGCCTCTAATGTCAGGCCAGTAGCGGTTTTAATAAAATCGTCAAAGTTAAACGTCGACGGACGAGCTTTGAAATCGATTTTCGCCGCTGTTTCAAGATCTTGCCTGCTCCGATGACAGGTTCCAACATGAAATGTCAATAAGGTGTACTGGAGTGATTTGTTTTCCATTTGGAGTTTGTGAGCTTCAACTCTATTTCAATTCATCTTTCAGCAGTGGCAATGCCTGGCTTTCGCCATTTGTTGCCGGCAATACTCGGCCCGTTTGAATTCCTAACCGGTATCTTTTGACTTTTCGGACAAGTCACCGAAACTGGTGTTGGCGGAAAAACTAAATGGCCTTCTCAAAAAACGCTTACTCCAACGTTTTATTTTGGAATACGAATTGTTTGCATCGGAAGGCCAAATGCCAATATTCCGATAACACCTGTGTTGCGGGTTATCTACCAATTGGCTCGCTTCTTAAGATCTTCATTGAAAATCGGGTGATTCACCCGGCATTCGTCCAAGTCCATTTACCTAAGAAGATCCCTACGGTCTTGTTTTGGAGCAAAGCGATGTCACAAGTAAAGTCACTACTCATTGCCGCCGTGGCAACTATTAGCGTCGCGTTGGCGTCCAGTTGCGTTGCCCAGGGCCAAAATTCGATCACCTCGAAGGTGCAAGGTTGCACTGAATGTCAGGGGCAAGCGACCACTGGCGGAATTTACCAATCGGCATTCGGCGGTTGCAATAATGCTGGCTGTGGCTGTTTGGGGGGAGGGCAATTCATCGAAGAAATGAAAGCTCGACATGCACACACCAAAATGTTGCACGCTCGAATTCAGGCAAGGAATGACGCATGGCCAAAACCTTTTAATTGTGCGGATCGTCAAGTGTATTTTTCGGTCTGGGGACCGATGATTGATAAAGGCTTCGAAGAGCGTTCAGTTTTGACTTCGATGCACTTCGATAAAGAAACCAACAAGCTTAACCGTATGGGCCAATTCGCCGTCGCGGGCATCATGCAAAATATGCCCCAAGCACGTAAAACAGTTTTCATAAATCGCGATGTTGACGCTCAGATCAACGACGCTCGTCTGGCACAAGTTCAGGACACTATTCGAACTTTTTATGGCCAATCAACGTCTGCCCGAGTTGCGTTCTCTAGCAGGTTGCCTGTGACAACCAGTGGTCTGAAAGCGGACTTGACCCAACAGGCTTGGTTGGGAGCTTTGGCTGTTCCCATGATCCCGGTCAGCGTGGGTGAAGATGTTGAAGCCGCCGTCGGTAATTAATCCGAACTCTGAATGATGGCGTGTCAGCTGATTGTTGACGCCTGGCAACCAACTAGCGTATAACAAAAGGGCGCGTCGCAAGACGGGCCTTTTTTTTATGACAATGCTGAGTTCGTTTTTTAGATGTTGAGTTTAATTTTCAGGTGCATTTTGAGTATGGACAAAAAAACCAAGAAGCGACTTGAAGTATTAAGGCAAAAAGTCGAAAAGGCTCAGAAGGTTCTCGCCGCAGCAAAACTGCAAACTGACGAGCCAGATGAAGTGGCGAACATTGAGAAGGAAATTGATGGTTACAAGGCCGAGATTTCCGTATTGAAGTCAAAGAAGTGAATAGAGTTTTGCATGCAGCTTTGTAAGCTTTTCTTTGGACTCAGATGCTCGTGGATGGAAAGCGGATTTTGGATCCGGCGAAATGACCCTGAGTTAAAACAAATATCAAGGTTTGAGGTTCTGATTGAGCGGTGTTCGGATTTTTAAATATTAACAAGCCTCGGGGCGAGACGTCTCGTACGGTGGTCAACTCGGTCCAGAAACTTGTCAGGCCCTTTAAGGTTGGTCATGCTGGAACTCTTGATCCACTTGCAACTGGGGTCTTGGTTGTTTGTGTTGGACCTGCCACCCGATTGACCCAATTTGTCCAGCGTATGCCCAAAACTTATTTGGGCACTTTTCGGCTTGGTGTCGAGTCTGACACCGAAGACCTGGAAGGGCAGGTTATTCCTGTCGAAGGCGCGGAACCAGTTGATCGTTCTCAGCTTGAGTCGGTGTTGAAGGAGTTTGTTGGCCAGATACAACAACTCCCTCCACGTTATTCAGCTCTGAAAGTTAACGGGAGGCGGGCCTACAAGTTGGCTCGTGCGGGTGCTGATTTTGAATTGAATCCGCGAACGATTACGATTGAATCAATCTCATTGGTTGATTTTACCTATCCTGAATTCAAGATTGAACTCGAATGCAGCAGCGGGACCTACGTGCGTTCCCTTGGGCGAGACATTGGTCGTAGGCTCGGTTCGGGGGCAATCATGACCAACCTGACGCGAACTGCGATCGGCAATTTTTCAATCACTGACTCGATTTCACCCATTGGCATTGGTGTTGAGTCGATTCGTGAGAATCTTGTCGCTGCCCAAGACAGGCTCGATGATCTGTCCTACATCGCAGTTCCAAATACCCAGCTTGAGTTATTTGCCAACGGCTACACATGGGAGCCGAAATCTCCTCTGACGGATGGCCAAGTCGGTGCAGTTGATGAGTCTGGTCGCTTGCTTGCAATCTTGAATCGAAAAGCACCTGACTGTTACACGCCCAAAATTAATTTTTCCAAATACTGGCTTGAGCAAACCCAGCGTGGGTTGGGTTTGTGATTTTTAAGCGACTCCCTTGTGGGCGAGGTATCGGCGGATTACCTCAACTTTAGTGTGAGTGATCTTTTCATGACAACCGCTAACGTTGGGTCGGGCAATTTGGTTGAGCCAAACATCGTCGCCAGTTTCAATCCGATATGGCGTTATCCGATGCGTCGTCATCTTCGGTTGGTTCGCCTAACGAGACGACGTAGATCACGTCATGGAGGGTAACTTCATCACCAAGCCGCAGCTGTTTTCGACGTCTCGTTTCAATTTCATTATTTACAAGCACCTCTCCTGCTTGAATCATGACCTTGGCCTGACCACCAGTTGCAACGCCACATGTTTTGAGAAACTGATCTAGATGGATTGTGGGTTGGTCTTTTTTTGGGGCTGACGAGTCATTTGGGGGCGTTGGTTCGGTCATGGTTTCTCTAGTTGTTTTACCTAATTCAATCGTCAAGTATTTATGTCGATAAGTGTTTTTCAGGAAGAAAACGTCGTAAGGTGACTGCATCGAGAATGATCCCGGGCAGTTGTCCTTCAATCCCCTTTCATACCTGAAAGGGTCTACCAGTCGTATGAGCTTTCGTAATCATATTTAATTAGGGACTCTCCAGCTTCCTCTTTGAACCACTGCTTAGTCTCTTCAGTAAAATAGTTTTTCCAGTCCCCAACGCTTCCTTTTCGCAAAAATTGAGCAGGGCGTTCTTCTTTAAACCCAGGTTTGAGGATCCCTGTGATTTTAGCGGATCGGCTGGGATCGACATTAAGAAACTCAAAGAGTTTGGCTCGTTCGGAGGCTGTGTCGCGATGGAGATCTTCGTAGCGTACAAACCTCACGGGCAGGTTGGGGTACTGTTGAGCGACTGATTCATCCTGCTCCAAATGCTGCCGCCACCATCGGAGCGATTCTCGGACCATGACCTCGTGTTTTAGGAGCTGTTCAGGTTCTTTTTGAAAGTACCATTGGTCGGCTTTGAAACTTTCAAAGGTATCTTTCATTTCCGGAATTCGGTCAAAAAGCCGATGTACGTCAGGGTGGTTGTAGAGGTGGAATGCGCGACTGACAAGGATGTCTCGCCCATCACGAATGATTGAAATGTTTGGAACACCCTGGAGTGTAACGGGCATGATTGAGTGCGGTGTCCGGTCGCCAATTAGCGAAGCATTTGGATCTGCTTGGTCTAACATGCACTGGCGAATCATCTTTTCAAGGTGACCACGAGCCAATGATTTTGCCTTGTCCGACTCGTAAATTGGCAAGTTGTTTTGGTTGGCATTAAAATTTGCGACAATTTGTTGCCAGTGGAACTCTCCTATGCAGGAAATTTCTTCATGACTATTAAGCAGGCTGCCGAGCCAATTGGTACCGGACTTCATGAAGCCACGTAAACAGAAGAATCGCTTGTTTGTCATGAGAACTGGCTGAAGGATTTTGAATAAGAATCGCCATTTTCGGCAAACACGTCGCTTGAGTCAATCGACTATTCAGGAATCAGTAGCAGCGTCATCTTGGACACTCGTCCTGATTCGGTGTAAAGTTTGAAGAACTAGACAAGAGCCAAACAGGAGCCGGGGATGCAGAAATTTAATGTTGATGACAAATTTAGCCTGTTTTCAGATCATTGGTCTCCCAAGATTGTTGCCGAGTTGAACGGGCAGCATGTCAAGCTGGCCAAGCTTCAAGGTGAGTTTGAGTGGCATTATCATGAAAACGAAGACGAGATGTTCTGGGTTACTCAGGGAAAACTCCTCGTTCATTTCCGCGATCGAACAGAAACGCTTAATCCAGGGGATGTGATCGTGATTCCTAAGGGCGTTGAACATAAACCAGAAGCCCCGGAGGAGGTCCATATGGTTGTGTTTGAACCTGTTAACACACTCAATACTGGAGAACATCGGAGTGAACGGACGGTGGTGGAATTGGATCGAATTTAGCGTTCAGTCATTATCGCGTTGTCATGGGTGACTGAGAGATGTGGACCGTTGTGTCCATCTTTCACGATGATGATTAACTCTATCTTTCAGTCGCTTTCGACTAAGTTGCGCAGGGCTTCATCCAAATCTCGCCCACGAGTTTCCAGACGGAGATTCGACAGTAATGTGCTCGAAGCATCAGTATTTTCATTCCCAGGGTTTTTCCCGCGAGTGTTGACGATGGACTCGATCCTTGCGGCGAGGCCCTCCGAACCACCATCATAGAGGTGTTTCGATAATTCCTTTTGGTCAAACGCGTAACTGAGGAGTTCCGGATACGCCAGTCGGTTGGGGAGTAGTGGAAACGTTCCCGCCGCGATCGCTTCGGCGGCTGAGAGTCCGAAGAACTCATGCTTCGCGGTGGATACAAAGAGGTCAGCTTCGGCTAATGCTTTCCAGTAATCCAATCGTGTTGCCTGGTAACCCCACTTGCAGATTTGATCTCCAAAAGTCGATTTGATTTTTTCGAAAACTGGTGGCACCGTTCGAAAGGATTGTCCAATCAGGCTTAACTGAAA
>JAQWLH010000173.1 GCA_029247405.1 Mariniblastus sp.
GCAGCCCCGAATCTGACAGACGGGTTTCACCAATCTCTAACGCGTACACTTGGACCGTAAGGGAATCCCCAACATTCATATTGAATGTGTCTGAAAATGACGTGCCATCCAGCGAAAACCGTAACGCCAGATCGGCATTGACGCAGGGAGAAAATACCAAAGCGATAACAAAAGCAGAGAGTAATGTGAGTTTCTTCATGGTTAACCAGAATCATTGAGGGAGGGGCTTGAAGTCAACTAGAACGTTAACTTGGAGGGGAGTAACAAATCAAAAATCAAAATTAAGAGATCATTCCAATCAAACTTTTGGATTTACTCAAAATCGAGTGAGGTGAAAAATCGAATTCGAAATTGGCCAAAGTCAATTCCATCGACGTCTCCATCATTATCGAAATCAAAATCTCTGTTGTAATTGGCATCTCCGGATGACTTGAAAAACGTCGGTCGGAATTGACCAAAATCGAGTCCATCCACGTCTCGGTCACCATCGATGTCGGCGTATAAACGGAAGAAAGCATCGTCCTCGGTATCTCCAAAGACGTAATTGCCGCCAGCAACTCCATCTGAGTCGCCATCCATCAGTTGACCGGTGGAGGCGGATTGGATCAAACTTCCGTCGATCGTTAGTTGGTAGTTGCCATCTGCCAATGAACCCCCGGTCTCAACGAAGGAACCACTAAAGGTCAGCGTCACAACGGTAACTCCCGTTGCATCAGAGGAGGATTCGTTAAGCGTCACCGATCCACCATTGCCGCCGCGTTGGAGCAATCCAAACGCCCCCGGAGAAATCGTCACGACGTCATCAAACGCAATCACTAACTCAAGTATCGAGGACCTTTGGGATCCATTGCCGATCGTCAGGGTGCCAACTTCAAGCAGGTCAGTGACATCGACAACAAACTCTTTTTCATAAGTTAAATCGCCATCCGAAACCTCGAGCCGAATGGCGTATTGAGATTGCGACTCAAAATCGAGAACGACCCCCTGCTTGATAGCAAGTTGATTACCAACCACTTCAAATGAGCTGTTGTCCGCATCCCCCGTGCCTGCCACAAGGTTGTAAGTGAAAGACGTCGAATCGGTATCCTCTGCTGTGAGTGTGCCGATGCTGACCGCCCCAGATGACGTATCAGTGTTCTCAGCAATCGAGTTTGCCGACAGCGTGATATTGGTCGGAGCATCATTGATTGGCTTGACCGTCACATTGACCGTCCCCGTAGAAACGGCGCCGTGTTCGTCTGTGAGAGTGTATTCAAATGAGTCATCGCCAAAATAGTCATCCACTGGCATGTAATCGATCGTTCCGTCGCCTTGAATGACAGCCGTTCCATGCGTCGGCGTCGTCACCCCGGTGATCGAATGTGAATCTCCATCAACATCGGAATCATTAACCAAAGCGTCAATGTTCAAAAGTTCGTCTTCGTCCGTCTCAGCGGCATCCGTCACTGCTTCGGGAGCATGGTTGTACCAATGTTCAACAAAGTATTCACCGCCGCTCGCAGTCGCAATCACGGTCAACTCGTAGTCACCGCTTAAGGCAGCCGTTGCCGAGATTGATTCGTTATCGGTAGCGATTAAAGTGCCGTTTGGATCACGAAGCTCCATCAAAAGCAAACTACCAGCGACCGCATCCAGAGGGTTGTTGAATAAGTTTTGACCCGCACCAGGCAGGAAGGCATTTAAAGTAAATTGGTCATTTGCGATTGCTGAAATCGTATAAACATCGCTGTTGCTATCTGCAACCTGATAGACGAGTCGATCCAAAGGCGTAATGTCACTTCCTAAACCAGCGGCAACAATGTACGCAATGTCGGCCGTTGGGCGTGACAGGGAAATGGTTTGACGGTTGCCATTGGCAACACTTCCGCTCACAACTTCATCAAGCAGGACATTATTCGAATCATACGCACGAAGCCAGGCAACGTCAGAAGCATCGTCGGATCCGACATCGATTGAGACGAACGATTGGCTAATCGCGAAATCAGCTCGAAGTTCATTGTCTCCCTCGCGAAAGCCGTTATCTGCAGTTGCTCCGGGAGCAAAGACGTTGGCACCCGTTGGAGCGGTGAACGTCGCTTCCGCGGAATAAATACTTCCTCCACCAACATTGTTGGAGAGCGTAAGCCCGGGAAATGCGGTGTTAATTACTGTCGTAGCCGCAACCGAATCCGGGTCGGCGTCAGCCGAACTCACCGCCGAAACATGGCCAAAAACACCCCCGTTGTCTGACATCGCCTGCGGAGCAGAACCGCCACTGGGTTCAAGATCAAAATCCGCACCACGCGTCACGACGAGGTCGTAATCCGAATTATCCGGCCCTGTGACATACGCATAAAACGTCGCTGTCGCACCGGCATTGGTGTAACGAGAGACATAGCTGTCAACGTTGGAACCCGACACACCACTTTGCAGCAACGTTTCACTTGCATCGTACAAGTCAACCGAAGCCCCACCAGTTCCGTCTCCTGATAAAGCTAAAGAAACGGTTTGCCCACTAAGTATTTCAAAGGAATACCAATCAGGAGAGGCTTGAGGAGTCACAATGCTAATCTGGTCGTAAGCTCGACCATCTGAGCTGTAAATCCAATTGTCATACTGTTGAAATTTGATTTTGAAATCTGGACCTAAAGCAATTCCTGCTGAAGTTGCTGCAGCGGCCAAGTCAATAATCTCATCCACCCAGACCCCCGGTTGCGAATCTGTATTGGTCAAAATGGTGAACCAGTTCGTTCCATCAGCGCTGATTGCAACTCCGTCACCATTCGAACTTCCTGAGAATGAAGCCGGCAACGCATGTGTTTCATCCCCCCATTCGGCATGAAAAAACCTCAACTTTGCCGCCGTCAGCCCAGTCAAATCAACCGTCCAGATAGCTTCGTTTAGATTGAACACACCTTCGTTGGTCTGGTCCATAAACAGAGAATTCGTACTGCCCTGTGCGGCAAAGGTGTTGGTAATTACGATTCGCCCATCAGCATCAGATGATGAAGTCGACCAAGCACCATCCAAGCTGCCGGATTCAAAGTCTTCCGCCGCCTGGACGACTTGTTCCGAATCAAGATTCGCACTTACCGCAACGCGATCAATTGTTGAATCAGCTCCAAGCGTCATTGCAGATCCTGAGATATCCTCTGCTGTCGCCAGCGTGTCATTGGTCGCACCAGCAAATTCACCCTCCGCCGAAGCGTTCAGAATCACATCGAGGTCGTAAGCGCCGCTACTACCAGAATCGCCGGCCACCATAATCTTGTAGGTGCCCGATTCTGTAATGCCCGCCGTTTGCAATACCAGCTTGCTCGAAGCAGCAGTTCCACTAGCGATGACCACACCATTAGGATCGAGAATTTCAACTGCCGGTACCAAGCCATTGGCTCCAGCGACGGAGATCGATAGCGTTTGGTTCGGATCAAGATCGATCGAGAGCGTATCCACCAATCCAGTGCCCAGAATCTGACTGGAAACTTGACCGCGGTAAATCGAAGAGCCCGTTTCACTTGTCGGATTCACAGTCACATCGATAAACGCGCCTGAAACACCAACCGCTTCCCAAGCATCAACGGTGGACAAATGCTGTTGAGAATTGACCCCGAAGAGATCAATCGCAGACTGAACGGCTCCCTCGCGAGCATCAATATACTGTGAGGTCGAAACTAAATAGGTGGTCAAATTTCGATAGGCAATCTTCGACGCGTCCTCGATTCCAATTCCGGTCACGTCGTAGGAAACACCGAAATCGTTGACTCCCGATTCACCATCCGTAAGCAGATAGAACCACTTGTTCTGCACGCCTGAATTGATGTGAACACCGCCGTTATCCCCTGCACTCGTCCACCAGTTGGTTCCCAAATAAGTGTCTGGATCACCTTTGGCAGGTGGATCTGACATACTTCGAAGTGCGTTGCCTGGGTTGACGGCAATGTCTTCACCCATCAACCAGTCGTTAGACCCTGACGCATAGTTCTCAATAGCCTCACCAAAAATATCCGAAAAAGATTCATTCAACGCGCCCGATTCATAAGAATAGACCAAGTTCGCCGAGTACTGAGTCACACCGTGAGTGATCTCATGTCCCACAATATCAAGCGAAACGAGTGGGTTGTAGTTTGTCCCATCCCCGTCTCCATAAGTCATCCGACTCCCATCCCAGAAAGCATTGTTGTAATTACTGCTGTAGCTCACGTAGGACAACAAAGTGGTGCCGACGTTGTCGTAGGAATCACGACTGTGCTCGGTGAAAAAGTAATCTAAAGTTTGCTCCGCTCCAAAGTGGGCCTGGACTCCAGTATGAACCGACGCAGCCGTAAAGCTGGTGGTTGAGCTTGTTACATCGCTGGCCGAGTTGTAATTGGTGCCTTCATTGAGATCAAAAGTTTCAACGCCGTTGACGGACTGCCGTAACCGGTAGCTTCCGCTGTTAGAGTCGGCCACAAAATTGACCGTTCCGTCGTAAAGGCTGGTACCGCTTGCGTTGACGTCGGCATGATGGATTCGATCTTGGGAGTCAATAATCTCACCCGTTTGTGCGTCTACAAAAACGTAATTACGCGTCAGAGGTGCGATGGCATAAATGTCAAACTTGTAGGTCAAAACGGCGTCCGAATCACCGTCACCCACGTAAACTAATTCACCATGTGGCTCGCCTTCGCTTGCAAAGTCCCCATGGTCATGTTCATGTTCATGTTCGTGGTCGTGTTCGTGTTCGTGTTCGTGTTCGTGTTCGTGTTCGTGTTCGTGATCGTGATCGTGATCGTGATCGTGGTCGAGGAAATCTCCGGGGTTCTCAACCTGCCACAGGTAAACATCAGCCCCGATAAACTCTAACGCATGACTTAAAGCATCGGCTTCTGAGATGCTTGCCGAAAATTGCGACGTTTCGAATTCAACAAAGTTACCACTTAATCGAAACACCTCTCCATCTTGAGCATGAACCTTGAATTCACCACCAGCAACTTCGATATTCCGATAATACTGCTGATACTTAAAGTGTGTCATTCCTAAATGATCTTGATCGGTGCTGACCAGCTCTAATGAATCATGCTCACCCAAGTTGAGATGCTCTTGCAGCAAATCCATTTGCTGGCTGACGGGTGTTGTCGTCGCCAAGTTGATGATCAGATCCGACCCGGGTGTCACGTCATAGTCTGAGTTGACGGCAACCGAAACTTGGTTCACAGAACCCAAAGCACCAGCGTTTGATGCCGACCGGAACAATTCCGGATGGGCGATTGAAACAGGCACTTGAAACTCGCCGTAACTAATAAATCCAAGGTCCGAGCCTGCGACTGCGGCCAGTAGATGTCGGGCTTCGAGCGACTGATAGCCAAGACGATCTTCTCTTACTTGGCGCTGACGACGCGCATTATTTCGGTGATTCATCAAATACTTCGCCTTGGGGAATAAAAGAGCTGGGGATTGAAAGAGTTGGGGATTGAAAGAGTTGGGGATTAGGAAGCTGAAAATCAAAGAGCCAGAAATAAAAGAGCTCTCAAGGTGGGGGAACGAGAGGCAGTGAGTTGAACTGATTCAGACCGGACAAGAGATAGGCTTCCCCATCTGGAACACCGCTGAATCAAGATCGATTCACTTAATCAGAATAACCATGACAAACGCAAACTGCAAATACGTGAACGTTTTTTCAGGAGCTTAACACCCTACGAAAAATCACCGAGAAAACCTGTCGCTGGGAATTCCTTTCCCCTTTCGCGACACTTATCCCATCTTGAACCACTGCTTTTGAGGGGGCCTAAGAAAAGGCTGCACTCGCCCTCAATCCTAAACGAACACCGTCGAACTGACGTGAGAATGATTCGTTGCTAAATATGCGCTAATTCGAAAATCGATCTCGCCATCATTTCACCCATGCGACCGAGCTCAAAACCGATTACTCAAAACGCTTGAGAGTCTTACGATTCTCGACCGCGTACCAACCATCAATGTGCTTGACCAGTTCGGCAACAATCTTGGGGTTCTCCGCGGCAACATTTTCCAACTCTTTCGGATCGGCAGATAGATTGAACAACTGTGGGCGCCGCTCAGTTCGAGGGTGAGTCGATTTGTAACGATTGACTTCGCCATCGTAGGTTAACAACAGCTTCCAATTGCCTTGGATGCACCAGCGGTACAGGAGCGATGCCTCGGGCTCATCCAAATCGGCGATGTCGTGGGCAAACGACTCTCCCAAAATAGCAGAACGATTGAGCGCGGCTCCGGTTTTCAGATTCTCAACCAAGTTGAGCCCAGGCAAGTCCTCTGGCACCGTCGCACCGGCGGCACTCAAAAGTGTCGGAACAATATCAATACTACTACACAATTCTTGACGATCGGCGGCAGCAAATTTGCTTGGCCAAGAAAACATGATTGGTGTTCGAATACCACCTTCGTAAGGAGTTTGTTTTGAACGCGGCGCATAGCCATTTTTTTCTGGATTCTGAATCCAGCCATTGTCGCAAACATAAACGATGATGGTGTTATCGCGGACTTTGGCTTTTTCCAGATGCTCGATTAAATCACCACAAGTTTCATCGAACCACTCGCACATCGCAAAGTACTTCGCGATGGTTTTAGGACGATCTGGGGTCGTATATTTTTCCAATATTCGTTGGGGAGGTCTGTGCGGCGTGTGGGGCAAAAACGGAGCGTACCACAGAAAAAACGGCTTTTCTTTTTCAACCGCCAGATCAACAAAATCGGTCACTGGTTTCAGCCCTTGACGTCCAATCTCCAATCCATCATCGCCGTGACGCCCTCCTTTTTGGGGAAAACCACGGGTCATGCCGTGGGTAAAACCACCACGCTTAAAGTTACCTTCCCACCATTTGCCTGACTGATGACACAAATAACCCTGGTCAACCAGTAACTCGGGAAGCGTCTCAAATTTGTCGATACACGAAATCAACTTGGCTCGTTGGCGATTAGCTTCATCGGTACCCCGTGCGGCATACTTGGGAGATGGGTCATTCCCCGTGACGCCATGTTGATGAGCATAATGCCCTGTCACCAGCGTCATCAAAGAAGGTCGACAAAGAGCCGTTGGCACGTAGCCCCGCCGAAACACGACACTCTGTCGAGCCAAGGCATCAAGGCTGGGCGTCTTGATGGTCTCATGCCCCATAAATGAATAGTCTGTCCACGCCTGATCGTCTGAAATAATCATGACGATATTGGGTTTGTCTTGTCCGCTTGCGAGATTGCAAATCCCATACGACCAACAAGTGAGGATTAGAAATGTCAATTTGAAGGGTGAGGATCGCAGCATGATAAGTCTCAAAGATTTGTATTTTGTACGTTTAAGATTTTATTGTATTAAAAACTAAATACCATTTATGGCACGCTAAAATTCGTTTTTCAGTCCAACTCCATTGGCTAATCCATCAACATTTCATCACCCGGCGCCGGAATCATGACTGGCCCAATTTTTCGAAGCTCAAGTTGCTTCTTTAGCTCGGTCGCTCCGTCCATTTCGCAGTGAACTAAAGCGACTCCTTTTAAATTGCCCTTGTCGGCTGTCTCTTCAGCCCAGTCCAAAAGTTCTTTTTGGTCTGCATGACCACTACTCCCTTGTAGTTTGCAAACCTTGGCTTTGACCTGATACTCCTGACCATAAATCTTGATGCGATCTTTTGAACCATCAAGCAGAATCCTTCCGAGCGTGTGCGGGGCCTGGTAGCCGGCGAAGAGGATCATCGTACTCGGGTTTTCGATATTATTTTTCAAGTGGTGAAGGATCCGGCCTGCTTCACACATTCCTGATGCACTAATGATGATGCAAGGTTTTTTATAGAAGTTAAGCGCCTTGGAAGCCCGACTGCTGCGGATGTACGTTAGCCCCCCAAACTTTAGCGGATCCTCATCCTCTTCATTAAGAATCGCATCCACCATCTCATCATCAAAACACTCCACGTGATCGCGAAAAATGTCCGTTGCGTTGACTGCCAATGGACTATCAACAAAAACCTCCATTTCAGGAAGCTCGCCTTTCTCGGCAAGTTGATTCAAACGAAAAACCAATTCCTGTGTCCGACCCACTGAAAATGCAGGAATGATTAATTTACCCCCCGCTTCATAAACTGTTTGCGCCGCCTCCTTGAGTGTCTTTTTTGCATCCCCTCCCTCGGGATGAATCCGATTTCCATAGGTCGCTTCCATGATCAAATAGTCGGCTCCCTCGACGGTTTGCGGATCGCGCAAAATGGGCATGTCAGGTCGCCCCACGTCGCCACTAAACACAAGCCTTATCGGCTCACCCCCCGGTTCCTCTGAATCGAGGACCAGCTCGACAACCGCGGCGCCGAGCATGTGACCCGCAAAATGAAAGCGAACTTGTACCCCCTCCATTATTGAGAACAGATGCCCATACTCAACGGTACGAAATTGCTTGAGCGTGTTGACGGCATGGTGCTGTTCGTAAAGAGGTTTAAACGGTTTAAGTTTGTCACGTTTCCGTTTTTTATTGACATACTTGACGTCATAAGTCTGGATCTTTGCGCTGTCGAGCAACATGATTGCCGCGAGGTCACGTGAGGCCGAGGTCGAGTAGATCGGTCCGCGAAAACCAGAACGATAAAGCGACGGCAGGTTGCCCGAGTGGTCAATATGTGCATGTGAGAGCACGACGACATCGACTTCACTTCCATCAAATGGAAGGGTGCGATTTTTGTCAAAGGCAATACTGCGTTTCCCCTGATAGAGACCGCAATCGAGGAGAATTTTTTTGCCGTTGTGATGGATCAGGTGCATTGATCCCGTGACGGTTTGTGCAGCACCCCAGAATTGAACTTTCATTATTCGTAAGCCACTCAATAGGATTTGATCGCTAAGTCGTTTGGAAGCTTATTGCAATGCTTGTACTCCAATGAAACAATTCATTTTGATGAACTGATTCTTTTGCAACAGCTGTACATGATCAGGCCCCTGCATACCAAGCACAATAGGTGCATGACGCCCCAACCCTTTTTATTCGAATTGCCAATCAAAATGAAGCTTCAACATGCGGCAGCAATCTATTTTGTTGCTCAGGCGATCGCCGGTATGGTCTGGTGGATCGCAATCAGTCGAGACTTGACCGTTGCGGAGATGTTTTTCCCGGTGGCCTATGCCAATCATGACATGACGACATTTCGGCTCGCAGATCTTACTTGGTTCGTGGGTGGCTCAGGCTTGGCTGGAATATTAATCTGGAAACAAAGCCGTTTAGCCTATCCAGTGGCTTGGATGGTGGTTGGCGCAGTCGGATACGCGACTTTTTGCACCTTTGGATTGCTGCTCAACGGCGGAAGATTGTTGGCCATTGGTGTGATGGTCGTTTCGTTGATCGGGACTTTCATTTTTGCTACGCAGGCTCACACGATGAAGCACGCTTCTCCCCCTTCCCCTTAACGGTTGCTCTGAAGCAAGCGCGACCGGCCAGTTCTCAAAGGCTGACTGAACCGATTAATTGAGGTCAGCATCTTATTTGATTCAAAGATTCAGCTTTGATAAAAAATGACGCAGCGCGATCGAGATGGCTGTCGCACCCTGCCAGCGGGAAGGGCAAAAAAGAAAGCCAAGCCGTTGGACGGCTTGGCTCATTGAATTTCAATCGAAAATTCTATGGCTACAAAATTGGTAAAATCGGCGAAAGAGACTCGCATCCACCCAGCGAGTAACAGCGTCAATTATGTTCACTCTGGATCTTGATTAAGTCTTTACACGCTCAACGTAGTCACCGGTGCGAGTATCAATCTTGATCACGTCACCTTCGTTAACAAAAATTGGCGTTTGAAACTCACCTCCCGTTTCAACTTTGACTGGCTTGCGGACATTGGTGGAAGTATCACCTTTCGCTCCCGGTTCGCAATATTCGACCTTCAGCTCAACATGATTGGGTGGAGTCATGATAATTGGATTGCCACTAAAGAAAGTCATCTGGCAATCCATGTTGTCTTTGAGGTACCGCCAATCTTCGCCAATTTGATCAGCTCCTAGCTCGTGCTGTTCAAATGTCTCTTTGTCCATGAAGACGTAGGTGTCGCCTTGCTTATAGAGAAACTGCACGTCCGTTTCCTGAATGTCTGCTTCTTCAAGTGAATCGCCCCCCTTAAAGGTCCGGTCAAGCGTCGTGCCGCGAAGCAGGTTTTTAAGTTTACAAATGTAGAGTGCATTGCCCTTGCCGGGCTTTTTGAACTCCATGTTGGTCATGATGTAAGGCTCGCCGTTGATTTGAACTTTGAGGCCTTTGCGGAAGTCACTTGTCTTGTACGCCACTTTAATGGTCCTGATTGGTAACAGCTGAAAATATAATGAGCATTTTGGTTGAGGGATGGTCGCTCGATCTCGACTCCACTGGAACCAAATCACGGAACGACTATTCTTTAGGTATGTCAATTCTAGCGAATAATTCGGGTTCTGTCCGCGCTGATACCAAATTGGGAAATCAACCCGATTGGCGGCAACATATGAAGTCGGCTATTCGCGACGTCGAAACGCTTCGCGAACGATTGAGTTTGCCGAAGAATAGGCAACTGGGCGCTGAGGCAACGGCGACATTCCCTGTTTTTGTGCCTGAGCCTTTTTTGAGTCGCATGCAGCCAGGCGACCTGAATGATCCGTTATTACGACAAGTCTTGCCGGTCAGCGAAGAGGATGAGTCACCCCAGCACTTTTCCAAGGATCCCCTGAACGAAGCGGTTTCGACGCTGCAACCGGGGCTATTGCAGAAATATTCGGGTCGTGTGTTGCTGATCACGACCGGAGCCTGTGCCGTCCATTGCCGATATTGTTTCCGGCGTCATTTTCCGTACGAGCACTCGCCGGTCTCGATCAAGCAATGGCAATCTGCAATTGACCAGATCGCATCCGACCCCTCGATCGAGGAGGTGATCCTTAGCGGAGGCGACCCGTTGACAATCGTCGATGCTCGCTTGGCAGAATTGATCAAAGCACTCAATTCGATCCCCCATCTCAAACGGCTGAGGATTCACACACGTTTACCGATCATGATTCCGCAGCGGGTCACCAACGAGCTAGTCGAAATGTTAGTCAACGGCCGTTTGCAACCAATCGTCGTGATCCATTCCAACCACGCCAACGAGTTGGATGAATCAGTCGCTCTTTCAATCAAACGACTGACTCAAGCAGGAGTGATGCTGCTCAACCAAACGGTGCTGCTTCGGGGGATCAATGACCAGGCCAATGCCCTCATTCAATTAAGCAAGCGGCTCTTGGATTTACGTGTCTCGCCTTACTATCTGCATCAACTTGATCCCGTCATTGGGGCTTCCCATTTCGAGGTTTCCAAAAATACTGGAATTAAATTAATCGAGCAAATGCGAGGTGCACTACCCGGCTATGCAGTCCCCCGTTATGTCAAAGAATTGGCCGGCGAGCCCAACAAAACGGTCTGGGCTTGAGTATTCACTCGACGAACGACATCTTTGCGGCGACCTGCTGGAGGTCATCATTGAAAAAGATTCGTCAGATACTCGATTGCTTGGCCACATTGTTCAATCGTATTTTCCTCTGAATCACGCTCAATCGTGAGGAAACCGGTATAGTGATTCTCTTCGAGAACCCCCAACAACGTCGCCCAATCAACACTCCCCCGGCCCAATTGGACTTCGACACCGCGACCGAGCGACAAATCCTGAACTGCATCACGAGCACGAAAGCTCATCACATGGGGTCCAAGAAGTTTCATTGCCTCGTTCACATTGAACCCATTGATCAAAAAGTCACCTGGGTCAAAGTCAATCGTCAGGGCATGAATCGGCAATGCATCGATCAGGCTTTTCAGGGTTTCACCACTTTCTGAACCGCTCTTGGCAGCCAACCAAGCGCCTGCTTTTTGACTGAAATTCCCTAAATCAGTCAGGGCCTCGACCAGCGTGGCCCACTGGGGGTTTTCGACATCCTCTGGAACACGTCCAATTTGGTTGACGACAACATTACAACCGAGGTCGTATGCCATCGTCATCGCGTTTTTAAGTGCGTCGATTCTGCGATCGAGATCATCAGCAATCCCCAACCCTCGACGTGTCGGGAAGTGGATCGCGGAAACTTGCAGGTTAAGATCGTCTAACATCTTTCGCAAATGACGGACCGCAGTGCGCGACATCTCAGCGGCCCGCAACTCGGTCCGACCATTGATTTCGATCCCGTCCGCGCCGAGGCTGGCAGCCGTCACAATCGCTTTTTTGAACGGTTGGCGGAGACTTTCAATTCGAATTGATTTTTTTAGCTGTAACATTTTCGTATTGTCGCTGGCCAAGCAGTTTTGGCTGCGAGGCCTCGTTGTTTTCAGTGCTGTGTCCGCCTGCTATTCTACAGACTCCAAAGAAAATTACGACGAGCCAGAATGACAACGAGATAAAAGGTATTCAAGTGGCAATCATCAAAGACGTTTGTGAATTTCTCGATTCGTTTGCCCCTACTCGATTAGCTGAAGAGTGGGATAATGTAGGCTTATTAGTGGGGGATCCTGCAGGCACCGCTCACCAGGTCATGACTTGTTTGACCGTGACACCCGAGAGCGCCGCGGAAGCGATCGCTCAAGGCGCTGACTTGATCATTTCCCACCATCCCCTGCCCTTTCGTCCACTCAAACGGCTAACAACGGATTCGACGGCTTCTCGGTTACTTTGGAACCTCATCCGAGCTGGCGTCTCGATTTACAGTCCACATACCGGATTTGATTCAGCGAAAGAAGGAATTAATCAATCGCTGTGTGAACGCTTGGAAATGCAAAAGATTGTTCCATTGATCCCGATTCAAGATGACCCTCAAGGCTTGGGGGCGGGCCGCATCGGCAAACTTGATTCACCTCAATCACTGGAGAAATTTCTCAAGTGTGTGAAATCATCTTTTGGACTCCCAGGGATTCAGATTGTCGGCCAACTCGATCACCAAGTCGATAAAATTGCGGTGGCCTGTGGTAGCGGGGGATCATTTCTGGATAAAGCTCGGCGCGCTCAATGTGATACATTCGTGACCGGAGAGGCAACCTTCCACACCTGTCTGGAGGCTGAGGCAAATCAAATTTCTTTGGTTCTCCTTGGACATTACACCAGTGAACGGTTTGCCGTTGAAGCGCTAGCGAATCGACTCGCGAGTGAGTTTTCCGAGGCTAACGTTTGGGCAAGTGACAAAGAGTCGGACCCACTGAGTTGGGTTTAACGGGCTACTTCGCGGTGATGAATTCAACAAAACCTGATTTCATCGCCAGCAATGATTGATTTCAAATGTAATGCGTTGACCCTTCTTGGGGTCCATCTAAAATGAAGCGAGCGGGCCCATACTTTGAAAGCTAGTCACAACGGTCGGATTCGGATTTGGTTATGGAATGTAAATACTTGGTCGCTTTGCCCGTTTTCAACGAAGTGACGTCCGTCAATTCGGTGCTGGACGAAGTGGCGAGGCATTGCGATCAAATCCTCGTTGTCGATGACGGTTCGTCAGACGGTACTTCGGAACTGCTGGAAGAACGAGATGACATCCTTTTGGTTAAGCACCCGGTCAACAGAGGATACGGCGCAGCGTTAGAAACCGCATTCGAATACGGCGCTGAACACGGCTTTGAAGTCCTCGTGACGATTGATTGCGACGGCCAGCATGAACCGCAACGTATTCAGGAATTCGTCCGGAAAAGCATCCAATCGGATGCGGATATCGTCTCAGGATCCCGCTACCTAAAATCGTTTGATGAAGACTCACCTCCTCCCGAACAACGACGTGTCATTAACCACCAAGTGACCAAAAAGTTAAACCAGCGCTTGGGCTATCACTTGACGGATGCGTTTTGTGGTTTTAAAGCGTATCGAGTTCAGGCGTTGGCAAAATTGAAGCTGACCGAGACCGGTTACGCGATGCCGCTGGAACTCTGGGTCCAGGCGGCTTGCAACAAGCTAACGGTCGTGGAGGTTGCGGTTCCGCGAATCTATCTGGATGAGAGTCGTTCCTTTGGTGGCAAACTGGATGATCCAGAGACGCGCCTTGACTATTACTACCAAGTCATGAACCAAGCGTTTGCAGCACTTCCGAGCGATTGTGAAAAGCTAAAAAGCATTCGTGTCGGTTAGAAGTTTTACTTGAACGGGTCATTAAAAAAGCGAATAGAAAGCTTCTGCATGCAACCCGACGGTCCCGCGCCTTTGACTAACATGAATTCAGCCACACCGACGATTGAATACAAACAGTTGCGTTCACCTCTGCACCACGGTGAGACGCTCCAGATCCCGCCACTAAGCCAGGCGGAGGCTCTCTGGTCAAAAAATATCGCCTTGGATCAACGCGGCATCGCCATCGGCGAGACGGTCCTTTCTGACCTGAAACGAATTGGCCGGCAAGAAGTTGTCCAATTAGCCTGTGAGTACACTGGCCGATATCTTGAGATTGAAAACCCGATCAGATCAACCGATAATATTGTCATGGCGGGTCACCAACCGGAGCTCTTTCACCCTGGAGTCTGGTACAAAAACTTCTCATTATCTCGGTTAGCAACGAAGTTCGAAAGTTTGGCCATCAACCTAATCGTGGACAACGATGTATGCGATCACCCGTCAATTCGTTGCCCTCAAGTCGATGGAAAAAATATTGGCATGGGGACGATCCCAATCACTGAGCCTGGCCACAGCGTGCCTTTTGAATTACGAGAGATTGGCAACTGGGATTATTTTGAAAGATTCCCCCATCGGGCCAACGCAGCGATCGGTCCGCTCGTTCAAAATCCCTTGGTCAATCAGATTTGGAAATTCATCTCAACAAGACGCCCGAATCTACATGAATTGAGACTTGGCCAAGCCCTGGCCATGGGACGTCACTGCCTCGAAAACCAAGCCGGCTTGAACACGCTTGAGGTTCCCATCAGTCAAGTCTCTCAAACCTCCGCCTTCGCTTCCTTTGCCAAATCAATTTTGACAGATATTGAGTTTTTCCAAACTGCCTATAACACGGCATTGTTTGAATACCGACAAGTTCACAAGGTACGCAGCCAGTCACATCCGGTACCCCAACTAGAATCTGACGGGGACTGGTTTGAAAGCCCATTCTGGGTTTGGCAAATGGACCAGCCTCATCGACGAAGTTTGTTTATCCGGCGAGCCAGTGGTTTGATGCAACTCACTGATCGGGCAGGATGGCGTTTCGAGTTCGACGCCAAGACATTTCACGACCAATTTCTCCAGCTGACAACTCGGGGCATCGCCATTCGTCCCAAAGCGTTGATGACGACGATGTTTTCAAGGCTCGTGTTGAGTGACTTATTTTTGCATGGAATTGGCGGTGCAAAATACGATCAATTGACAGATGAGATCGCAAGAAATTTCTTCGGTGTAACACCTCCCGCGTTCATGACTCTTTCGGCAACCATGAAACTACCGCACAGTTTCAAGACCGCGAGTCGAGATGAGATCTCGCGAATGGGACAATTAGTACGAGAACTTCAATATCATCCAGAAACTCACATTGAGCCTGACTCGCTGGAAAGGGCTAAATCCATGATCGCCGCCAAAACAGAATGGATTGGCGAAGTTAACACTTTGAAAAAATCTAAAACCAGACACAATTCGCTGACTCAACTCAACCGAGAGCTTCAATCGTTTGTCTCACCGCCAATGGAGGAGGCAATTCATAGCCTTAAAAACATGCAAGCCGGATTGCGAAGCAGCGAAATACTGAATTCACGCGAGTACAGTTTCTGTCTTTTCCCAGAGTCCCTGATTCGTGAATTAGACGCAATCTAACGGGATCGACGTGAGCGTCTCTTCACCCAATCAATCTTATTGAGCCTCATTTTTCCGGGCGGCAAGCAACCCAACCTAACCAGGACTTCAGTTGCTCGGGGAAGTTATTTTTTGCCCAAGCCATTTCACCTGACCGATATACTCCGCTTCCTGATGCTCCGGGATACGATGATGATGGTCTGCTTTTTCGATCACGAATTTCCGAAACTCGCCACCGTAAGAATCAATGATCATTTGCTGAAACTTTGGTGGAATAACGCGATCCTGCTCGGAACACACAAACAACACGGGGCTGGAACATTGCTTTGCATTAGCAATCGAATCCAGAGCCGCAGGGACTTGTTTAGCAATGAGCTTCGATCCCCCAAAACTCCACCATGCATATCGTGGTCGTGTCGCAATCATTTGCGAGAGCGGAGGTGGATTACGGAGAAATACTCCGGCAACCGGATGTCGGGCGGCCAAATAAAGCGCCGAGATGCAGCCCAAACTATTTCCATACAACACGATCTGGCGATCAGGGAATTCTGTTTTAATGGCGGACATGACAGCATCACAAGATTCGGCAAAATTCTGGAGCGAAGCCTCACCAGCGCTACCTCCAAAACCTCTTTGATTCACTGTCCACACCTCGGTTTCAATGTCAGTCCAGAGGTGAGCCGGATAAGCTCGAGCACGCTCGGCGCGGCCTCCTGCACCAGGAAACTTGATTAAAACGGCCTGAACTGGGTCAGCACACGAATCACCTGCGGTTGACCGACAAACCCACGTCTCAATTTTTCCACCGGGAGTTTCAATCCATTTCTGTTCTCGCTCTTCGGTATCGATGGGATGCGTTGTCGGTTGCAAAATCAAGCGATCGGCAAGGCGAGAAAGAAATGTCATGAAATGCTCATCGTGGGTGAAATCCGAAGGTGGCTCGAACATCATCGCTCAAAGCATGAGCCAAGGCCCACGCACAATTCGGTTCTGGATCGCTGCAATTCGAGTTTGATGAGTGATGCAAAACCTGAATTCACCAGCACTCGTTTTCGAATTCACTTTCCTCCGCCGCAAACGACGAATTCAATGGACGCGCTGCCCGGGCTTGGCACCCTCATCAGGACTCAGCAAGAAGACTTCTTCTCCCCCTGGACCCGAAGCACAAACCATCCCCTCGCTTAAGCCAAATTTCATCTGACGAGGCTTCAAATTAGCAACCATCACGACTTGCCGACCAATCAACTTTTCTGGTTCGTAGGCTGCTTTGATACCGGCGAATACCTGTCGGCGATGTTCACCACCAAGACTAAGCGTTAGCTTTAACAGCTTTCGCGCACCTTCAACGTGTTCGGCATTGACGACGCGAGCAACCCGTAGATCAACTTTAACGAAATCGTCAATCGTACATTCTTCGGTAAGTGGTTCGTCAATCATGGGTTGCCCACTGTCCCCGTACTGATCGCTGGCTGCAGATGCCTGTTCGGCTGCAACTGTCGCATCTGCTTCTGCTTTACTTTCTTCTTCCATCGCTTTCACGTCCTTTTCTTCAATTCGTTTCATCATATGTTTAAATTTGGAAACGTCAGTTCCCGTTAATGGCGACTTGGATTGATCCCAACTCTCGATCGGATCGTTCAACAACACACCCGTTTTTTCCGCCAACTCTGGAAGCACTGGCGATAAATAGATCACCAGTTGTCGGAAAAGATTCAGAGCAACCGTGCAAACATCCTGAAGTTCGTTTGCTTTGGATTCGTCTTTCTTTAAATTCCAGGGCTCAGCATTTTCGACAAATGGATTGGCTCGATCGGCTAACTCAAGAATCAACCGCATTGCCTTGTTGTATTCGCAATTTTCGTAGGCCGCGGCAATCTCGTCACCAGCTTTGGCGGCCTGCTGGAACAGTCCGCCGTCATCGGGATAAGTCACCGAGAGGCCGACGTTTTTGACGAACTTCGCACTGCGGGAGGCCAAGTTGACGACTTTGCCAACCAAGTCTGCATTCACCTTGGACGTAAATTCCTCAAAGTTCAAATCGAGGTCGTCCAGTCGAGCCCCTAGTTTCGACGCGTAGTAATATCGCAACGCGGAGGGATCGAGGTGTTTCAAATAAGTGGATGCCTTAAACGCCGTTCCCTCACGTTTTGACATCTTACGACCGTTGACGGTCAAGAATCCGTGAATATGAACTTTGGTCGGTAAACTGTATCCAGCTGCTTTGAGCATGCCTGGCCAAAACAACGTGTGAAAGTAAGTGATGTCTTTTCCAATAAAGTGGTGAATCTCAGCGACATCGTTCTTCCACCAGTCATCCAATGATTGGTCATTCTTCTCGCACCATTGCTGAGTCGAGGCAATGTAACCGATAGGCGCGTCAAACCAGACGTACCAAAAGTTTCCCGGACTGTCAGGTATTTCAAATCCAAAATAAGGGGCAGGCCGAGAAATATCCCAATCACGCAGCGGCTTTGCACCTTCTTCACTGTCGGGATCACCTAAAAAATGGCCCTTTAGATAGTTGGCGACTTCCGGTTGCAGGTGGTCCCCCGATTGAGTCCAATCTTGCAGAAATCCATGCAGCTGTTCAAGTTCAATGAACAGGTGTTTGGCCGAGCGAATTTCAGGTTTAGTTCCTGAAAGTGTGCTGAGAGGGTCGATCAACTCGGCGGGCGAATAAGTCGCTCCGCACTTACTGCAATTATCGCCTGCCTGACCCGGTTCGTGACACTCCGGACAAGTTCCCGTCACAAAACGATCAGCCAGAAAAGTCCCCTGCTCCACATCGAACAGTTGGTCAACATCCTTCTCTTTGACTAGCCCTGCGTCACGGATCGACTGCCAGACTTCACCACAAAGTTTTTGATTTTCCTCGGAATGGGTGCTTCCATAGTTGTCATAAGCAATCTGAAAACCCTGAAAATCACGTTGATGCTCAGCATTCGCTTCAGCAATGACTTCTGTTTCACTGCGGCCCTCTTTTCGGGCGCGAATCATAATCGCGGTTCCGTGGGTATCGTCAGCCCACATGAATTTACAATTGTGACCGCGAAGTTTTTGGAATCTAACCCAAATGTCGGTCTGGATATATTCGACCAGATGGCCGAGATGGACCGCTCCGTTGGCATAGGGCAACGCGGCGGTGACGAGAATCTTTCGTTGGTTCATAATAGTCTGTCTTTCGAAACCGCCGCTGATGACATCTGGGCTTCACTTGGTCGAAGCACCTCGATCGAAATGCCCTAATCATTAAACTGAAGATTCTAGCCCATTGGCGTGTTTCCA
>JAQWLH010000193.1 GCA_029247405.1 Mariniblastus sp.
TTGGCTGTGACCCATGGAAAGACGACGGGGGAAGCTTCAAGGGAGTTTAGTACAGGGATCATCGCACTTCGCCCGGAAGGTGATGGTTCGATTTCTGGATACAGCGGGATCGAGGAGATTCAAAAACGCTACGGCGAGTGGGTCATCGATTGTCATTTTCCAACTGCTGGAACGCCTACCCAAGGTGTCGAAGCTGGCTACATGGCCAATGCCTACGTGCGATTGAAGCATCCCGATTATGATCAATTGCGCGACATGCTCGACGATGTTGGGCGAACGATTCAGGTTCATGTTCAATGATTCTCAAGCCGACTGCTCGGAAAAAACGATCGTTTCTGATCATTAACCTAAAAACTACCGCGTTGTCGATTCTGCCTTCTTGGGATTATGATTGTGACCAATAATTGACAAATCATTGCATTTCTACCGTAAGCGATGGTCGGGCGAATCTGCCTGTCAGTTTTTGGAGCCTGATTTTGGGGCAGAACTTTATTTCAACCCGATGAACCTAACTCAAAATACCCGATTCAATTCCACCCCATGACCGACGACCAAAGAAAAATTATTCTGCTAGGGCCGCAGCCAAATTATGCGACCCTGAAAACAGCAATGAAGCGAATCGATTGTGATAAACCGGTAGCTTTAATAACGGCTGGATGGGAGACCGATGAACCGGAGGACTCCGAGGTCAAGCAAGCGATAACTTCAGTTGGGGCCGATTGTGTCAATCTAAAATTGTTTGCTAGAACAGAGCAATTGTTTGCCGATGACCCCGAGTTGATTCAAACCCTTCAAGCGAGGCAGGACGAACTTCGGCACCTGCGGAACGCTTACAAGGAAAGATTACAGTATCTGTTGAAAGCAGCAAGGCAAACGATTAGACGTCAGGAAACGCTGATTACCTTAAGGGCGGAGCGTGAGTCGGCCATCGACATGGTGCGTCAACTTGACCGCCAATACTTTGTTCGCACGAGTCAGATCGTTGATGACTACGAATTGCGTTTGCAGACTGCCGGCCGACCTTTGGTAGTCGAGCACCGTCGAGAGATATTTGAAATATTAAAAGGCTCCAGTGCCATCTTAATTTCAGGCGGGCATGTTGCCATCATCCTGAACCGGCTGAAAATTTTTGGAATTCTTGAAGCGTCTAAAGATTTGCCAATCGTGGCTTGGTCGGGTGGCACCATGGCACTCGCGGACCAAGTTGTTTTTTTTCATGATGCACCACCGCAGGGCAAAGGGGATCCGGAGGTGTTACGTGCAGGCATCGGCGTGTTCCAAGATTTGCTGCCTCTTCCCGATGCAACCACGCGGTTGAACTTGAGCGATCAAGCTCGTGTCGAGCTCTTTGCTCGCCGATTTGATCGTTTTCGATGTGTTGTTTTTGATGAACAGACCATTCTCGAAAGATGCGACGGTGTTTGGTCCTCGGTAGGAATGAAGTCGGCGACACAATTAGGGAACGCCGGGAGCGTTGTAGGGATGAACGTATGATTGCCTCTCGGGTATTTGAAAACCTTAGTGCGACGGCCAGTTCGGACGAGATCGAGCGTCTCCTAAGTCAGCACACTTTTCCGTTAGTTGAAGGGTCGACGGTTACGTTTGTGTTTTTTGGGGAAGCTGAAAGTGTTTCTCTTCGACACTGGATCTACGGTTTGCCGGGAAGCCTACCGCTGACGCGTCTGGGGAAATCCGACCTTTGGTATCATTCTGTTGAATTCCCAACGGGCTCCCGAATTGAATACAAGTTGGGTGTGACTCGAAATGGTAACGAAGAGTGGATTTTTGATCCGCTTAATTGCCAAGTGGCGCATGACCCATTCGGTGGAAACTCGGTCGTTCATGGCAGTGACTACATTGCCCCGGAATGGTCCAACGAGATTTCTGAGTCGCAGCAGGGGCGACTGGATACCTTTTCAATCCAAAGCCAAGCGTTGGGTGGCGAGCGAATTTCTCGTGTTTATGTTCCGGCAAATTTCCGACCGTATCGAAGATACCGTCTGTTAGTGGTTCATGATGGGAACGATTACGTCAATTTTTCTCGGTTGAATCATGTGTTGGATAATTTGATCGCGCGTAACGAAATTTCGCCCTTAATTGTCGCGCTATCAAATCCGCATGATCGGCTCAGGGAGTATGCCAATGATCGGAGGCATGCGCAACATGTTGTCGAAGAATTGATTCCCGAGCTTGAGTCACACTATCCCCTCATTACAACGTCTTCGGGGCGTTGCATTATGGGGGCAAGTTTCGGTGGTGTCGCAGCTCTTTCGACCGCTTGGCATTATCCCGATGCATTCGATTCGATGCTTGTGCAATCTGGTTCATTTGCCTTTACTGATATCGGACAGCACTCGCGCAGTCCCGTTTTCGACCCCGTGGTTGAATTCATGAACCAATTTCGCAAGCATCCAGGGAAGCCGGTGAAAAAAGCGTATGTAAGTTGTGGTGTTTATGAGTCGCTGATTTATGAAAACCGATCTTTGGTGCCGTTTTTGAATTCAATCGGAATCAAAACGAAGTTTGAAGAGGCCTTCGACGGGCACAACTGGGAAAACTGGCGGGATCGTTTGCGAACCGGTCTAAGTTGGCTTTTTCCGGGGCCACTTTGGGAGACCTATCTTTGAGTCGATAGCGATTTGTTTCGCTGGTCGAAAAGGGTGCTTCTAAGAGTTAATAAAATGCAAAAGATCCCCACGAGTCCGGACAAAAAACGATACCGTCCGTTAGGATGTGGGGCCTGAAAATTGATGAATTTCAACGAGAAAACAATGTCAAATACGATCACACGAAAAATTGGTCTTTCACTAGGAGCAGATCTTTGTTGGCCCAAGTGTTATGAAGAAATTCTTAAGAAACTTGACTTGGCAATTCCATACGACGGAGACATTGTTCGGTTTGAGTCGGAGCGGGTGACAATTGAGCCTTACAGCCTGACTCAACCTTGTGAGTACGATGTTGTCATTGACCGGCTGACTCACTGGTACCACACCAGTCGTGAGTGGATCAAGAAATCGGTTCTCATGGACGACCTTTACGTCTACAACAACCCTTGGACGCTTCAGTCAATGGAAAAGCAGACGAGCTACTGCGCTATGATGAAGCTCGGATTACCGGTGCCCGAGACCTGGATGGTGCCACCGAAATCCTACGAGCCGCATGCAGATCTTGACGTCACACTGGAGCGTTATGCTCAAATGTTTGATCTTGGTGAGATCGGCGAGAAAATCAGCTACCCCATGTTTATGAAGCCGTACGATGGCGGGGCGTGGAAAGGGGTTAGCCGAGTGGATGATGCTGCATCGCTCAAGTCGACCTATGAGGAGAGCGGCACGTTTCTAATGCATTTACAAAAATCAGTTGAAGGTTTTGATCGGTTTGTTCGTTGCATAGGAATTGGTCCGCAATTTCTCTTGGTCAGCTACGATCCTGGTGCGGCGCTTCATGCCCGCTACGAAATGAAGCTGGATTTTGTCAACGAGGAAGAGAAATCGCTCTTGGTAGATATGGCGATGACAATCAATTCGTTTTTTGGGTGGGATTTTAATTCATGTGAGTCGCTGCATCGCGACGGAGTCTGGCATCCGATTGATTTTGCCAATGCCTGTCCGGACTCTCAAGTCACGTCATTGCACTATTTTTTTCCTTGGCTTGTGATGGCCAATATTCGTTGGTCTACGTTTTGCGCCGCATCAAAAAAGAAGATGCGAATGTGTCCGGATTGGGATCCTTATTGGGAGATCTTGAAGCAGGACATGTCTTACCGAGAACGACTGTCCGCCTACGCGGCGATTGGGCATCAGCGTATGGAAACAGATCGCTTTAATGAATTTTGTGACCAGCACCTAACGCATCTTGAAGAGCAAACGCATGAGTTTTTTGGAAGCGAGTTTGCGAAAGAAACGATCCGCCAAAAAGTTGCAGCGCTTTTTCCAGAGCACGAGGTAGAATCGTTTACAGAACACTTCTGGGAACGAATTCAAAATTGGCGAGACAACTTGTCGGAGACGTAATCATGTCAAATGAAACGATCTTCTCGGGCGGACAGGTGGTGAGTGTGTTTTCCAAAATTGGAACTGCCTGCTTGTCTGATGGAAGGGGTCAATCGACTGCAGCATGATTCAAAGGCCTTTCAGCTTTTTCATTATTTTGAACATTTCCTTGCACAGTAATTAGATCATGGAACAAACCCAATACCTTGATGCAACCACCGCCTCACTCAAGCAGGTCCATTGGTGGCGCTCACAAGAACTGGAGATGGATACTCAGATCGTGCGTTGGGGCAATTTCGGTATTCCGCTGTTGCTATTTCCAACTGCCGGTGGTGACGCGGAGGAGGTCGAGCGGTTTTATTTGATCAAGCTGTTGGCGCCGTTTATTCATGCAGGTCGATTGAAAGTTTATTCGGTCGACAGTATCAATGGGAAAACATGGATCCAGCATCCTTCGATTGCGCATCGTGTGTGGGTGCAGAAACAATATGACAAATTTATTGCTAATGAAGTTGTCGAGTTAATTCGCAAAGATTGCGAAAGCGAATCGATCGAAATCATGACAGCAGGAGCTTCAATTGGAGCTTTCAATGCGCTGGTTTCGATTTGTCGAAATCCTGCTCTGTTTAGTCGTGCCATCTGCATGAGTGGGACTTATGACATCGAAAAATGGCTTGAAGGTCATTGGTTTGATGAGTTTTACCATCAAAGTCCAATCCAGTTTGTTCCTGGGTTGCCTGAGGGTGACCACTTGGAACGACTACGCAGTCGGTCCATCTTGCTGGCAACCGGTGAAGGGGAAAATGAAGATCCAAACGAGTCGTGGAAGGTTGCCAATGCGCTTGGTCAGAAGGGAATTCCCAATCGTGTTGATGTTTGGGATACAAGTTGGAAGCATGACTGGATGACGTGGCGGGAAATGCTGCCGAAATACGTTCAAGAAATGCTTTTGGAACTTGAGTAGTTTAATTTTGACGGAGTAAAGCTGAACAATTAATTCTTGGTTGGCAGGGATTCATCTGCCGGTCCACGCAAATGAGCTGGCGAGAGAATGAGCGTTTTGAGTCGCTGCAGAATTATGAATAAATAATTCCTTTCACTCAGCATACATCTGGAGACGCATTCCGATTTGATCGAGTATTTCGCACGTCTTTTCGAAATTGGGGTGTCGCACAATGATCATTCCGTCGGATCGTAAAGTTTGCTTCCAGTTTCGGCGGCGTGCACCAACGGGCAATAGATCAACGATGCAAAAATGTTCCCCGTAATCTGAGAGTAAGCCCTCAAGTCCCTCAATATTCTGAATACGCCCTTCACCTTGAGCTCTTTTAAAGATGTGGCCCGCGTTGTATGAGCGATGAATCGGTTGGCTGAATTTGCCTTTCGTCACAGCTTCTGCCCAACCCTCGTAAATGTCGAAGTCATTTGCGAAGTTCATCAAATCCACGGTATTTGCACCGGGGGGGCGAGCGCCAATCTCACCAAAAACTGCTTCGCCGTCAGGTTTTAGGTACCATTCCATGTGAGTGAATCCATTTTTGAAATTGAGTGCTTTGATGACTTCAATTCCCATTTTTCTACCCGACTCTAAAGCTGGTGCATGAACGTCGCGAACCGCAATGGTTTGTTGACTGATCCATTGATGCGTTCGGCCCATCAACGGACGTGGTCGGTAGCTGCAGATGTTAAAGAATTTGACTTCGCCATCAACACAGACCGTGTCAAAGGTAAACTCCTCGGCCTCGACGAACTCCTCAACACTAACTTCATGGACGTGACTCAGTTTCGGCAGAATCATCTCGAGCTGTTCATCACTATCCACACGATAGGTATCGGCTGATCCTGCTCCAGAAATTGGTTTGACGCAAATTGGATATCCGATTTCCTGCGCGGCAGTTCGAACGCCATCCCGAGAGGTTGTACCGATATGACGTGGTGTGCGGATCCCGTTTCGATCCAATACCTGTTTCATTTTTTCCTTGTCGCGAAACGGGATGGTCTGCTCGACGGTCATTCCCGGAAGTGAAAGCATCTCGCGGATTTTTGCGGCCAGCACCATGAACGGTTCCCACGTACATTCGACTGAATCGATTCGGAAATGTTTGCTTGCCTCAGCGATTTGATTCAACACAGCAGCTTCATCCGCCAATGAAGGGACCTTTAGGTAGGCTGACAACGAGTTTTTGGCAACTTGAGCTAGTTCCTGCTCGTGTTGGTCCCCCACGCCGATGACTTGATGACCCTGTCGAGCGAGTCCTCGGGTAAAAAAAGGTTGTTCAACGGGAAAACCCGGTGAAATCATCAGGACATTCATGGCAAACGCTTTTAGCAGTAAAAAATTGATGGTGTTGGAATTCGCGAATTCATTGTTGTCGTCAGGGTGAAACGAGGTAACCCTGAAAACCTTTCCGTTCGAGATTTTGGCCAACTCCCTTGGGTAGATTCCCTTGAAACTCGGCGCCAAAACGGATGTGAATCAACAGTGGAGACCATCGAATTGACAGCGGGTTTGACTTGGTTCTAGAGCCGAGGTTCCAAAAAGGGCCTTGCGAGTTGACAAAATGTTTTGAGACTTTGGCAATCAAATAAATGATCTGAGGCAAGACTCATGTTTGAGACATGAAAAGAACAGCCTGCACCCAGAGGTTTGGGGAGGCCGAGTTGGCTTAAGTTAACCGATGCAAACAAATTTCTTCGGCATCAATTCTGCTTGCCGATTAATTGGCATAGATATTCGTCGACG
>JAQWLH010000197.1 GCA_029247405.1 Mariniblastus sp.
CGGCTGAATTCGCCCATCCAAATAACAGCGACATCATCGAGCATGCTTCGCTCGGCAAGATCTTCCATCAAGGCACTCATGCCCTTATCCAATTCGGGGAGTTTTTGATCTTGGAGTGTCGAGAAAATGTTTTGGTGGTTATCCCACCCACCCAAACTGACTTCAACGAATGGAACGCCCGCTTCAACCAACCGACGTGCCATCAAGCAACCGCGTCCAAAGTTCGTCTTTCCGTAACGCTCTTGAACCGGTTCCGGTTCCTGCAAAACTTTAAAGGCTTTCATTTGGTCACTGGTCATGAGGCTCAGTGTTTTCCCAATGACTTTAGCATGCTCAGATGCAGCGATACCTCGGTTCTCGTCAATGAATCCTGACTCCATCATCTTGAGAGCCTGAACCCGTTGCGTCAGACGGTCGGGAGCAATTCCCATATCCAGATTCCGAACCTGGCCGTTTGAATTGACAGAAAATGGAGCCCAAGACATTCCCAGAAACCCCGGACCTTCGCTATTTCCACCCACCGAAACAAAGGGGGGAATTTCAAGATCCTGACGAGTGTGTGATAACTGGTGGGCGATCACCGAACCGTAACTCGGATGCTTAACGTTTGGATTGGGAACATATCCCGTGTGCATGTAGTATCGCCCACGCATGTGATCAGCTTCACGAGTACTCATGGACCGAACAAGCGACATCTTGTCCATGTTTTTGGCCATCATGGGCATGTGTTCGCAAATTTGAAAATCACCGTTGGTGGAGATCGGCTTGAACGGACCGCCTGTTGCCGCCCCGGGCTTAAGGTCCCAAATGTCCATCGTTGACGGCCCGCCCCCCATCCATAGCATGATGGCGGCCTTACGATTCTTTTTTAGTGTCGGAGCATTCGCTTTAAGCGTTTGCCCCAGAGCCAAGGCACTTCCTGCCATTGCCGAAGCCCCAGCAAGGTGGCTCATAAAGTGACGTCGATTCATTCCGGTCGGTGTTCGCAAATTCATGTGCTTCTTTCTGTCAAAACCAAACGACTAAACGTCGAATAAATAGGCTAACGTTATTGTAACTCAATTCGACATGCAATTTAGATGCCGACCCACAAAAATTAGTGATTAAAAATGAACTCGTTGGTGTTCAAAACGACCCACCAAACGTCTTTAAGAGCCTCTTTCGTATCACCTTTTCGCGCCGCAAGAATACTCTTAGCTAAATCTCTCTCTTTTCCCTCAGGGCGACGCGAGAGCCCCTTGAGGAATAACTCATCGACTGATTTGGAGTAGCTCGTGTTAGTTTTTACCAAACGATCGATCATCGTACCTTTGTTTACTGCAGTGGCTTTTTTGATCATATCGCCGTTAAACATCATCAAGATCTGCGGGATAGTACCATTAAAAGTCGTCGATTCCTCACCTTCATCGGTTCCAAAGGCGGTAGTAAACTGACGAAGCCAGAGGTTCTTGTTCTGCTCCTGCTTTTCGTAACTTCCTTGAGTCTCCGCTTCATTAGCCACTAACAAAGACTCGTAAAGTTGCTCCGCTTCCATTTGCCGAATGTAAAAATGCGTGAATTTGGGTGACTCCCCGAGCATTGGATCATCCTTCTCATTTGAGCGTGTCCGCTTGCTCGAGAGACTGTAGGGCTTACTTAAGGCAATCCACTTCATCAGTTCACGCAAGTCGTATCCAGAACTGTTAAATTCTTGTGCCAGATAGTCGAGTAATTCGGGGTTAGAAGGAATATTGTGTGGTCCAAGATCATCGACCGGAGAGGTGAATCCGTAACCCAGAAAATGAGCCCACATGCGATTAACAATTGACTTGGAAAAGGCGGGGGATTGAATCATCATCTCAGCCAATTTTTTCCGCCGATTGACAACGTTGACATACCCACTCGGATCAATCTCTTGCCCATCAACGAATACTGGGTAGGCGACGCTCAGTAAACCGTTTCGCATCTCGTAAAAGATTTCTGCCTTTTCTGGGTTCTTCCCGTTTTCACCCTTAAAATCCTGATCCGCCAACTGGGCCACACCACCATCACGTGCTCGCATGCCTCCCTGAAAAGCTTTCACCTGCCGGAAGAACGCATTCATTTCCCAGTATTTTTGTTGCTTCCAGTCATTAAAGGGATGGTTGTGGCACTGGGTACACTGAACCTGAAGCCCAAGAAAAATCTTTGTTGTTGCCGCAGTGGCCAATGATGCATTTTCTTCATTAACCTTGTCAATTAGAAAGTTCGTCGCGCCATTGAAAGCCTTGTCGCCCGGAGTAGTCGTTCCCGTTGCAGTCACTAACTCTTCCACCAACTTATCGTAGGACTTTTCACGCGCGAACGAATCGCGGAGATACTTTTGCATTCCCTCACGACTGATCATCGAGTTGTTGTCGTTCCCACCCGTTCGACCAATCAAAAGATTTGTCCAAACAGTGGTCCAGTTTCTCGCAAATTCCTCGGTGTACATGTCGTCGTACAAAAGAGTCTCAACCAACAGTTGTTTTTTGTTTGACTCGCGACTGTCGAGAAAATCGCGAGTTTCCTTGACCGACGGAATTCGTCCGATCACGTCGAGAAAAACTCGACGACACCACTCACTTTCCGTGCATTCTCTGGATGGCTTTAGTTCGTATTCATCCCAAAGCTTCTTGACCAAAAGATTGATTTGCTCAACCTGTGATTCGGGGCGAACATGGTTGCTGACAATCGAAACGTACTCCGTTTGAGCAAATCCGACCGAAACAAAAATCGAAGCGATCAAAATCGCCAGAAAGCCCTGTTTGCAGCATCCCATCGTGAGTCTCTCTGTTGGGTAGGTGGGTAAAATGCCGGAAAGACACATCCAGCAATTTTCAGTCTCTATTATTACCAAAAATCATTCAGAATATTAGTGTGAAGCAACAAAACCGAGTGTATTAAAAACAAACAGCTGTACTATTTTAATACACCAAAATAAAACAGGCTGGTAAGCCCAATTTTTGCTCTTACCAGCCCATTCCAAATAAAAATCTAATAATAGCGGCCTAAACTGCTCGCCGAAGCGAACAGTCTAGGCACTGCCTCGTCTCTTCCGCTTCTTATTGCTCTCGCGATAAGAAGCGAACCACTTCCAACTAGATGTAAAGCAAACAACATGCCAAACGAATAAACCAAGCTACGATCTTCGCGGACTTAACAAATTAGTTCACAAACTAATGTAGTCGCTTCCGAAATCGGCAGTACGAGCCTGAACGTTTTGCTGCAAGTTTGCCCTGTTTTGGTAGACCGACTGACTGGAGCATCCCCAATCACCCTCGAGAGGCCAAGGATCTCCAACTCATTATCTTCAGGCCTCAGCTCTGCAACAATCAAGCATGCGGATCTCTCTGGTTGGGAGTTGGCCATCTGACCGCTTACCAATCGTTAACGACCTCGCCCCCCGCTTGGGTACCCAAACCGCTCCAAGCGGTTGCGTCAATTGAATCGTTGATAAAAACAACATGCCCATCGGCAAATCCGGCATTAACTCCGCCGCCAGAATGCCGGCTGCTAAAACCAATTTCGGTTTTTTCAAAGCCGGCTGAGTGCTTGTAGCCATTGATCGGAACACCGGTGGAACCACCGATACTAGACTCCTCACCTAAGCGTTGAAGCCAGTGATCGACAGCATCCTCTCCGCTTGCTGACCTGATCTCAAAATCAGAAATTGCTTCGCAATACATCACAGTGTTGCTCGCCCCATCTCGGCACTGCCGTTGATTTTTAAAACCGTCATAGGGGTCTTTGGAACTGGGTTCTCTTACGAATTGGCCTCCAGCATTTTCACGGACAGCCGTTCCACTGGCGACATAGAGGAAGTTGGATACAGCCGTTGGGCCTTTGCCGAACGGGTGATCGGCAACAGCACGCTCGCTGCTTGTTGGGCAAATCAACAAATAATTGAACTGATTCTCTACCTCAGATGAGAGTTGCCCAAAACCGTCGGAGCTCGAAGCATTGGGCAGTCCGGTTCGGCGATTGATCATTCCCAAAGCGAGTTGTCGCACTTTGTTGGAACACTCAACTCGACGAGCTGCTTCACGCACATTCTGGACTGCCGGCAACAAAATACCAATCAAAATGCCGATGATGGCCAACACAACAAGCAATTCGACTAACGTAAAGGCGAGTCGAAACGATTGCCTGCTTTGGAGTCCCTGAGGGCATTTGTCCGAATTCATAAATACCTGTTTTTCTGTATTTTGGCGAAACCTAAATGCTCACGAGCCTTACACGAGGTCTAGCAGGTAGAGGCGTCCTTTTTCTTTACTGTGACTTGACCACTTCTTTAACTGGTCCATCATTGTTTTCAATGATCAAACATCTTTAAACCAACCCAAAGCACGCAGCCTAAGTCACCGCGAGCAACAAGAACACCTGGATGGGTTCATCACCAGTGCACACCTTTGGTCTCAACACGGAGGCACCACTGCAACCATAGATTTAGCTAAGCTTTCGTAATCCGCGTTCAACTCGCTCGCGGTTGAGCGTTTGAAAGGCGGTTGGACACAACTTCAAAAACTTAATTAATTGTGATGTCGAAAGGCCCAATCGCTCGGCCGCAGACTTGACATCAAATTCTTTAGCGGCGATTCGGTCCAAAGCCTCCGAGAGCAAGCTTGCAAAGTCTGGATGATTGGGGTTGATCACCAGTTTGCGGGATTTAATGCGAGATTTCCAAAGCTCGCTTTGCAGTTCGCCTTGTGCAACTTCTGCGCGAATCAAGACTGCCAAATTGACTCGCAAGCGTTCAATAGCGACTTCTCGGTTTCGATTTTGGCTGCGTTTCTCACTGGCCTGGCCAACAACTCCAGTCGGATCGTGAGTGATTACAATTGCCGTTTCAACTTTGTTTCGATGCTGTCCTCCAGGCCCACTGCCACGAGTCCGTTTCACGGTACAACTTTCCAATAGGGTCTCAATTGGCAGACATGCAGGGTGAAATTCGTGATTCAAGCGACGTTACCTTTCAATACAGCCATTGATGGTTTAGTGGAGAAATCCCTACTTCTTAAATTATGGCGATTCCATTTTCACCAAATTCAAGGCTTGGGTTTAAGTTCATTAGGTTTAGAATAGCACAACCTCGGGAACTCAACCGACCGCGATCAATGCGGTTTTCCTAGATCCTATCCCGAAATAACCGTCAGCCAGAAAGCCCTACCACCCATGGCACTTGATTCTATCGGCCCATACAAGTTTCAGGGAATCCTCGGTCGCGGTGGGATGGGCACCGTCTATCGTGGTCGTCACGAAGAATCCGGTGAATTTCATGCCATCAAAATCCTCGCGCCGACGTACGCCCACGACCCGCATTTCCGCGGTCGGTTTGAATCAGAGATTAAAGCCCTGATTAAACTCGACCACCCGAACATTGTTCGGCTTTTGAGCTTTGGGCAGGAAGACGGCATGCTTTTTTTCTCGATGGAATTAGTTGAAGGCAACAGTCTTTTCCACATGCAGAAAAAAGGACATCGCTTTGACTGGCGAGAGATTATCAGCATCGCACGCGACGTTAGTAAAGGACTCCGTCACGCTCATGACCGCGGTATCATTCATCGCGACTTGAAACCGGGCAATCTCTTGATGACCGTCGACCAATATGGCGAACCCTCCGGCGTTAAGATCACAGACTTTGGGATTGCGAAGCAATTTGGAACGTCAATGAATACCGGAGACAATGTGCTTGGCACCATGGATTTCATGAGTCCTGAGCAAGGCAAAGGGGAACCGGTCACCATCCGGAGTGACCTTTACAGTTTGGGGACGGTGCTGTTCACTTTGCTATCCGGTAGACCCCCATTCACGGCTAACTCAGTCGAAGAATCACTGCGCAATTTAACACGTGTTCCGGCACCACGAATCAGTAGTCTGGTCCCCGATGTCCCAAAAGAATTAGATGACATTATCAAACGGCTGATGGCAAAGCGCCCCGAGGATCGCATTCAAACCGCGCAAGCCTTGCTTCATAAAATTGAAGAAGTCGAAATGACTCTTCGTGACAACAGCCAAGCTAAAACAATCCACCCAAACGCCAACCCGCACGAAACATTTGACATCGCCGATCCTCAAACCGAAATCGCTCCAAAATCAAAAAGCAGCAAATCTTCAGACGACAAAACAGCAACTCTGGAGATGAACAAAAACACGGTTGAGCACACCAACCATGGAGATGACAATTTAAGCCAGGCGACCCACGTCGACTATTTTAATACCGTTGACGACGAGATTCGCAAACAACACGTTGATCACATCCCCGAGGCTAAAAAAGGTGGCGTTATTCCCGTCGCCCTCGCCTTCGTAGCCGTTGTTTTGCTTGGCGGTTTTGGAATTTACCAAGCCTACCAAGCACCCAGTGCAGAGTCTTTATTCGTGCTCATCGAAGAGAACTCAGACCGCCCCAACCAAGTTCTCGACGAAATTGACATTTTCCTCGAAAACTACCCGGACGAATCGCGAGCTCAGAAGGTGAGGGAGCTTAAAGAAGTCGGCGAAGCAGTCAGTCTGTACAATTCACTTTGCAACACATTAACGGTTCGAAGCGGCATCAAAGGAGAAAACCGCCTTTCAGAAATCGAACAGCAGTTCCTCAGCATTGTTGAACTCGCTGAAGCGAATCCTGCACAAGCCGATGCAAAAATGGCGGCTTTCGTCACCGTCCACACCGCCTCCAACTTAAACCCTGGCGATCAAAAATGCGTCGATGCGGCGGTCGGCTATCAAGTCAAAATCAAAAACGACGCACGAACCAAAGTCCTTCATGACTTGACCCAAATTAAAGCAGCGATGAACGAAGCCGCCAAACGGACGGACCCAGCGGGAGCCATTCCAATTTTTGAATCCATCATTGAACTTTACGGGGACACAGATTGGGGCATCATTGACGAGGCCGACGAAGGAAGAGCCTACGTCACCAAAGCTCGGGCTGTTTTAGCCGCGATGAAAACAGCCAAAGAAAAGGCCGACCGAGGTGAACTGCGTCCAACTGATGGCAGAGACAAAAGCCCGAACAACCAAAACTAACCCACTTAGACAAAGCTCCTGTATCGGTATTCTTGCCGAATATGGAACCAGAATAAATCACCTCGAACCTATTAATGGAACCGAGAAGGATCAGAAAACCGTTACAAGCTTTCACTGGAACGATCCTGCGTCAACTTTATTTTAAACCCCATTACGAAAATAGTGTTACGCCATGGCAAACGATCTCTCACTGCAACACCGACCGATCACTTCCCTATTTCCAGCCTTTACCAACGACGACTTTGAGAGATACCGCTTAACGGATGAGCAAATCAATTTCTTCCACGACCAAGGCTACCTGTCAGGAATCAAGTTGCTCGATGCTCCTCAACTCGAAGCACTTCGAGACGGACTATCTACTTTTTTCCGAGCCGATCATGAAGGTAGAGAACTTTGGCATGAGTATCACACCAATGAATCAGGAGACCCCAATCACGTGCTGTTTCACGCACTAGGGGCCTGGCGGATTCAACCAGCCTTTCACGACATCCTTTGGAATCCGAGGTTCCTTGTTCCCGCCAGCCAGTTACTCGGAGGATCTGTCCGATTCTGGCACGACCAACTCTTTTGCAAACCTGCAAAACATGGTGGCAATGTCGCGTGGCATCAAGATTATTCCTACTGGACGCGAACTAGACCCATGGCGCACTTGACCTGCTGGACAGGTCTGGACAACGCGACAAAAGACAACGGCTGCCTTCAGTACATTCCCAAGAGCCACCATTGGGATCTACTACCAATAACCGGTTTGGCAGGTGATATGGATGCGATCAAAGAAGTACTCGACGACCAACAGTGGAAAAGCTTTCAAAATCCAGTCGCCGTTGAACTCGAAGCGGGCTATTGCTCATTCCACCATCCGTTGATGATTCACGGATCAAACGACAACAAAACTGATTGTCCACGTCGGGCCGTCGTCTTGAATGTGATTCGTGACGGTGTCAAATCGTACGCCGACGAGGAGTTGCTCGCCGGGGTGCCACCGATCCCCAAAGGCAACAAAATGGAGGGACAGTTTTTCCCCTTGTTGTACGAGGCTTGATGCCGGGCACCGGTAAACGGTTACTTGCTGCAACGCCGCATCCTGTCTGCTGCCAATACAAGGACTTCACGCAAGCCCAGACTGTTGCCCTCATGCACGTCCCTGGGCTCAATTGGACCACGTCTTGAACCACCATTGGGCATGGCGCAGAAAAAGCAACTCGCCCCCCCAAGCCATCCGAAGCAAGACATTGGTCTCTTCACCCAACCTACAAAATCTAGCCCCTGCATCCGTCAACCGAAAGCCACACCGTGCGTCACTGACCGGCGGATAGTCTCTCGGCAGAATCACTGAGATCGAGATGCCGCCATTTGCCATCGAAACGTAATTCATGAAGGTGCCCTTCCTCGCCTCGATAAACGTAATAATGTTCGCCCGAGAGATCTGACCAATATCCTTCGGGGTCACCGACGGCAGGGGGGGCACTCGCCAATTGGGAAATGTTGCCAATACTCCAAGAGGTATTTGTCGCTGATGTGGTGGAATCACCTGTAATATAGCTTGCTTCCTGAATCGCGCCCCGCTCATCACGATAGGCCACAAAATATTGAAACGATTCCGGACGGGAGACCAAACACGGGTCACCAGCCATCTGCAACTCAGGGGTGCCTATCGGATCGGCATTTCTGTAAACACGCGATTCGGTCGAGGCATGCACAAGGGCTCGATGGCTAGCTCGATACTTGGGAAACGCCGCTCGACCGTAAAACACAAAAGGTTGATCTTTCGGCCAGTCCCCGGCTGCCTGATAAACAATTTGTCTCTTATTACGAAATTGAAATCCTAGGGGCACTCCCTGCGTCGGTATGCGAATGGCCAAGAGCGAGTCCCAAACGCGTTCACCACTTTCGAGATGATGTCGACGAAGCGTTTGCTCACACGCAGTACCAAAAACAGTTTGGTAGGAAACAGACAGACCAACCCGTGAGGCCGAGATCCCAACACCACCCCGCGGTCGAGGGGCAGCCGGCAACGGGTGGTGACGCCATTTGTCATCAAACCAGATCTCATGGATTCGAGATGGCTGCTTCGACCGATAAACAATGTGTGGAATATTATTATCAACTGCAACAGCAGGGTCACAGTCTGCAACTGGCAATTCAAGCTGCGCAGTCAAATCCTGGTGCTTCCACCCCTCCGCCTTTTCTTGGCGAATTAATTTGGAAAGCAAGTGGAGATGCCCCTCCTTGCCTCGGTAAATGACATGGCGAGCATCGTTATAAACAAACGCTTCAGGACTGCCGACGATGGACGGAGATTGAACCAATTCACTCAATCCAACTTCCTGCCAGCCCGTCCCATCTCTACTTGAAACCAGCTCGTGAAGCTGTCGATCTTGGGTCCGAAAAATGACATGGCGGCTTTGATCCAGTTCCATCAATGCAACTCGATCGCTCTCGGAGGAAGACTCAGCGGACTCACTAAAGTATTGATCGGTATACTTTTGAAACAGAGAATTACGGTTCTGCACAAATTCTTCGACCAATCCGATGGATCTCTGCCAACGCTCTCTGCTGGATCCTTTTCTTTCAAATTCGTTCTCAATGTCGAATTGAATTCGGTCGCGATGACGTACAACTTGACGCATCACGTTCTCTCTTTTGAGTGCTTCGGACAGATGACGACGCACCTCGTTTTGGTAATACTCGCGATAACCCGGATTACTTAATAGGGCAAAGAAAAGGTTGCGTTGCAAACCATTTCCATAGGCACCGCCGCTGTCGATAAACGCGTAGGGGTCTAACTTATACGTGCGTGGCATGCCAGCGAGTCCCCATTCGGCATCCCAACACAAAAACATCCACTTACCATCGGGCACTCGACGAGCTGCATACCAGTTGTTGTGAGGCCAGTCAAAGTTCTGGGCCCAGAGATTGATGATCATGTACGCTGTAAAGTTCTCAATGTCCACAAGACCTGAGAGCGTTTCATAATTAGCTGGGTCGGCAAAATCCTTCGAAGCAATGAAGGCGCGGAGACTATTCCACTGTTCACGAGAGCCGCTGAGCACCGTTTCGCCTGTCTTAATAACGTCAAATTGCCCTGGGCCGAGGTGCGAAACAAAAAACTCCTCGTCCATCCGCTCCACGACGTTGTAAACACCGTGGTTCATCGAGTTAATCATTAAAATGCACCAGTCACCAGCTGAAGCAAGCCCTCCCATATCACGATGTAGATCCCGAATGACTTGGTCCCGTATGTACGCCCCATGACTTCCCCCGTCATTGGAGTTTGCACGAAAAACAAGTTTGTCATAATCTTCGACATTGGCTTCGGGGATCAACGGGAAATCAACCCGACCATCACCATACAACTTCCGAAAATAGAAACGATACGACTTCTTTTTTTCGATAGGGCCCCGGCGCCCCGCTCCACCGTGAAGTCGAAAACCCGCGCCGGTAGCAACTTGTCGCTTTCCTGCTTGGTCAATAAATTCCACAAAGGCAGGACGCTCCCCCGCGCGGCCTAATCCCGCCCGCTGAAGATGCACGTCTTCGAAATCTTCAGGCTTCATCGTTACCGACATAATGGGCAACCTCAACTCGTCTTCGAGCACATAGGTTGCTGAAACCACCACGCCCAGCCTTACTCCATCAACAAAAGACGCTGCTCGAATTAAAGATGTTTGCTCCAATTGGACAGGTCCTCCAGCCACTTGACTTGTCGGCCCTGGTTCAGAGCCGTCCATGGTGTATCGAACTGTCACATTTGGCGATGATTTTGATTTGATTTGGACTTGCACTCGTTGCCGATGGACACCCGGAGTTGGTGAAAACGTGATCTTGGACTCAGCTGGCCGGGGCAAAGCGGGGCCCGTATTCGGTTTGCCAGGCGTTGGGGAGGGAAAGTACCCCCACGGGTTCTCGCTCGAACCAATTCGCCCGAACGATTGATCGGCAAGTTGCTTGTGATATCGGATCCGATCGCCGACCGTCCCATCGGGTCGAATCAAAATCAACGATCCGCCCTTTTTGGGCAAAGTAAAATTTGCATGACTCATCGTCGGCAGCGTTCCCAATGCCGGATTGAGCGAGAAGTCGGTACTCTTTGCATGAGTGTTGAGCCCAACAATCGCCAACACGTTTTTACCAAGACGCAACAAATCAGCGTGCTCAGACAGGTCAAACCTCTCAGCCCCTGCAGATTCATGACTTTCAGACGCCAGACTGTTCACCGTCAATTTGCCACGATTCGCATTGGCAGCACAAACTCGAGTCCCATTCAAATATGCAACGAATCCGTCGTCGTATTCCATTTGCAGGACAAGCGTTTCTGAAGAGACCGGTTTTTCTAAAGTAAATTGGTGCCGCAACAAAACACAGGTTGTACCTAATGGCAATTCCGTCTTGTCATCTTCATCCCCATACCCAAAGCCAGCCGTGCCAACTTTAAAATTGCTGTCGTCAAATTCAAGCTCAGTCCAGCCTTGAGGAATTCTTGCACCCTCGAATTCGATAGGACTCACCGGAATTGAATTAGTCCCCGGCTCAGCAGTCCAATACTTCCACCGAGCGTTAGCTGCGATCAATTCCTCTTCCATGGGGATGGTCAACGCCGAAGTGACGAACTCTTCGGGCGACAGCTCAGTCTTCCCCGAACCTGACATCCAAACGACATGGAATCCGTTGGGTTCAAGGGTCGCCTCGGGAAAGGCCCATTTCTTTGGTTGAGCTTCCTCATCTGTCAAATAAAACGAATGGAGTTGTATCGGACTTGCACTTGAGTTGTGAACTTCGACCCAATCACTCGTCTCGCCTTGGTCGTCAAGGACACCCCTTTGATTTGAGGCAAGAAATTCGTTGATGCGGAGCCCGTGGTGAGAGACAACTGCTGCGACTGGGACGTCAGGTCTCTGGGGGTGAAAAGGTGAATCTGCGCTCTCCCCGGAGATCAAAGACGAATCCTTCTTCTTGTCAGCATTAACCGACCTGACCGAGAAACCAGAATCGTCACCTGCAAATTGCCGCATCGCAAAAAACGCCGTAATGACCAGACACCCGACAACACCGGTGAGAATTGACTTTTTCATCATGAAAGCTTGAATTCCGAATGGCCGCCGTCAGAGATTAATTGACATCAAAGGGCTCAATTCGAAACTTTTAAAGTAACAATAAACCAGACGAAACTCTTTAGTTATTACTTGCGTTTGAGTGGCTAACGCGTGTTTCTAGCCTGTCTAGTTTATCTCAGAAAACGAAGATATGGTAGTTGAACCATGCCTAAACCGAATGCCCAAGAAACCGAAACCCTGCGCCGCGACATCGGATTGAACGGGGCGGTGCTGATGGGCTTGGGATCAATCGTCGGCACCGGTGTGTTTGTAAGTATTGGCGTCGCCTCAGGGGTAGCAGGCCCCAACGTTTTAATTGCGACGTTTTTGGCAGCTTTGCTGGCGACGTGCAACGGCCTGAGCAGTGCGCAGCTTGCAGCAAGCCACCCGGTCAGTGGCGGCACCTACGAATATGGATACCGATGGCTCAGACCAGGGATTGGATTCGCTGCAGGCTGGTTGTTCCTCTGCGCAAAATCAGCTTCGGCAGCAACTGCTCTACTAGGCCTAGCCGGCTATCTGAGTTCGACCTTTGAACACGAGTTCAACGGGGGAATGCTATTGATCTCAATTTTAATTCTCGGCCTGATAACCGGGATCACACTGGCGGGGATCAAACGCTCAAACCTCGCCAATAGCCTGATTGTTGCACTGACTCTTATCGCCCTCTTAAGCTTTGTTTTGTTTGGTTTTTCGAGTGCCGTTGATCGAGCCCCGGAAAATCTAAACGGCATTTTCACCGTTGGCGGTAGCGACACTTTCAACCTATTTCACGCAACGGCTTTGATGTTTGTTGCGTACACTGGCTATGGACGAATCGCAACGTTGGGAGAAGAAGTCAAGCGGCCTAAGGAGACAATTCCTCGAGCCATGATTGCGACGCTGTTAATAACAATGGCTCTATATACGGCTGTAGGATTCGTGGCAGTTGCACTGGTCGGTGCTGATGCATTAAGCCTTTCCACCAAGACGTCGATCGCGCCGCTTTTATTTGCCGCAGATAGCTTGGATGTTCCCTGGGTGCGCTCCGTGCTTTTTCTCGGTGCGATGACTGCCATGCTAGGAGTCGTCCTGAACTTACTCTTGGGACTGTCACGAGTTGCTTTGGCGATGGCGCGAAGGAATGATTTGCCACCCGCGCTCTCCGTGCTCGCCTCCAACGGTACCCCCAAGCGAGCCACCATCTTTGTCGCTTTAATAATTGGTGCACTCGTCTTGCTTGGAGATGTTCGACTCTCTTGGTCCTTTAGTGCCTTCACCGTCCTACTCTATTATTCGATCACCAACCTCTGCGCAATTCGACTCGAAGCAGACTCGCGACTGTATCCCGTCTGGATTCCATGGTGCGGATTAACGGGCTGCATTTCGCTGGCATGCTGGATTACTCCGGCAGTTGCAGCAGCCGGCTTGATCATTCTGGCCATCGGGTATGGAATTCGCGGGCTTTGCAAAGCCTCGATGAAAGTCAAAACCACCAAATAATAGGCCGTCGCTGACTTGTGAACTTCAATCACAATGCGACAATGGAGACTCCGATTCAATCGTGAACGAAAGCGAACACTTGTCCAATACGCCCGAATCTTTTGGCACACAAGTCCATGTGGAACTTGGCGACCGGTCATATCTCATCCAGATTGGTTCGGGGTTACTCCTCAACTCCAACAATCTCGAGAAACACCTTGCCGGTGAACACGTCGTCCTATTCACCGATGATATCGTTGAAAAGCATTACTTGGCCGACGTCACCAACTCGATTAAGAAATATGCTGAGCGGGTTTCTCCGATTGTGGTCCCGCACGGCGAGGCTTCAAAATCAGTCGCCAGTTGTGACCGTCTTTGGCAAACCATGGTCGACATTGGCACTGACCGAAAATCGGTTGTGGTTGCTTTAGGCGGTGGCGTGGTAGGTGATTTAGCAGGATTTTTGGCGGCCACGTTCGGTCGCGGTCTACGGTTCGTTCAAATCCCCACCTCGCTATTAGCCCAAGTTGACAGTAGTGTTGGCGGAAAAGTCGGAATTAATTTACCAACGGCAAAAAACATGGTGGGTGCTTTCTGGCAACCACAAACCGTTTTGATTGATCCCGTTGTTTTGGGAACTCTGGATCAAGCCAACTACCGCGCGGGAATGGCCGAAGTCGCCAAATACGGCTTGATCATGGACAAGCCACTTTTTGAATTTCTTGAATCTTCGGTCGACGCGATTAATCAACGCGACCTTCCGACGCTGACCAAAACAATCGCCTGGTGCTGCCAATGCAAAGCCGACGTAGTCAAACAGGACGAAACTGAGACGACAGGTCGGCGGGCGATCCTAAACTATGGGCACACGTATGGCCACGCGATCGAAGCCGTTTTTGGTTACGGAAGATTTTTACACGGCCAAGCAATTTCAATCGGGATGACCTGTGCAGGAAGATTGGCTCGCAACCTCGGAATGGTTGAGCAAACTTTTCTCGATCGACAAACGAAACTTTTCCATGCTTTAGGACTTCCAACCGATTGCCCCGAGGAACTGCATGACGAACTAATAGCCGCAATGAAACACGACAAAAAAGTTTCGCGTGGCAAACTTATCCTGATCCTGCCAACTGAACTGGGGACTGTAAAACAGTTCGATAGCCCTAACGATGAGGCGTTACTCAAGTCACTGCAGAACGATTAAAAGGAGACAAAATTGAACCTGTCGAACGACGCAGCAATCGTGACCAACTCATCGCTCGACGAAAAAACCAGAGCGGCACTTTGCCTTCATTTGGTTCCTGGGATCGGCCCACGGTCTTATGGGGATCTAATTAACGCCTTGGGTTCCCCAGCCGCAGTCCTTGCCGCTGCCCCTGCAAAGCTCCGAGAAGTCCCTGGGATTGGGGCTAAACTCGTCGCTGCGATCACATCGACGAAGGACAGCGGAAATGTCCAGAAGCAAATCGAGCTTTGCCAAAAAAATGGCATCCAAATCCTCGAAAGAAGCTCGGTTCAGTATCCGGATCAACTTTCTGAAATTTACGACCCACCCTCGATCTTATTTTGCCGGGGCAACCTCACCCCTGTCGACAACATTTCGATTGCGATTGTCGGCTCACGACACGCGACTAATTACGGCCTCAAAACGGCTTCGCGATTAGCTCGCGGCTTGGCGATGTCAGGAGTGACGATCGTTTCTGGGTTGGCTCGTGGAATTGATGCAGCAGCACATCAGGGCGCACTTGAAGCAGGGGGGCGAACCATAGCGGTACTTGGAGGTGGACACCTGAAGCTCTATCCAGCCGAGCATGGCGAATTGGCAAAACAAATCACCCATCAAGGAGCGGTGTTGACCGAGTCATTGCCACAAAGCGCCCCCAAAAGCGGATCATTCCCGCAACGGAATCGGATTGTAACTGGCCTGAGCTTGGGAGTTATCGTCGTTGAAGCAGCTCAGCGAAGCGGGGCCCTGATTTCGGCCCGGCTCGCGATGGAGCAGGGCAGGGAAGTTTTTGCCGTCCCGGGCCGCATCGACAGTCGCATGTCTCGTGGCTGCCATCAACTATTGAAGGATGGAGCCAAACTGGTTGAAAACATCGACGATGTCTTAGAAGAACTTGGACCATTGGCAACGCCAACTCAAGTCGATGCTGAGACCTCCATTCGCCACCCAGCCGAATTAAAGCTCAGCCCACAAGAATCCTTAATCCTGAATATCATCACCGAAAACCCAACCGAGTTCGATCTCATCGTTGAATCGACCGGGCTTCCACCTTCTCGCGTCCTCTCCACGATCAGCGTGCTGGAGATTCGTCGATTGGTAAAACGGATTAGCGGCACCGCAGTGGCCAGAAGATAATCTAATGAAAATCGTTTCCTATAACGTCAATGGAGTTCGCTCCGCTTTAGAAAAAGGCTTGGTGGAATGGATTGATCAGCATCAGTTTGACGTTATTTGCATCCAGGAAACCAAAGCGCACTCAGGAAGCGTACCGGTCTTGCTGATTGAAAGCCTCGGGTATCGACATTACTGGCATTCGGCAAAGCGAAAAGGTTACAGCGGTGTTGCCACGTTTACCAAACAGAAACCGAACCAAGTCAACCAAGGGATGGGAATCCCAAAGTATGATGATGAGGGTCGCGTGATCCGGATCGACTTGGGTGAGCTGACCATTTTGAATTGCTATTTTCCCAACGGACATTCTGGACCAGAACGCCAAGCCTACAAAATGAGTTTTCTGGAGGACTTTTTGAACTGGGTCAACCGTCTTCGAGTAGAGCGGCCCAACATGATCGTGGTCGGCGACTACAACATTGCTCACGCAGAAATCGACATCACTGACCCGCTGCGAAAAGAGAACACATCAGGATTCAAACGCGAGGAACGGCAATGGATGAGCAAATGGTTTGACTCAGGATTTGTAGATGCTTTTCGGCACTTGTTTCCTGACGAAACCAGTTACACTTGGTGGCGAACAACGAGAGCCTCTCGCCAAACCACCCCCGGTTGGCGACTTGATTACCAATCGGTGAGTCGTCCAATTAGCGATCGAATCACTTCGGTAACCCATCTGCAGGATGCATTCCACTCTGACCACTGCCCGGTACTACTCGAGATCGATCTTAACTAAATCGATGGAGCTCAAACCGTTTTGAGTTTGCGCAATTCAACTGAATTTCCTTTTGCATTGTAAACAACTTCATCAACGAAGTTCTTGATCAACATCACGCCACGCCCGGATGCACTTTCGAGATTTTCTTCTGCTGTCGGATCAGGAACCTCATCAGGGTCGAACCCCGAACCCTGATCAGTAACACTTGCATAAAACTCTTTGTCACAAATCTTGATCATTAAATGCACGTCTTTTGTGGGTGAGCATTTATTCCCATGGTGAATCGCGTTTAGAATTGCTTCCTCCACCGCCATGTGGATCCCAAAAATATCCTTATTGCTCCACTTGGTTCGCTCCAACTGTTCAAGCAACGTGGCAACAATCTGAGCACAAACATCCGGTTCACTGGGGATGCGTTGCTCAAACTTCCAACCACAAGCCGTGTTTAGTTCTGCCATTGTCCGCCAAATCTGATCTGAGAAGAAACCGCTTGTTGCGTCTACACTCTAAAGAACGAGTGCGAACAACAAAAATAAGTCATGAGAATGATAAACCTTAGAGAAGAGTTCTAATTGAACGAGTCCATCGCTTCGGATTGCTCATCCTTTATTTGAAACATCGAATCCAGATTAGTGTAACTAAATAAGTCGCGAACTTCGGGACTCAAATTGCTCAGACGAATTTGTCCGCCAGTCCCTCTGATACGTTTCTCCAAAACGATTAACTTGTTGATCGCCGCGCTTGAGAAAAAGCTCACGTTTTCGAAGTTAATCAAAATATTTGCCGAGTCATCGCCGTCTTTGACGAGTGACAGAAGTTCCTTCCCCAATCTTTCGATTCGGGCAGGGTCCATTATTTTTTTGTCCTTGAACTTAACGACCGAAACGTGACCGACGATTTAACGTTTAATGCACTCAAATTCTTCCATTTGCAGTTCTCATTTTGGAATTGCGGCAATTTAAAGTTGGCTTGCCGCTGCCAATCATCATAGACGCCAATTGTCATCCGTCAAAGGGAAACCTCAGTAGACCATGTCGTCGACCGGTTTCCAATTTTTTATTGACGATTTTTGGTTTTCTTGGACAGAGGTAACCAATTCTCTTGGCTATTTTTTGTCACGAATTCGTCAGCTGTGGAACCGCTCTTCCATACACTGCTGAAAAAAAGAAACTTTATCGTTGGGTTAAATGGAGATTTGTTTGCGAAAGTCCTCAAAATCACCTGAATACAAACCAACGCCCTGCTCACCAATTCAAATTTGCCAGTCAAAGACCTCCAAAAATCTACAATCACCCACAGTCTCCCCCACGCTTTTTGGGGAACAAGGAAAATTGCGATCCCCTTCCAGTTCCAGCAACAATTTCTACTTTCGGCTATAGACACCGGCAATTGCAAAACAAAACGCAACCCATTGGGAAAGCGCCGACCGCACCAGCAAGACCAAAATATTGCCTCAAGCCTTCCGTCAGCTAAAAGTCACTTGCAATTGTTTCACGCAGAATCAACGCAAATCACAAAAACTTGAAGCCAGCCACCAGTAGCAGCGCAAATAAAAAACACTAGTCGGAACGCTTCGTATGAGCTGACCAGAGTCTCATCGTTGACGTTTCGATCTAGTGTTTTTTGAAAGCCAGAACTTCGACCTTGATGATTACCAAATACGTCTGTTATCTGACTTCAGACAAAGGCTTGATCTCACCACCGGTGAGAATCAACGGGACGCCTTTGTTGTTTCCTCTTATAAAATGTCACCTATCTAATTGCGACACTCACCGGAGAGTTGCGGATGGCTACAGGTTCTGAGAGTCACTCCCGCTTCATGGAAAATCCATGAAGGAAAACGACAGTTCCCAAGAACAAAACAGGCCAACACATCCAACTGGGTGGAGTCACCACTTTGGGGGTAGAAAAGTTCGTCATCATCGGCTGATTCATTGGTGCTCCATTGGGAAATGAAGCTTGGTAAAACGGCGAGTTGTTTTGCTGTTCAACAAGTCCTGTATTCGGATTGACCATCGGGCTTTGCCGGTTTACTAAACCGTTGTTGCGAAACCCCGATTGCGAAGTTGGTTCAGCATGCTCTGACAGAAAACTGGAGAAACGAGGTGTCAGTACGTAGGTTTCGACAAGGTTGAGTTGCACGCCTAAAAAGACCAGCACAAATCCCATTGCCATAACTGAAGTGCGTCGCATTGCTTTCCCAATCGCAAAGTGTTCTGGACGACCATCCGTGTGGCGACTTGAACTCCTTTTCAATAACCACTCACTGTTTTGTTGGCACTTCTAAGTACCAATGATTCTATCGTTTATCGCTTCTTTTGATCTTGAACATCGAAATCAGAATTACCTGCAACGGCCTAATCAGCTGTCACTTTTGACGATTTTTCGGGCAACAGTGAATCTTAGGAATCAAACGATTGGTTGAAGCAAGATGAACATCACCAAAAAACGGGGAGCAAGCAATCGCGGAACTCTGCTTTGATCAGGTCGAACCCACCGTCATCGGGTCGAGCGCACCTTTCGTTCCCCAGCTCTTAAGTCGTCTCAGCTTGGATCGTGATGGAATTGCCGTATAATTTTGGCAATCCTGTTGTTGGGAGATCCCTAGAACCAGGTGCTAAAAGTTAAAATGACACATTGGTAGGGATTAATTTAACCACAACCCCTATGCTTCAGGCTTTCGATCCCAGCTAGTTGTAGCCCCACCCAACCGCATGAATGCCAACTCCAGCCCGTCGCCCGAAGCGCCTTTGGTTTCCAAAGAAGTGAATCATGATCATGACACGGTTCCTGGCGGCGGTCTGACGTCACCTGCATTCCAGGGGCTGCTGTGGACTCAATGGCTGACCTCCATCAATGACAATGTTTTTCGGTGGTATGTCATCGGAGTCGGGAAAGACCAATTTGCCCCCGAGGACCAGGCAACTCTATTGGTCGTGGGCTCTGCGTTTTTCATCATTCCCTACATCATCTTTAGCTCCGTTGCGGGGTGGCTTGCTGACCGCTTCAAGAAAAGTCAGGTCATCGTCGGTTGCAAAATCGCCGAGATTGTCATCATGTCGCTCGGCGTTCTTGCGGTGACTTTCATGGGAACTCCCAACCCCTCACTGGGGGTGGATCCATTTTTCTACCTCCTGCTGGCGGCCGTTTTTTTCATGGGGTTGCAAAGCGCGCTTTTCGCACCCTCCAAAGTAGGAACGATCCCCGAGCTACTCACAGAAAAAACGATTGCTGCGGGCAATGGAATATTTAATCTAGCCACGCTTTCGGCGACGGTCATCGGGATGGCTGTCGGCGGTTGGCTTTCCGACGTCACCGTGCGTGGACAAGAAAATGTATGGATCGCAGCCGTTGTTCTGGTGGGGATTGCCATCATTGGAACTCTTCTTAGTTTCCTTGTTCAATCGCTTCCCGCTGCGAACAAATCAGTCAAGTTCCCCGTCACAATTATCGGCGAAGCGATCCGCGACATTCGCTTACTGTTCAGTTTCGGATTCTTATTTCGAATCGCGATGGGCATTTCCTTCTTTTGGGCGATTGCCGCGTTTGCACAACTGAACATTGACTTCTTCGCTGAAGAGAGCGGCGGGTTCCTCGAATCTCATCGAACACCGCTATTAATTGCCGTCGTCATGGGTATCGGATTCGGTAGTGTCCTGGCTGGAATCATTTCGGCGGGCCGGATCGAATTGGGACTAGTCCCCATTGGAGCAATCGGCCTGGCATTCTTCGCATTTCTGTTGTGGTTCTCGCCCGAGGGTTTCATCGACGGATCGATGCTTGGCTGGAAGAAGATTCTGGTCTGCACTTTGCTTTGCGGACTGGGTGTAAGTGCCGGAATTTTCGACGTCCCACTGGCCTCTTACTTACAACACAACAGCCCAATTGCGACGCGAGGTTCGTTGCTCTCGGCAACCAATTGCATTGCGTTCAGTGGCATCTTGCTGATGTTTGGTGCCCTTCTGCTCTGCCGTCAGCCCTCCACCGAAGGCTCAACTGCCAATTTACCCTCGCATCTTACTTCGGTCGGACTCTCCGAGCAGGACCAACCCAAACTTCAAGCTCTATTGGACGATTTCCAAAAAACACCGATCGAAGATGAAACCTCAAACATTAGCTTGTATGTCAACCAAGCCGATGACTCGATCAAAGACGCCTTGTTGACTGAACTGGTCTTTATGGATGTGAAGCGTCGAAACGAAGCCAAGAAAACATTGACGCTTGACCAGTATCGCGAAGAGTTTGCCCCCGCTTCAAGCGTGACCGTCACGCCCGAGATGGAACAAGAGCAGTTCCAAATCGGACAGCAGATCAAAAATGTGATTTCACAAAGCGGCAACCTGCCCCTCATGAGCTCTCGCCAGATCTTTCTCCTGATGGGTCTTCTGACAATTCCGGTCGTTTTATACTGCACGTATGTGCTGATCAGGCCGACGGTTCGACTGTTGTTCTATTTGGGCATGTGTTTGTTCTACAAGGTCCGTATCAATGGACTCGAGAACTTCCCCAAAGAGGGCCCGGTAGTGGTCGTGGCAAATCATACGTCGTGGCTAGACGGAGTCATCATGTTAGTTCTCATCCCGAGGATTCCTCGGACCATTGCGTGGGCAGGAAACTTCAACCACTGGATCCTAAAAAAATGGGCAAACTTCTGCGGAATCATCTTGATTAGCGGTGGGCCTAAATCAATCCGCAAGAGCTTTCAAACAGCACGCGACATCCTGGCCGACGATGGCGTAATCGCGTTATTTCCCGAGGGCGGAATTTCACGAGAAAACCAAGTGAAGACGTTCAAACCAGGCCTGACAAAAATCATCGGCAAAGACAGTCCAGTCCCTGTCATCCCCGTCTACTTTGATGAACTCTGGGGAAGCATTTTTAGCTTTTCAGAGGGCAAATCGATTTCCAAAAGGCCAAAATCAATTCACCGCCCCCTCTCAGTTCACATTGGCAAACCGATTGAAAACACTGATACAATGTTTGCGATCCGACAAGCTGTTCAAGAATTAAGTACCCAGACCATGAATAATCACGCCGGAAAATTCGTTGCCCCCGCAGCGGCATTCGTCAAAGCCTGCAAGCAAGCCAAGTTTCGGTCCAAGATTGCGGACTCAATGAAGGAAGAAGAAACGGGGGGCAAACTACTGACGCGTGCCCTGGTTCTTAAAAAGCTGCTTCGCAAGTTTGTCCTCGAAGCAAATGAAGAAAACGTCGCTGTTTTGATTCCACCCACGGTCGGTGGGGCAATCGTGAATCTCGCGCTGGCTCTCGACAAACGGGTTGCCGTTAACTTGAATTACTCGCTCTCTAACGACCTGATCAACCACTGTGTCAAAGACGCCAACATTCGAACAGTTTTGACGACCCGAAAAGTCGCTGAGAAATTCAATTTTGAATTCGACTGCAAAGTCTTTTATCTCGATGATTTGAAAGAAAAAGTCACCGCTCTGGACAAGGCCGTTGGTGCGATCAAAGCCTTCGTTGTTCCAAATTTTTTACTCACTCGGATGCTAGGTTTAAACAGCATCGAGCCAGACGATCTATTGACCATCGTTTTCACATCCGGTTCAACCGGCGTTCCCAAAGGAGTGATGCTGACTCAGAAAAACATCATGAGCAACGTCATGGGAATTGAAAAAATTGGCGCCTTGGTACCTTCGGACACGTTGATTGGAATCTTGCCATTCTTTCACTCGATGGGCTACACCGTCACGCTGTGGGTTCCCATGATCTGCTCGATTCGTGGTGTCTATCATTTCAATCCGCTGGATTCGAAAATCATTGGCAAGCTGACCGAGAAATTCAAAGGAACAATCATTGTCGCAACACCAACTTTTTTACGATCTTACATGCGACGTTGCACTCCAGAACAATTCAAGTCTCTAGACATGGTGATCGCCGGGGCCGAGCGGTTGCCACCCGAGCTTTGTGAAGATTTCGAAAAGAAATTTGGTGTCCGACCCGTTGAAGGTTACGGCACGACCGAGCTTTCACCGGTCGCTGTGGTGAACATTCCCTATTCCCGCCAATCTGGAAAGAACTTCCAGACCGATGCCAAAGAAGGAACCGTTGGCCGTCCGATGCCCAATGTGGCGGCTAGAGTTACTGACCTGGATTCAGACGAAGTCCTCGGTCCTAACAAGGCGGGAATGCTTTGGATCAAGGGGCCCAATGTGATGCTGGGGTACATCAACAATCCCGTGGCCACTCAAGAGGTCCTCAGTGAAGATGGCTGGTACAAGACGGGCGATATTGCGATCATTGATGACGACGGTTTCGTCAAAATCACCGGCCGAATTAGCCGCTTCTCCAAGATCGGTGGTGAAATGGTTCCTCACCTTAAGATTGAAGAAGTTCTCTCGCGACTTCTCGACACGACGCCCGACGACGACTCAGACGACCAACTTTCAGTTGCAGTAACGGCAGTTTCCGATCAAAAGAAGGGCGAACGCCTGATTGTCTTGTATACACCGAAGCACTGCAGTGTTGATGACATGCAAGCCGCACTCAAAGCTGACGGACTTCCCAACATCTTCATTCCAACGGCAGACAGTTTTTTCCACGTAGAAAGCCTGCCGATTTTGGGGACCGGGAAACTTGACTTGCGAGGGATTAAAGACTTGGCGATCGAAAGGTGCAAGTCTTAACTTGACGCTCCGGGGCGGGGCGGAATGGTCCCAAAGTTTTTTCCAGCATCAACATTGCCAAATTTTCACTGTAGATCTCACGCAAACTCAAATAAGAGGAGGTGAGGCGTGGATTGACTTCAATCAAAAAGGCATTTGTCTGCCCCGCCGAATCACCTACCACCAAATCCAACCCAAAATAGCCGAGAGTTGGCGGCAAAGCTTGAACGACGTTGCCCGCCAACTTTAGTGCCCGCTTTTTAATCACTTGATCGATTGGGTATTCCGAACCAACGTACTCGCCGATCAGTCCTTCGCTTCGGCGACGCTGATCAAATCGTTGAATCGTCGGAGTTAACAGTTCGTAGCCACAACGTGATCCAAGGACCGAAACGCTAACTGGCGTCCCAGCCACAAACGACTCAAGCCAATACTGATCAGGCAGAAGATTCAAACATAAATCCAAGTCATCCCAATCTTCGATCACGACGACCTCTTCGCTGCCGGCCCCCTGAATTGGCTTCAGCACGGCTGGAAGTGGAAAACGGTCGATCTGCTGCCCTCCCCTCTGAAAGCGACCAAAGTTGATACCACAAGGCGAATGTTGAAACCCACGAGACTGCAGATATTCAAAAACCGACTGTTTGTTAGCAGCCAATTCCGTAAATTCTGGGCTCGGATTTAAGATCCTATCCTCAAAATCTTTCAACCACCTAAGGCAATTTGAAAGGATGCACTCTGACTCAGGGGCAATGACCACAACGTAGTCAGATTCTGATGCCAGGTTAATGAGGACCTCAGGTAAGCATTCTTCTTCGCCAATCTCAATCATTTTCAATTGAGCCTGCCGAGACATACTCGCGGATAGGCGACTGTCGACTGGAAGCAGAACTTCAAGCCCACCTGCCAAAAAATCCTCAGCCAGTGCTAATAGCATCTCGCGGCCTTGATTTTGCATCGCACAAACATGCGAAGGAGCATCGCCAGTTTGCCACATCCCTCCTGATGTCAGCCATTCGAAGAGTAAAATTTTTTTGGGAGGTGACATTGGCAGGACTTAATTGAATATTGCACTGGGGAACGAAACAAGATTACCCCCCAACCATGGTGGCACCGATTAATCCAACACCTTTATTACGAGAAGTCGTTTGATTTCCACAAGTCCGAAGTTTACAATCGAAATAAGGGATTCAGGTTGATTTGCCGACTGGGAATTTCTACAAAATGTCATTACATCCGAACAGGTACTCCCGTGGCTACACTTCTAACTCGTCAAAACGAAGGTGTTTTATGCGCCTACTTTCAGGATGTCCGAATCATCGACGAAACCAGAATCACCAGTCTTGGTTCAGAGATGACCGATTTAATTAACAATCCAGACAATCAAAAAATCATCCTCAACTTCCAACAAGTCAGCTTTATGTCTTCTGCCATGATTGGAAAGCTAGTCTTGTTTGGAAAAAAGTGCAAAGCCGCTAAAGTGAGCTTACGCATGTGTAACATCAATGAAAACGTTGAAGAAGTCTTCAGTTTGATGAAACTGAACAAGGTTTTCGAAATCGACAAGGATGAAGCAACCTCGCTAAAAAAGATCAACAAAAAAGGCTTGTTCGGCTAAAACAAAATCCGGGTGAATCTATCGCCAAACCGGTAGAGCCTGGTGCGGAACTAAATTTTCTCGACCTCCATCGGCAACCGTCTGACACACTGCATGGGATTGCTCGATCACGCTGACGTTTTAGAGTTCTTCGTCTTTGCCGCCAATCATCGCGACCCCCATCGTGATGCCAAATCCAAAGATGACTAATCCTGCGGATCCACCGACCTGCCCAAGGGAAGGTCGGAAAAACCTGGTTGGCCAATCTTCTTGATCAATTTCTGGCAAACTCTCTGCGGTAACGACTTGTCCCTTGACGGTGTCGCCAATTTGGGGCTTTTCTCCAACCTGAAACGGCCAAAGCCCCGCGACTGAACCAATGAGGAGCCCCAGTAAAAATCCAAGGGTGGCTTTTCGATATCGGCTGAGTAAAAACTTCAGCAGGTTGCCAACCATCACAACGCCTGCGACCACTCCCAACCCGACCGGAATCAGAACAGTCAAAGCTGGATCCATCGCCTCCACAACGTTCCCTGCCGACAATGCATCTTTAAATTCATCAATTGCTTTCAAGATCGGGACATACTGTCCCATCAACAAGAGCAGGTAGCCTCCCGAGAGTCCCGGGAGAATCATCGCACTGGCGCCTGCCAACCCCGCGGCAAACAGAATCAGGACGTTGGAACCTCCCGTGCCCATGTATCCCGTTGCTTGGAGGTAAGCCAAAAACAACATACAGCCAATTGCGATGATCGAGGTCACACACAGGTCTGAAGAGGCAGGCTTTGCCATCCCCCAAACCACCGGCAGGCCACCGAGCGTCAAGCCGATAAACAGGCTATACATTACCCATCGGTGATCGACCACAAGCTCTTTCAACGTTCCCGCGAGCAGAAGCACTGCCAACCCTGCAGCCAGCACAACACACATCAGGGTCAATAACGAACTGAAGCGAAACTTAAACCGGGTGACATCTGCCAGCGATTCAATAAATTTCGGGTAAATCCCGGCAGCCAACAACATCGTACCTCCGCTAATGCCAGGCACAAGATTCGCCAGTCCCATCAAACTTCCGCCAAAAAGCGACCGAGATACGATGACCCCATACGGAACCACTGGAGCTGGGTTGACCGCAAGGCCCTGTAGCGACTCGGTAACTTCCGGATTTGAATTCGGTGAATCGGGAATACCATCTGGCCGGTTTTGAAACGATTCACTTTCGACTTGGTCCGTCATCGGTTTGTTCTCAGAATTGACTTGGTGATGGGGTCTTAAATGCGAGCAACTCCGCCATCCGAAACCGGCATCGCCTCAACTACCTCACCCGCCAGACTTAACATGGAGGAATAACTTTCCCATCATACGCAAAGATTAAATCCGTTGACCAGATGAATGTCGTCTGATTTCAAAAGTTGTCGAATCGGTTTTTAACTCCTCCATCGTATTTTGCCAAAGCCCTCCCCCGGGCGACCACCAGCCTACGGTTGAAACTAAAAAGTTATTCTGCCAGTTGCTGGTGAATTGCTCTAACCGTGATAGATTGTGTTGATATAAGTGAGCTAGAAAACCAACAGGACATCGCCGGCGCAAAACGAATGTCAGCAACGAATTTTTCGCGTCGATTAAACCTGACCCAAGATAGATGTCCGGCGAGCGGCGTAAACGCGGTCTGGTGGCAAAGATGAGAATTACATCAAGAAATGATCAACTTGAGATTGCAACACCGGCCAAGGTAAACCTATTCCTTGAGTTGCTCAAACGCAGAGACGACGGTTTTCACGAAATTGAGACTGTGATGTCCGGCATTGCCCTCTACGATCATTTGAAATTTAGCGTTCGTGAAGACCCAGCAATTCGATTGAATATTCGATACGCGACGCAGGGTAATCAACCCTGCGAGCAGGACGACATCCCCGCCGACGATCGCAACTTAATCTGCAAAACAATTTCACTAGTTCGCTCGATCGCAGCATCTGAAGGCAACGGTGATTCATGCTCTCAAGGTATCGCCGTCGAACTGTTAAAAAATATTCCATCGGCTGCCGGACTTGGCGGGGCATCCAGCAATGCTGCTGCGGCGTTGGTCGCAGCTAATTCAATTTGGAGCTTGAATTGGAGCAAAGCTAGATTGGTCGATATCGCGGCACAACTTGGCAGCGATATCCCATTTTTCTTAACAGGTGGAACGGCAATTTGCCGAGGTCGTGGTGAAATAATCGAACCGATGATTGCGCCATCACGCGTCTTCGTTGTGATTGCCAAACCTGAAGATGCGTTTTCGACTGCCCAGGTGTTTAGCCAAGTCAAACTGAACCCAGATTCAAAGTTGAGGCAAATCAAATCCTCAACCGCGATGTCTCGGGGCATTCAAGCCGGTCTGGCCCCCGTGATCGGCAAACAATTGTTCAATCGTTTGCAGGAGTTTGCACGTCCACTAAGCAGTCAAATTTCAAAAATGGAATTTGAGTTTAATCGGTTGAATTGCTTAGGGCATCAAATGAGTGGAAGTGGCTCAAGCTACTTTGGCTTATTCATGAACTCAAAGACTGCCCGACAGGCTGCCAACAGCTTGTCGTCTCGCTTGCAGAATGTAAGGATTTTTTGTACTCATACACTCGGCCAAACCAGGACGCCCTCTCCTCTGGCTGAGTAAGGAGAATCGGATGGAAATAACTGAAGTAAGAATCAAGCTCATGGACAGCGCCGAAGATCGTCTGCGAGGATTTTGCAGCGTCACATTTGACGACTGCTTTGTCGTCCGCGACTTGAAAATCATTGAAGGAAACAACGGACCATTCGTCGCGATGCCCAGTCGAAAGCTGACTTCGAATTGTCACAAATGCCGCTCAAAAAATCATCTACGAGCCAACTATTGCAATCACTGCGGCAACCGGTTGAAGAGCACTAGCATTGAACATGATACCGGCGGGCGGGCAAAGCTTTACGCTGACATTGCCCATCCGGTGTATTCGAAGTGCCGAGAGATGCTTCAAGCGCGTATAATCGAAGAGCTCAACCATGAACTTGAACTTGCATCGCAACCTGGCTACAGCTCGCGCTACGATGACGAATATTTCGACGGCCACACAAAAAGCTCAAAACGAGATCACTCGGCGGGAGCTGAACCAATTGTCAAGCCTGACTCAAGCGGCACCAATCCAGCGACCGCTCCCGATCAGGAGACTCGTGCGACTGGGAAAACGGAGCGACGCGAAGACAGATCTAACATCCCCCCCACACCTCACAACCCGAACCCCGACGTTTCGTCAGCCCGCTCCAAACCTACAAGCGAGGATTTTGGGAATGGAATTTTTGACTGATTGTAAAACGAAATAACGCCGAAATACTGAACGTTCAGAACCACTTCAAACAACAACGAGCGTTTTTTCACGGGAAAATTGATTCGGCAAACCCCTGTTTTTTCAAGCCATTACGGGAGTTCGCCCAAAAGTCCGTTTGAACGGGGTCAACTTTGCCGTGGTTCAATTCGATTCGAGAGCGTTGGAACTCAATTATTCATCACAACCGGATCACAATTTGAATTCCCATTCTGGCAATAATCAGCGGCAAAACCAGTAAAACTTGACGCTACGATTTTTGCCTAACTATACTTGAAACTGGATATTTCGACGGAATTTCAAGTGATTTTGGCCGGCCATTGCCTGCCAAGTACACAAGAATCATTTTTCGACTGGCAACACCAATGCAACGTCTCCGGCCATTTTTTGGTTTCGTACTTTTACTGACATTGACAAGTTCACCCTTGTTCTCGGTCCTTCATGCCCAGGACGGCCAACCGAGGCCGCTTGCCAAGGGCGTTTTGAAAACGATTCCGATCGATATGGATCCTCGGGATATGTTTTCTTTGCCGATGCCTCTTCCGGAACTGCAAGCAACCAAGTTCACCCCAAAAACGATCCCCAACGAAGAAACTTTATATGGCCAGTCGCAGCGGGTCATCCTGTTCCGCGAAAACGTCTGGCAATACGAATTTTCGTTCACCGGTTTGCGTCAAGCCAAATTAAAAATCCCGACAGCAGATGGGCAGCTTTCGCAAAGAAATGTCTGGTATATGGTTTATCAGATCCGAGACACCGGAAAGACGATGACTTTCGAGCAGGTCAAACAGAACCCCGAATTTGATCACATCAAAAATGATCTTCGGCGCGATCAACCCCTTGCGGCAAAATCCAAGTCCTTCCTGCCGAGATTCACGCTCGAGGGATGGGTTGTTTCCAACGCGGATGCGGCTACGGAAAATCAAAAGTATCGAAAGGTCGCTTATCGGGACACGATCAATCCAGCCGTTCTGGCCCAAATCCAGCTGAGCGAAGACAAGAACCAGCGTTTGCTTGACTCGCATCAAATGTCCAAAGCGAAGATTCCGCAAGCCAGAAATGCCTCGGACCCCGGTATTTGGGGCGTCGCCATCTGGGAGGATGTCGATCCTCGAATTGACTATGTCAGCGTTTACGTCAAAGGCTTGACGAATGCTTTTAGACTCAATCAAGACAGCAATGGAAAATCAAAGCTGAAAACGCTTCAACTCAATTTCTGGCGGCCCGGCGATGCCGTTGGCCAAGACGAAGACTGGGTTGATTTTGGCATTCCGCTGGTCGACAACCCAGCTGAGCAAGCAATTATCTGCGAGCGTTACGACTTGCCAGGCCCGGTCATTCGGGGATACCAAGTGAACCAACTTGCCAAACGAAACGTCATGATTTTCGAGGAGAATGCCCAGGTCAACCTGCAAGACTTCCAATCGGCTTTGGCTCCGACGCTTAATCAGGGCAAACTTCCCCCTGAAATCACAGCTGCATTCGCCAATTCTGGTGTCAATCTTGCCCCTGGTGCTGCGTTAACCACTGTTACACCCGGCAAACGCTGGACGTTTAAAGACGGAGCAGACGAGTATATCTTGACGCTTGAACCCCGATTTTGGGAACCAGATTTTGGCAAAATCCGCTTCATCAAAAGCCTTGATCATATTTGGATCTACCGCTAGAATGCGTCGTTCCAAACAGCGGAAAAAGCATAAAAACGCATTTTAGAGAGACAGATTAATGGCCCATAAAAAGGGACAAGGTTCCAGCCGAAACGGTCGCGATTCAAACGCTCAACGACGTGGAATCAAAAAATTTGGTGGCGAACGAGTTATCGCCGGAAACATTCTTGCCCGCCAAGTGGGTAACAAGTGGCATCCAGGCAAGGGCGTCGGACAAGGCAAAGACTACACTTTGTTTGCCTTAATTGACGGTCATGTGATGTTCGATCGAAAAGGTCGACGGATCAACATCGTTGCTGAAACCAACTAGTCGCCCAAAGCGACCAACGTTCCGATTGACTTCTAACGTCCAAACGAAACAATATTGACGAACACAAGGATGCCAATTTTGGCATCCTTTTCTTTTGGTGAGATACTTCGAATCTGAAAGCTGTGTTCAGGAATTTCACCACGACACTCGACTGTTCCATTTCGGCCTACACATGTTTGTTGATCAAGTAAAAATTCAAGCGATCGGTGGACGCGGCGGTCATGGCTGCATGAGCTTTCGTCGCGAAAAATATGTTCCCCGCGGCGGTCCCGATGGGGGCGATGGGGGCGAAGGAGGAAGCATCATCCTCGTCGCCAAACGTGGCGTCAACAGTCTTGTTGCCCTTGCCAACCTCCATCATATCCGTGGGGAAAAAGGGAACGACGGGCAAGGCTCAGGGAAACACGGAAAATGTGCCGACGATCGCATTATCGAAATCCCCCCTGGCACCATCGTAATCGATGCTGACTCAGGACTGATCATCAAGGATCTCGCAAATGATGGGGATACCGTCGTTGCTGCCCATGGCGGAAAACGTGGCCGTGGTAACACACGCTTCAAATCATCTACCAATCAAGCTCCGCGACAAGCAACCCAGGGTGGCGAGGGAGAGCGAAAAAACCTGATCCTCGAACTCAAAGTCATTGCAGATGTCGGCCTGATTGGAAAACCAAATGCTGGAAAGAGCACGCTGCTCAGTCGACTTTCCAGTGCAAAGCCGGAAATTGCAAACTATCCTTTTACCACCAAGTACCCCAACTTGGGGCAGGTTCAAATCGATATGGACCGCTCGTTTGTCATGGCCGACATTCCGGGTCTGATTGAGGGAGCATCGCAAGGTGTTGGACTTGGACATGACTTTCTGAAACACATTGAGCGCGCCGGGATTCTGGTCCATCTTATTGAGCCAGCACCCATGGACCAGACAGATCCAATTGAAAACTACAGATCGATTCGGCACGAACTCGAGGAATACAACGAACAACTCAAAACGCGGCCAGAAATCGTGGTCGTCACCAAAGCAGAATTGCCAGACGCACCTGAAGTTCAAAAACGCTTGTCCACTGAAACTGGTGGTGAAGTCCACTTGATTTCTGCCGTTACTGGACAGGGCTTACCCAAGTTGATGAACCAGATCTGCGCCGTTTTGAAACAGCATAAAGCATGCAACTGATCACCGTTGACATTGGAAACAGCTCGACCAAGATCGCTTTTGTGGATCCTGGCGATTGCGAACGGTGGAGTTATCAAACGGAATTTGGAGGCGGGGCCCCCATCACCCTCGAGGCCTTGGCAAACCTGAAATCCCCTGCTTTTTGGTCTGTATCCTCGGTCAATCTCGAGCACCTAACCCAACTCCAGCAATGGGTTACGAGCAATCGCCCAGATGATGTATTTCATGAAATCAGTGAATCGGACGTTCAACTGAAGTCAAATGTTGAATCGCGAGAGCGATTAGGGAGGGACCGCTTGGTCGCTGCCTGGACTTCAGTCATGCTAAATCAACAATCGGGATCCATCATTGTTGTCGATGCCGGAACGGCCACAACAATTGACTTGATCGACGAGAACGATGTCTTTCAAGGCGGGCATATTTTTCCCGGTGCGGAATCTAATTTCCACCAACTCGCCGAGAATACCTCTGCACTCCCTGACCTCTCAAACGAAAAACGAAATGGTCGATTTCTCGATTTGAATTTTGGAACGATTGGCAAGTCAACTTCTCAAGCAATTTTGCAGGGCGTTTATCAGGCTCAAATTTCGGCCATTCGAGGAATCGTTGAATCAATTTCCTCCAATCAAACTGACGAACCAGCAGTGTTTGCTACCGGAGGTGGAATCAAAGACATCTCGGAATTTCTGCCGAGCCACTGGCGGTTTGTTCCGGATTTGGTTCTGCTGGGCGCTAAGGCAATTGGTCAAGAGCGGATTGCCAAAGGTTGAAGACCAAGCTTAGCATTTGAAAAACCCATTTACTGCCACCTGAACCTGTCCTGAAAAACACAACTTCAAGACAATCCTCGACGCGACAGCAACCACCTAATCAACCTCTGCTCTGCGTGAAAATCAACCGTTTTGCCTCAGACTTTCATTGACAAGCTTGAATCGAACTCCCGTGCCTACCAACCACCCCCAAACGATTTGCACTTTGTTAACCCCGAATGGGAGAGGGGCGGTCGCCGTGATCTCAGTCACCGGACCAGAAGCACAGTCAGTCATCGAAGCAAATTTCACCCCCATCTGCGACACACCCTACTCACAGACTGCTCCACGAAAAATTGTCTATGGCATCTGGACCCCAACTGGCGAAGACCTGATTGTCTATCGGAGCTGTACCGATAATTTTGAGATTCATTGTCATGGTGGGACAGCTGCTTCGACAGCAATTCTTAAACATCTAAATTCCGATCGCGTCCAAGAACTTACTCCACTTGAATTCAAAACCATTTCACAGGGGCTTTGGAAGTCCGAGATCTTCGAGGCGTTGTCCAAGGCATCCACCCATCGAACTGCCAAAATCCTGTTAAACCAGCTCAAGCTGCTACCCGAGAACATTAACACTATTCTTGATGATGTCGAATCCGGTCATTCGCAAGCTGCAATTTCGAAACTTGAGCGCATCTGCGGCTGGTCGGATTATGGAATTCATTTGACCCAACCACGCTCCGTCGTATTGTGCGGCCGCCCCAACGTCGGCAAAAGCAGCTTGATCAACGCCATGGTTGGGTATCAGAGAGCGATCGTACACGATGCTCCCGGCACCACTCGCGACGTTGTCTCGCAACAAACTGCTTTTGATGGCTGGCCGGTGGAATTGACGGACACGGCAGGATTGCGGACCTCGGCCAACGAAATCGAAGCGATTGGCATTCAAAAAGCAAAAGCCGAAATTGAATCGGCGGATTTAAAAATTTGCGTCTTTGACGTGGCAGAACCCTGGAGTGCTGAAGATGAGGCAACTTGCGCCTTGGTCGCTCCCGACATTCTGATTCACAACAAATGTGACATCATTTCAAACAGCGGTACCAAAGGCCACAACATTTCAACCCAATCACGCCCCGAAGGCATACTCACCTCCGCTGAAACGGGGGTGGGAATCGATCAACTGATCGAAAGAATAGGTCAAACGCTCATTCCGAAGACACCTCCCCCAGATCAGGCTATCCCCATATCGCCCAAGCAAACGGTCCGTCTTCGAGAGGTAATTTCGCAGCTCTCCACAGCCCCTCCCAACGGCGCAGAGGAGCGAAATTCCATTGCAACATGGTTGCGTTCAGGGGGAAATGAGCCTCAGGAGTGACCTGCAGCAGGCTTTCAGCGATCCTGCTAGGGGATGGTCGCAGACAGCCCAGAGTCCAAGCATGACTTTCAGCCTGAATCGACTGAGCCGTTAATCTAGGATGACAAAAGGTTTGACCATCTCCTCTTCCTTCAAAGAACCCGACATCGGGCTGCCGGTCACCCGGCTAAATCTTTCATCAATCGCCCCTTTTTTATCAATCGCCCTGACTCCGCGAAGTGAAATTCATGGCCTGTTTTAAGAAACCCATCGCTTCAACAGTCGGGCGATGCACCGCGTGAATCTTCAAAGCAAATGACGAGCCTTGATTTCAAGATATTGATTGACGAGCTCTGAAGTCAATTGCTCTGGAAAGAGATCCATTGCCAGAACGCCCTGGTGTTTCAAGTCTTGAAGCACCTGATGTCGCCAAGTCAGCACTTCCGTTGCAGCGGCCGCTTCAAAGATCGTTTTCTTATTCGGCGTTGCTGCCGCCTCAAACTCATCAACCGCATCAAACACCTCTCGATCTCGCAGCAACACTCCCAATGGCAAATGCCGACCCGTCAACGAACCAAGATACTGCTGGATTTGATGCGAGTTGATTTCATCAATCAAATTGGAGACCAAAATCACCAACGACCGCTTCAGGCAGTGCGTCTTCAAGTACAAAAAAGCTTCATCGTATCGTGACTCAACATAGTTGGCATGTTGATCGTAAGTCGCGTGCAACAATCGATTGATATGCTTCACACCGCTTTTGGCGGGAGTGTAATTATGGACTCGGTCGCTAAAACTAATCATGCCAACCGAATCACCTTGACGAAGTGCAACGTAGCTGAGCATCAACATTGCATTGATTGAATGATCCAATAATGAAATACCACCTGCGGTGCTTGTCATCATTCGACCACAATCAATCATGAATACAATTCGCTGACTTTGATTAGCTTGAAAGTCACGCACCGTCAGCTTGTGTCGCCGAGCAGTAGCATGCCAGTCAATATTTTTGTAGTTATCATCCTGTGTGTAGTCACGCAATCTTTCGAACTCATTATCTTGTCCGATTTTTCGAGAACGCCGCATTCCCAAAAGGCTTAGTCGGTTCGTTCGAGCCAGCAAATCATATTCAGTAATCTGCTTCATATCAGGATAAACACTCACCGTCGATTCGACGGGGACCTGGTCAAACGCACGCCAAAGTCGCAGAGGGCTCCGCACCAACAGGTGCACGCATTCCAAACGCGACTGCCCTCGTTTATTGCAAATAAAATCATAGGTAAACTGAGTTTTACTGTGCCCTGCGACCCTTGTCGCAAATTTATCAGGCTCCGCGACAAACGACTGCGGCAAGTCATCCTGAATTTCTAAAAAGCAATTTCGCCGAGAGTGATTGATAAGCTCAAGCTCCACCCTGTGCTTTTTACCCTGCGATGCGACCCGTAGTAGCTTTCTGGTACAGGAAAACTTTTTGGCCCCCACCACCAACAACATATCGAACAGAGCCACCATGAGCAGGAAACCATCAACCGACAAAACTGCCGCAAGCATCCATTGCTTGAACTCCCATCCATTAATCAAAGCACCCTGCATTGGATCTTCGATCATGAAAATCGAGCCAATCGCCGGGATTGCAGACAACCACAAAAAACGGCGACTGGGAAAAAGCCCCCAACGCAATGCAAGAATGAGCAGTGGCAATGCGAGGAGGAGCATCAAGACCAAAGGTCGATTAATCAAAAATTCAAACGAATTGTTTATCGTATCTAACACAAATCTCAGCAATCAATTGGCATTAAGCTTAGTGGTTGGTTCGATCTCGGGGACTCAAAAACTTATTTGAGGCGAGGAACTTCTACCGTGCGAATCAGATCGGACAACAACAAATCCACACTCTGGCCTTCGACTTCAGCCTCGGCGGTTAACTGTACGCGATGACGCAGTGCGGGCAAAACAATTTGGGCGACGTCATCAGGTACCGCATAATCTCGCCCACAAATCGCAGCCAAGGTTCGAGCGCCCTGCATCAGCGCAATTCCCGCCCGCGGTGAGGCCCCGATATAAAACTGGGGCCATTGTCGCGTCAATCGCACGATTTTGTTGATATAGCTAACAAGTAACGGATCGATACGGACCAAAGCATTTTGCTTGGTCATCGCATTAATTTCAGCGGGTGACGTAACCGCAACTATTTCTTCATTCAACCGGTGACTCAGATCTTCCTGACCACCATGCATCGTCAGGATGCGTGCCTCTTGATCTTCGCTTGGATAGTCCGCCATCAATTTAAACATAAAGCGGTCAAGCTGGGCTTCAGGAAGGTTGTAAGTCCCTTCCGATTCAATTGGGTTTTGAGTTGCAACCACGAGAAAGGGAAAATCGAGTTCGTGCGTAATTCCATCCACCGTGACTCTTTTTTCCTGCATGATTTCCAGTAACGCTGCGTGGGTCTTGGCAGGGGACCGATTGATTTCATCAGCTAAGAGGAGTTGGGTGAAAACTGGCCCCGGCCGAAACTCAAACTCCTGATTCTTCATATTAAAAATAGGCGACCCGGTAATGTCGGATGGCATCAAATCCGCCGTAAACTGAATTCTTCCAAAGTCACAGCCAAGAATTTTTCCGAGCGTCCTGACAAATAGTGTTTTGCCGAGTCCCGGTACACTTTCAATCAGGACATGGCCGCCAGAAAAAAGCGCGACCAAGGTTCCCAGCACTAGATCATCTTGGCCAACAAAAACCTTTGAAATTTCAGCATTTATCTTTTGATACAACTTTCGAGCAGGCGTGTCCGCCCCCAACTCGGACTCGATTGATTTGTGAATTTTGCCTTGAGCCGAAGACAACACATTTGCCGCCGAACCACGCGGTTGAGGTCGCCCCTTCGCTACCACCAGGGGCTCGATCGGAGCGGAATCAGAGGGGGTCTGCGAAGGCTTGGGTTCGGATGTACTGGTCGGCTTTGAATCAAGCGGGGCCGATGGAGCCGGAACCGTTGTGACTCGTTCGCATTTCGGGCACTTTGCCTGACTGCCGATCAGCATCGCACCCACTTTCAATCGAGCCGCACATTCGGGGCAAGGAAACTCCACAAAATCTGGCTGGGCAGTATTCATTTCTGATCATCTTTCTTTCGTTTCGAATCGCCGCCAACCAATTGCTGGTATCGGAGAATCTTATTTACAGCGCGATTGGGTTGATCACTTCGTCCGATCATTCTTCCAAGCGCGTTGACATGGCTTCTAAACGTTGAGGCACTCTTGATCTTCATTTTTCTTGGCCTGCCGAAGATCGGAAAATAAACAAAGCAAAACAAAATGCCCCACATCAAGAAATGCGGAATGATATATCGAAGCGGCGGCTCCGCGATCCAGGCCCAATTGTTGTGATTGTTTGTGTCAGTTTTGGAAACTCTGATTCCGTTAGGACCGCTTTCCAAAAACATCACGTCGCCAGTTGGATCGCATAAATCAATTAGTTTTCCAGCAATGATTCGATCATCCCGATCGACGAGCGAATAATTCAGCAGAAACGATCCATTAGTGATGACGACCAGTTTCGAGTCTGAATCATTTTTTTCAGGAGCTTGGTTTAATTTGAATGCAAAATCTCGACCATTGGCAGTCACCAGAGGCGTGGACACCCATCTCCTCCGACGCGAGGTTGAATTGGTAGGAACAAGCATCGACGATTGCTCAATTTCGACATCGAGACCCGGTGGCACTAGCGTCCCCGAAAGATCCCTTGTTTTTTCAAACTCTTGATCTTCCCGTCGAAACCAATCGCAGGTGGATAAATCATCTTTCCACCAAGCTGATTCTAGATCGTTTTCCGGAAGTTCAGTCTCGCTGATTAGTCGTAAAATTTCTTCCTTTTGCTCCGAGGGCGAATTTTGCATCACTTCACTTAAATAATCACCCTGCGCTGTATACCCTCGACCGACATAAATGAGGGTTCGGCTCTCCCCTGACTCAAGCCAGTTGTTGATCGCGTCAACTGCATCTGATTTTGGGCAAGAACGACTGTCGGGGAACCAAACCAACGTCTGATAGTTTTTGATTCGGGGTGAGATCCGAAGGCTTCGCTTGAGTTTAAAACCACGAGCAACAAACATGTCACTAAACACACCCGTGCCGTTCAGACTGATGCCCCCCTCAAGGCCGTTGATTTTTCCATACTCAGTACTCATTTGACTGGTTTGATTTTGACATCCAACCATCAGAACCAGGGGCAACCAAATCCAGGCCGCCAGTTCACCACGAGTAAACAATTTAAACATGGGTCACCTGCCTTGTTTGCTGCACACCCATTTGAAAACTATCCAACTGGCTCCAACAAGTTTCAAATTCACTTTGCTTTAAATCATGATCGCCGAAAAACACCGACTCGAAGGGAACCATGACATCCCGGTAGTAATCGGCCAAAGAGCGATACCCATGAAGTTCACGTAAATACTGACGGTTCGTTTTTCCTTTTTTGAGGCGGATAAGTCCCTTTTGATCCAGCGATATTAAAACATGGCTAAACAAATAAGTAATGGCTTTGGCAAAGTCCCCTTGGCTGTAGGCGGTTTCGGCCAGTCCGCGAAAGTCGCCCGTTGAGGAACCCAGTTCAAACGGAAGCTGTTTGATACTCTCTTCCATCGAACGTTTAAGCGCAGCGGAGTCATCTTCGGATTGCGTAGCAGAACCCATCCTTAAGATGGCCCAAATGAGCACTGCAACGAAGATCAGCACCACCGCGACAATTGCTATCCAAGTCAATGCATTGAGAAAACTCAGCATCAAACTGCCATAATCCTGTCCGCTCGAATTCCATCGACTGCCTTTTTGGTTCGCTGGACTAGCCGCCGACCTGACCGGTATCGCATCACGATTGGCTGACCGTGCGTCGGGGCGCTGCCCCATTTCCATTGGACGAATGCTATCTGCATCTGAGTCGTACCAAGGCAACGATTTTTTGGAAAGCGATTGGCGGGCATCGTCGACGCTCGACTGGGCGGAAGCAGAGTCAATGACCAACAGCATCGGCAGCCAACCCAACAAAAACCACAGGGGAATTTTAAGGGCACAGGAATTTAACCGCGGAATGGCGGCCCTCCCCCCGAACCATTGGTTGTGTTTTGATTTGAAAACTTCAATGATCAATTTTAAACTTCGCGAATCGACTAATGGTGACTTGATCAGGCTGGCAATGACGTGGAGTCTATTCCAGCGCCTGAGTTAACAGACTCCCCTCCGCCCGCATTCTGAGTTCGACGGCCCAACCTTCTTGCCTGATACGAAGATCAATGTAAGAAAGAAATCTTACAATGCAGTTAAAGCCTGCGACGATCCACAGGGCTCCAATCCAATAAAACGGGTAAAACGTGAACTCCATGTTAGCCCGTAAATTCAGGGCCGAATCAATCAAAGTAAAAAATGCAAAACAAGAAAACGTTAAGGGAAAAGCAAACCCGGCAACCGTGATAAATCGGCTCGTCAAATCCGAACTAGTTGAACAATGAAGGGACCTCGATCTCTTTGAAAAGTAAATCTGATTTTCATTGAGCTTAGAAATCGGTGTTCGTTCAAGCAATAAAATCTCCGATACAAAGGGCCGATACGCTCTAACGAATAATGAAAATATAACCAAACCGGGAACCAGAATCAGAGCAACCGACCAAGTGACTTCAATATCTTCCGGAGTCAATAGCCAGCAACAAAGTAACACTGGGACAACGCAACGCAAGCAACCATGCGACCAGATAAAATAATTCGATGTTTTAAAAACCCCCTTCACGGTCGAAAGGATCCTCGGTCGGCCCTGAAACATTGCTTGGCCTAAATACCGAGTCATGAACGTGGTGCCAACCTGCGCCTGAGAAACGACCAGCAACATCATCATCCAGTAATACAGAGCCGGAGAGACTGCTTCAGATCGATTGATCCAATCAAGTAACAAGTAATCTAGAACAACCCAAGGACCACAGCCAATCACCAGCAACCAGAACAGCGGCCGAAAATGATCAACCAGTACATGCAGGGATAAATCCAGAGTCTCCAGAATACTTCGCTCGCGAATCGCAATAAATGTCTTATCAAACTTCATCAGGCATCCCCTCGCACGTCAGCTTGAGGGTAACCTAAAACAACGAAGTAGATCATCAGACCGCAACTAGACCCAACGGCCACGACCCCCTTGACCCACCAGGGCATAAACCCAGTGGATGTAGGTGAGATAAAACCTTCAATTAACGCAGCAAGGATAAACAGCACTACGGCGCACATCGCGATGGGCAAAGCCTCTCTGGCTGTTTTCAAAAGCGAATCAGATCGACTAAGCCCCCCCGTCATCAACCATCCCAACCCAATCTTTAACCCTGCCCCCGCTGACAAGATTATTGCTGTTAATTCGAATGGACCGTGAGCCGTTACAAAGTTCTGAAAATTAACGCTCGATTCACCGAGCTCTGGCCGGAACATAAAACCAAACACAGCCCCCAGATTGACTGCGTTGTACGAAAGTGTCACTAAACCCGGAATCACAAGCAGCATGGTCACAAAACACTGCAACCCGATTCCCGCGTTATGACTGACGTAGAATCCAGTGGCGCTGATGCTTCCCCCAACGCCACTGCGCCCATCGAAACCAGCATACATATCCTTAAAGTTTTCCAGACTTTCTTCACCCAACACATTCTCGGCAAATCCGGGCCAAGCTCTATTCTCATAAGCCAAAAAAGCGGCCAACAAAAATAGCCCCCAAAACACGACTGCCGCAATGTGAACGCACGGATCATTGAAAATTAGCCGAGGCGTGTCAACAAAAATCTTCTCCGCCCAATCCTGCCAACGAAACGCTTGGCTTCGATAAAGCTGGTTATGCGCTTTAGCCACTAAACGGTGGAGGTAATCCACTGTGTTGGGGGGTAGTTGATATGACTCAGCCAACATCAAATCGGCGCAAGCAGCACGGTAAAGAGTCGAAAATCTTGCTGCCGTCTTGAGCGACGGCTTACGGCCCATGTTCGCGCAGAGCGCTTCCAGCTCTCCCCAGAGTGGTTGGCGTTTTTCAATTAATTCGGCAACTTTCATTATGTCTTTATCCGCAACTCAGGCGGATCCATTTGACTACCAGAATCGGTCAGGCTAGACGAAGCTTGGGCAGTTTCCTGTTGATCAAGATGAGCCGAGGTCTGCCCCACCAAGGGAGAGACGGGACCTTCCTGCAGTTTGGATGCAGCATAAGTCTTGTAATAGAGCGCGCAAAGGAACAGGTCGCAATCTGTATCGTGCGGTACGTTAAATTTTTTAATCAATGGAACCGCTAAGTGGCTGGCAATCTCAGATGCCCGCTGAAAAGGTAAATATTTTCGCTGATCGACATAGTCCGCAATCGAACGAGCCATGCTTGCAGGCACCACAAAACTTGTTGGTATCAACTCCGCTAATTCGGGAACCCTCGCATCGTCAAACGTCGCTAAATTAGGTCGACGATTCAACTCCTCACTCACAACGACCGTGCCCGCAACCAAATCACCTAGCCTTTGAAATTTTGGACTCAGGGTCATCACCACCAAACCAAACAAGCACGTCGGGAAGAGGGGAGCATTCAGCAACTGATCTAACTGAGAATCAGTTGGCTCAATCGCAAATATCGCCGAAACGGGAAGAAGTGGCATGACATCTAGCAGTCGAAAAAAGTTTCGCAGTGTTGCCTGAACGCCATCGATTGCGTGACCTTCGGTAGTAATCACCCTCATTTTGGTCATCCGTTTTCCAATCGTCTGACCATTGAAACAAGCTTCCCAGTATGCACCGTAAAACCAGTAAACAATAAAAAAGACAATCTCTCGAATACCACCCAAAATTCCCATTAACTGCAAGATGACTTGGCCACCACCGAAATAGGCGG
>JAQWLH010000199.1 GCA_029247405.1 Mariniblastus sp.
TATCAGTGATTGCTTTCGCATCGCAAATGTCTGTTTGTTCAAAGCTGAAATTTGGATTTTCCATCACCTCGGCAAGAGAGTTCAGGTTGCCCGCATAGTTAAGCTTGTCGATTCCAATGACACGATAGGCATCGCTGGCAAGTAAATTATGGACGAGGTTGCAGCCAATGAACCCGGCGGCGCCTGTGACAAATACTGTTTTTTTGGAAGGTTGCATGTTAGGGCTTCTTTAGACGATCACGGTGTGAGTCTGGAGAGTTAACCAAATGATTTACGTTGAAATGTTTCACTAATACTAGTGAGCAGGACTTAAATTAAAACGGACTTCGTCCCTTTGGGTGACCGGTAATGGGTGACCTTGTCGGTTTCGCTGTCAAAGGGTTGTTGCTTAGTAGGGGGGCTTGGGAAAAGAGTTGTCTAGATCCCCAGGAGAATTTTATTCTCAAAATCAATTTTGGTTGCCGACGGCAGTCCCCTTTTTGATGGGGGGATTCGTCAAACTTTAGTGGTTGCCAAAAATAGATTCTGATTTGGCTTCGTTTGTACCGGATCAACCGTACTCTACTATTTGTGGCCCAATTCGATATTCCGGGCGGAATTCACAAACTTTCTCTTGGGACCAAGGTGTTTTGCTAAACGGTATTACTGTAGTTCAGATTAGCCGGCCTTTGTCGATCCTTGAGCTTGCGTTTCTTGCTGGTTACCTGCAGTTCTAGCGTCATCTTGATATTCCGGTATGAGTGTTTTCATCCGCTCGCGAATTAATTCGTTGGGTGAGTAAGCCAGCTCGATGAGTCCGTCTGTGTGTGCGGTGATCTCGTGGAGTGTTTCACTGGATTGCCAGGCTGCGTTGATCTTTTTGTGATCTGTCTCAAGCAATTGATCAGGATCGATGTGAAGTTCTTCATAAAGTTTCTCACCGGGTCGAATCCCGACGGTTTGTATCTCGATGGAATTTTCAGGTAGCCCCGACAAGCGTATCAGTGTTTTGGCTAATTCAATGATTAGGACTTGCTCGCCCATATCTAAAACGAAGATCTCTCCACCTTGCCCCATGGATCCCGCCTGCAAAACGAGTTGTGAGGCTTCAGGAATCGTCATAAAGAACCGCGTCATTCTGGGGTCAGTCAGCGTGACGGGTCCGCCGCGAGCGATTTGTTCCTTAAAGAGAGGGACCACGCTGCCGTTGGAGCCGAGAACGTTTCCGAATCTTACTACAACAAAAGAAGTTTGGGAGTTATGAGCCAAGGAAAGCACAAAACGTTCGGCGATGTGCTTGGTGCAACCCATGATGCTGGTTGGGTTAACCGCTTTGTCAGTCGAAACCAGTACGAATTTCTCGACGTTGAATTCATCGGCTATTTCGGCCACGCGTCGAGTGCCGAGCACGTTGTTCTTGATCGCTTCACCGGAGCTGATTTCCATTAATCCAACATGTTTGTGGGCCGCTGCGTGGTACACATATTCTGGCTGAAACTGTTGGAAAAGTGCCCGCATGCGTCGTTCGTCCAAGATATCGCCGACAGCCGGGTGGAGAATCGTGTCGTTTTGTTCGTTCCTTTTGAGTTCGTTGTGAATCAGAAAAACGCTGTTTTCACGATGGTCGACC
>JAQWLH010000208.1 GCA_029247405.1 Mariniblastus sp.
AGGATTCAAAGTATCCAAACCCGCACGCGTAAATTTGACTAAATCCAAGTTGCCTTCACCATCCAACGATTTAGCCATCATCGAGGCGAACGACATAAAATCTTGATTGCCCTCACCGCTTCCCATGTAAACGCCAAACCGACGTCGGTCTTTTATAAAATCTTCGACTCCGGATGCCTCAAACGCCTGCATGGCGGCTCCCGCAGCGAATCTTGAGTGGCGCCCGCGAAACTTCCAAAGTTCAGGGTCTTCAACATGGTTTGCGATGTCCCAGTCTTTGATCTCAGCAGAAATCCGAGTTGGAAATTTACTCGCGTCGAAAATGGTGGTGTAACCCACTCCCGACTTACCCTCCTTGATCGCAGACCACACCGTTTCAATGTCGTTCCCAAGAGGGTTGATAACGCCGACACCGGTTACGACAACGCGACGACGGTTGCTGGAAGCGATCATGGTGGACTCCGAATTCCGCAGGACTTATATGGTGTGGGAAAAGCGACTTTTACGAGCGGCTCAGGATTTTGCCAGGCTAAAGCCCAGTCAACTCAATTGAATTTCAACCTAGCATTCGGCGGAGGCCAACAATGCTTTTTCAGCAGCGACCATTTTTTCGGGCACCTTAATCGGTGAACCATCCGGGTTAACCCCCACCTCAAAAAGTCGCAACATGCGAATCATCCGACAAAATTGCGCCGGCTCAAAAAGTTCAACCTTCTCAAAACGCTCGTCATCCAGGCTCGCAAACATCAGAACGATTTCGCCCTGAAGTCGATCGCCAACATGTGACGTTCCAGAAACCATTGCTCCAATTCCATCCTGATGTTTCAATTGCACACGATAGGTCAAAGTGTCGCCTGGATAGGCCTGAAAATGAAACTTACTTCGGTTGACTTTGGCTAATACAACGCGGTCTTTGAAATCGCTCATTTGCCCAATCAGCAAGCCACCGGTTTGGGCGAGCCCCTCAATAATAATTGAGGTTGGACAATAATTGCGCCCAGGAGCATACTCATCCACCGGCTCCTCACTTAAGCTTACGCTTTTGACTGCAGAAGCAGATTGGCCACTGACAAACTCAGTGAACCGGTCAATCCAAAACCAACGCATAGTCGACTCGTTATGTAGAGCGTGAAACAAATTAAGGCCCATCGAACGCAAGCATTCATGGACCTTGATGAGAATAAATTCAGACGAGCACTAGCTCGTTTTGGTTATCACGTAGTTGCACAAATCCTTGACCGTCAACAGGTTTCCGAAATCCTGTACCAGAGGGTTTGCTTCAAACTTGGTCAGGTCCGCGAACGGCATTCGCTCTTTAAGCTTCGCTAAACCATCGGCAGTCACTTTTCCATCGCTGATATACTCCGCGTTGGTCAAGATATCATCGGGGAACAACTCGTCGCGAGGAATCGTAATCCCAAATGCCTTTTCGAGTTTGAATACGATATCCAAAAAATCAATGGACTCAGCACCCAAGTCACCGACCATGGTTGCTTCCTCTGTCACTTCGTCATCGTCGACACCTAACGCATCAACCAATGCTTCCTGGACCTTACTAAATACTTCTGCGTTTACCGCCATCCGAACTCTCTTTATGTGAAACTCTGTTCGTAATTCGTCATTATAAATGTGACGACCTGAAGTCGTCTTCAATTCTCAATATTCGCACAACACTTTTCTTGTGCCCAATCAGACCAAGGACTCTTGCTCGAGACCGGCAAAACTCTCCGAACCAAGTTGATTGCAAAGCCGTCGGAAGTTTTCCCGAAATTTGTGATTCATGTATTTGTCGATCGCCGGATCAAGTCCCTCTCGTTCAGCAAGATTGAAAGCATCAACAACCAATCGACCGCTGGTCGCTGGATTTCCATTTACCGTTCCAATCACTTTCAGACTCGTCAACGACTCTTTGATTGACTTGATCTCAGCAAAAATTTCCAGTGAATCCCCCGGTTGAACGAAACCTTGAAATTTCAAGCTCTTGGTTTCCTTGAGCACAACAGATGAATGTCGAAAGTTGTTAGTTGCTCGAACCAACCACATACTTGCCTGAAACATAGACTCTAACATCAAAACTCCCGGCATAACCGGAAACCTTGGAAAGTGATCTGCCAAATATTCCTCGGAAAGAGACAGACACTTGACTGCCGAGATCGATTGGCCCTTTTCCAACGTGTTAATTCTGTCAAGCTGGGAAAAACGCATACGATAAGCCAAACGAAAAATCTGATTCAGGCACCCACCAAGGATCCCCTGTGAAGCTGTCAAATGTAGCAAACCTCCGGTTTTTCCTCAACAACAAATGAGGGCGCAAGACCCCCATTTGAGCCGGAAAAATACGGACTAACTACCACCTCAAGGTAAATTCAGGCCTCCTCCTTACCTCCCTTATTCGCATTCCAATGCATTCGCAGCTCTCAAACTCGCAGAACATTTGATCCCCTACCCGCCCCAGTGGACGTATCGAAAGACAATCGCTTCTGGTAAAGTAGCCACATGCGACGAGGAATAGCAGTGTCACCGGGAGTCGCCATCGGCACCGCGTACGTGATTCACGAAATTTTCGTAAATCCCGACACAAAGCGACTTGAAGACTCCGAGATTACCGCCGAATTGGCAAACTACGAAACCGCTCGAGACAAAGCCGGTGCGGGTCTTCGCGCTCTGGAGCGAAAAGTTGAAGCTCAGGTTGGCCATGACGAGGCCGCTATCTTTGCCGTTCATCAGTCAATCCTCCGCGATGCGGCCTTCACCAACAAAGTCCGAAACTGGATTGTCGACGAACGGATGACCTCCGCTGCCGCGCTCCATCGGCTGCTCGGTGAATACACAACCATCTTCGCCAAAACCAGAGATGAATACCTCCAGGAAAGACTCAACGACGTCCGTGATGTGATCATTCGAATCAGTAGTCACCTGTCTAAAGTTCTTGACCCAAATGCGAACGCCATCGAAGGCCCAATGATCGTCGTGGCGGACGAGCTCTTGCCATCACAAGCCGTCGCCTTAGGGGAAATTGATGTCAAGGGAATCGTTACCCAAAAAGGATCTCAAACCAGCCACGCTGCGATCGTTGCACGATCGAGGGGTATCCCAGCGGTTTCAGGACTCAACGGAATTGTCCGCAAAGTCAAAACGGGTGACACAATTATTGTTGATGGCCGAAATGGCCATGTCGAGATCAATCCAAACTCCGAGACAATCAAGGCGTATCGGAAACTGGAACGCGAATTCTTCGATCTGAAGGATCAGCTCGCCACCAATCGTGATCTACAGGCACTGACAACCGATCATGTTGAACTCAGGCTGCAGGCTAATATCAACGGAACCAATGATGCCGTCGCCGCAGTCGCTATGGGAGCTTCGGGGGTCGGCCTTTACCGTACCGAATACCTTTACCTTACCCACTCGGATGTACCCGACGAAAACGAGCAATACAAAACTTACGTCAAGATCGTCGCGGCCAGCCCCAACCACAACGTTACCATTCGGACCCTGGATATTGGTGGTGACAAAACGGTTGCCTATCTAGGGCATGATCACACCGAAGCCAATCCGTTTATGGGCTGGCGGAGCATCCGGCTATCGTTCGAACATCCCGAATTCTTCAACACACAAATCAGAGCCATCGTCCGAGCAGCGAGCGAGTTCAAAAAGGGAACGGTTCGGCTGATGTTTCCAATGGTGACCACCGTTGAAGAGATCCGCAAACTTCGTAGCATGGTCCGCCGAGCCTACAAAACACTCAATGCCCAAGGCATCCAAACCAAAGAAGTGCCAATTGGCATGATGCTGGAAGTTCCCGCCGCGGCCGTTTCAATCAGCAACATGATCGATCTGGTTGACTTTGTCTCGATTGGCTCCAATGACTTGGTGCAATACCTGATGGCGGCCGACCGCGACAATCCAAAGGTAGCGCACCTTTGCCAACCGCTTGCTCCCCCCGTATTAATTGTGCTAAAGAACGTCATTGAAACCTGCAATACTGCAAATGTTCCGATTACGGTTTGTGGTGAGATGGCAGGCAAACCGCGGGCATTTGTCTTATTACTTGGAATGGGACTGCGACGGTTCAGCATGAGCCCGGCCTTTGTGCCGTCCATCAAGCAACTCGCTAGTCAGATTTCCGTTGAAGAAGCTGAACAAATCCTGACGTCGGTGATGAAATTCAAGACCACTGCTCAAGTCAAAAAGTTTATGACTCGAACGATCGAACAAATCGCACCCAACCTGAAAATGCTATCGATGGAATAGCGATTCCCGTCAACCAAAGATCAATTCTCAATGTGAGGCAGACGGTTTGGAAGTGAGCATTGCCCAAGCAAAACCAAAGCGGCGATCATCAGCGGAAGACTGAATTGAAGACTCGTGCTAGTCGCAAAAGTCTTGAAACTCCCGGCAAAAACAAATATCCCGACGCACACCCCTCCAAGCAACAGCCCCTCTTTGGGAACTGGCTTGCGTCTGCTCATCGACGTCGCCATTAGCAGCATTGGCAGTAGCAGGATCGTCAAATCGTAAGTATAGAAATGCGGACTGAGCATGACGGTGGCAAGCACCATCGCCGCAAAAGATTCTTCTCCGATTGGATTTGACGGCCCCCGGATCACTCGCCACAACAAGATCGTAACAACCAAACTTGCCATCAACGCAATTAGCTTGATGAACCAATCAGGCATATTAAATTGAGAAAACGTTAATTGGACGGCCCCCCACATACCGTGTGAATCGGCAAGCAGGTAGCCTCCAGTTTCAACATAGTCGCCCATGCCCCCAACAATCTTGAGGTAGTCATACCAGAGCTGCGGGCTGACAAAAAAGGAAACACCGACCATCGCCACTACCGTCGTCAGTGCACCCGCCGCAAACCTCCAACGACCTTTGAGCAACATCGCAATCCCGATCACAACGCCCAAATGCGGTTTGAATGCAATCAAACCGAAAACCAAACCGGACCAAAATGGCCTCTCGTTATAAAACAAGACAAACGTTCCCGTCAAAATCAGCAGCAGAAAAGTCGATTTCTGTCCCATGATCAAACAAATGATCAAAGGCACAAACAGCATTGCTGCGACGCCTCCTACGCCCAGCCATTTTCTCGAGGGCCGGTAAAACCTAAACAGCAACCAGAACGAAAATGAAACAGATAACCCTGACAGGAAAAGCCAAACTTTCATTGCAAAGCAATAGTCCATCACCGTCATTGGGCGAAGCAACTGATAGTAGAACGGGGGATAGACCATCGGAAAATAATCTTTTTCGGGCCAACTGAAACCAACCACGCGCTGATCATGCTGCACAGCTTTTATATGGTTCAAATCATAAAGCTTGTCACGGTCGGCTGATCTGGCGACATAAGCACCGACCCACTCCTGCAAGAAATCGCCCCCCATTGGTGAGGCCCGAACCCCGCCATCAACCGATTGGAAGTTCGGAGACACAAACAAGATCGAGGCTGCCAACAACAGAGGAAGACAAAAAAGTCCGCAAATCCAGCCCGCTGACAGAGGGCTCCCTTCGAGATGTATTTTCCGGTTAGCTTTTGACATTGGCGGCCTTGCCTAGGCGGAGCAGCACAGAATACTCGAGAATTCGTTTACAACGAATGCCGAATCAAACAAAGAAACAATAACCGTATCCTAATTCTAACAAGATGCTCAACACCGATTCAGAATCGAATTTGCCGCACGAAACACGGCTTGAGTTACTACAGAGCCGTTGGGGGATTAGCGTTTTCTCAAGAGATTGAACTCAAACGCGCGACTTCTTCTGGATCCGCCGTGCAAGCACCGACCGGGGTTGATCAAGGAAAACACTTTGGTAAAGAATTCATGCTACCTTTTGCGTGCCCCCCAATGACGCCAAACTTACATCGCAAATCCATCCGCAACATCCGGAGGAGCTGGAGCGTACTCCAGGGGCTCCATTGAGCTTCCCGCCCTTCCCTGCGAAAGGGAACGCATCGCGCTGGAGTACCCGAACAACTCGGCCAAAGGAGCGTCCGCAACGATCGTCGTCGTTTCCAAATGCGTGTCAGTACTGACAATCTGCGCTCTGCGCTGAGCAAGGTCGCCGACAAAGTCTCCGTAGTATTCCTCGGGGGTCGTGACCGTTAGCTTCATGATCGGTTCCAAAAGAGTGGGCCCCGATTTTCGCAACGCGTCTTCAAACGCTTCACCAGCGGCAATCGAAAATGCCATCGGAGTTGATTCTTCATTCGCTTCGGCATCGACGAGAGTCACTCGAATCTTGGCAAGTGGGAAGCTGCCAATGCACCCGCCCCCCTCACCTCGCGCTTTGATTTCATCTTTTACCGATTGGACCATATCCATTGGCATCGAATCCACGGGTAACTGGCTTCGAATCGCTACCCCGGATTCAACTTTTACATCCGGTTCCATTCGCAACTTCAGCCGCGCAAACAGTTGCTGACCATTCACCAACCGATGACATTCTCCCCAGACTTCAACCTTCCGGTCGACCGTTTCACGATATGACACGCGTGGTTTATGAACTTTTACATTCAAATTAAAATCGCGAAGCAGCTTGTTTTTGATGACTTCCAGATGGAGCTCACCCATTCCAGCAATTAACGTCTGGCCGGTGTCTTCGTTCTCATCCGCTTTAAAAGTCGGATCCTGTTTTTTCAACAACTCCAGCACATCGCCCAGCTTATTTCGATCGGCAGTCGACTCCGGTTCAATCGCCATTTCGATAACGGTCTCTGGGAAATCGATCGCTTCGAGGAGAATCGGTGCCTTCTGATCACATAGAGTATCACCGGTCACAGCAAATCGAGGACCAATGACACCTACGATTTCGCCACAGGAGACTTCATCAATTTGACCATCGCGTTCCTTTTTGGTCGCATGAAGCTGCCAGAGTTGTGCTGCATTTTCTTTCTTGTCTTTGGATGGACAATAAACCCGGGAGTTACCCTTGAGGGAGCCCGAGTAGATTCGAATCCAATACAGATCGCCGGTTTTCGCAGGAAGAATCTTGAAGACGAGACCGCAGAAAGGATCCTTGGGATCTGGCTTACGCGATTCTTCCAAATCAGGTTTGCGTGGATTGGTTCCCACAACGGGTGGACGCTCGAGCGGACTCGGAAGATAGTGCTTGACCGAATCCAAAACTCCCTGCACACCTATTCCGTGCAACGCTGAACCACAAACGACAGGCTGAATTTTTCGTTCAATGGTTGCCTTGCGAATCGCTGCACGAATCATGCTGTTGGAAATCTCTTTCCCTTCCATTGCCGCTTCAGCCAGTTCGTCGCTGTACTCGTAAAGCGTTTCCAACAGGTTTTCTCGTGCGAACTCGGCTTCGTCGAGCACATCCTCAGGAATCGGCGACTCTATCTGCTTTTTGCCTTCGTCTTCATACGTGACGTATCGCATTTTGATCAAGTCAACGATCGCTCGAAACGGATCATCGACATGATTTGGCCCCAATCCGACGGGCATCTGAATGGCGACCGGGTTGGCCCCCAAACGATTCTTGATTTCATTAAAAACACGCTCAAAGCCAGCCCCTTCGCGGTCCAGCTTGTTGATAAAAGCCACCCGCGGCACGTTGTATCGGTCCGCCTGCCGCCAGACGGTCTCACTCTGAGCTTCGACTCCCTCACGAGCGCTGAAGACAACGACTGCGCCGTCAAGAACACGCAAACTGCGCTCGACCTCGGCCGTAAAATCAACATGGCCGGGTGTATCTAGCAAGTTGACGTGAATGTCTTTCCAATCAAAAGTCACACACGCAGAGTAGATCGTGATCCCACGCTCCTGCTCTTCCTGATCATCGTCAGTTGTCGTTGTCCCGCTATCAACCTTACCCACGCGATTCTTGGCACCACTGAGAAAGAGCATCCGCTCCGTCACCGTTGTTTTCCCCGCATCAATGTGCGCGATGATTCCGATGTTTCTCAAGTTTTGAAGTTTACGGGCCATGGCTTTGTCGGGTTTAAGTTGTCGTTTAGAGCCGGACGACTTTCGAGAGGCTGTTGTTTTTCAAAAAAGGTTTAGCGCATAAAAAAACCGCTTTGCTCAAAACAAAGCGGCTTTGAATGTATTGTGTTACCAGGCAAAGTGAGCAAAAGCTTTGTTCGCTTCGGCCATCCGGTGAGTGTTCTCACGTTTGGTCATCGCAGCACCTTCACGGTTGTAAGCGGCAGCCAATTCATCCGCCAACCGAAGATGGGTCGGACGGCCCTTTTTGTCGCGTACAGCATTAAGAATCCACCGAATCGCCAACGATTGCTGACGAGATCGACTGACTTGCATCGGCACCTGGTAAGACGCACCACCGACTCGCTTGGAGCGAACTTCGATGTGCGGCTTTACGTTTTCGACAGCCTGTGTGAAAACATCAATGGGTTCCACGTCGGGGAGACGCTTCTTGATCTCATCAAGAGCGTTATAAAACACGGCTTGCGAAGTCGTCTTTTTTCCGTCCCACATCAAGCAATTAATAAACTTGCTGGCGAGGATCGAATCGAATTTCGGATCCGGCTTTAGTTGGCTTCGGCTAGCTGTAATTCTTCCCATGGCTTGTCTTACTCGACTCTATCTTTTGAATATTTTGATTCTTGAATGTCAAAGAACTCATCGGCAACTTGGCGCGCGATTACTTCTTGGCACCGTAACGACTTCTTGACTGTTTTCGGTTTTCTACACCCAATGCGTCCTGGGCACCTCGAACCACTTGGTAACGAACACCAGGAAGATCGCGAACACGACCACCACGCACGAGAACAATCGAGTGTTCCTGTAGGTTGTGACCTTCGCCCGGAATGTAAACCGTGACTTCCTTACCGTTGGAAAGCCGAACACGGGTAATTTTCCGAAGTGCCGAGTTCGGCTTTTTCGGTGTCATGGTTCGAACTTGCAAACAAACGCCCTGCTTTTGAGGACATCTCTCCAAGACGGGAGCCTTGGTAAATTTGCGTTTCTTTTTTCGTCGCTTGCGTAGAAGCTGATTAATCGTTGGCATTCGTCTCTATTCCAGACAATCTGTATCTTTCGAACCCACCAGTTGACACCAGTGGAAGCCCGTAAAACTAATAAATTACGTCAAAATGTCAACCTCTAAATCGAATTTCGATATCGAGGTTGATTTGGTGTTTTCAGGTCAATTGACCCGATTCCGCCTAAACTCCTCCATCCAACTGATCCTGCCACTCTTTGAGCTTATCCCACTCACCTGCAGCAGCCAGTTGAGCCTGATCGGGCCAGGTCGCTGGGTTCATATTTGCGAGCAATCCTCCAGAAGCCGCCAAAATCTCTTTAATTTGGTCCGGCGTTACCGCGGATAACTGCCCTAAACTGGTAATTCCAGCGGCATTGAGAACTTCCTGAACTTTTGGCCCAATTCCCTCAATCAGGGTCAAATCATCGTTAGAAGCAACGATTTTTCCACCGTTAAGCTCATCCTGCCATTGGCTCAATTTGTCCCATTCGCCAGCGGCAGCAAGGCGAGCTTGATCCGCCCAAGTAGCTGGGTCGTGAGCAGAATACCCGCCCACCTCCAAAATGGACTTGGTCTGCTCGGAACTAACTTGGGCTAGTTGAGCAAACGTCGTAATCCCGTTGGCATTCAGGTGTTCAGCAATTTTCGGACCGATGCCCTCAATTTTGCTTAAATCCTCAATTTCAACAGGTGCTGGAGCAATATCGGATGGTTTGCCACCATCGAGTTGCAGTTGCCATTCTTTGAGTTTGTCCCATTCGCCGGCTGCGGCTAATTGTGACTGATCTGGCCAAGTTGAAGGGTCGTGTGCTCCATAGCCACCCACATTGTCAAGAATCACTCGAATCTGGTCCGGTGATGTCGAGGCAAGTTGTGCGTAGTTTGAAATACCAGCCGCATTCAAGTGTCCCGCGATCGCAGGGCCAATGCCTTCGATCAGGGTTAGATCTTCAGCTGGAGCGGATTCGATAGGTGCGGGTGCGGGTGCAACTTCGACCGGTGCTGGACTTACTTCAATGGGTGCAGGTGCAACATCGACCGGTGCTGGACTGACCGCCTCCGCCCCAACTTCGCGACCACCATCCAATTGGTCCTGCCACTCTTTCAAGTGTACCCATTCACCAGCAGAGGCGAGTTGAGCTTGGTCGGGCCAAGTCGAAGGATCATGTGCTCCATAACCACCAACCGCATCGAGGATTTCCTGGATACGCTCCGGGGTCGTCGAAGCAAGTTGGCTGAATGTATTAATCCCGGCCGCGTTAAGATGGCCAGCAATCGCAGGCCCAATGCCTTCGATTTTTGTCATGTCATCCACGCCAGTTCCGCCGCCGGTTGCATCTTCGGTTGTCGTGCCACCGAGTAATGCCGCTAAACCTGTTTCCTGAGAAGCACCACTCTCCATTGGAATCACGTCCTGTCCGGCCATCGCATTGGAAAATCCATCGCCACCCGCAACGCCGACATCAGCTCCTGTTCCCGGGGTTGATTCAAGCAACGGAAAGCTTTCTTCGAGCGTTGTCGAAGGTGCAGTTGCCGCTTCTCGCATTGCCTCGAGGTTGTATTGAACCTCAGAGTCTTGGAACGTCTTGAACCCAGTACCAGCAGGAATCAGGTGACCTAAAATGACGTTTTCCTTCAAGCCAACCAGGTTGTCAACTTTTCCGGACAAGGCTGCCTCGGTCAGTACTTTGGTCGTCTCTTGGAAACTCGCTGCCGAGATAAAGCTTGAACTCTGGACCGCAGCTTTGGTAATTCCCAACAATTGGGTGCTGTAAGTCGCCTGCTTCGGCTTTGTACACTTGGCGGGCTTACCACCAAGTGTCTCAATTTTGATATTGGTCTCTTCGAAAACAACCTTAGGAATGACTTGGCTCTTGGAAAAGTCACTGTCACCCTTGTCGGTCACTTTGACACACTTCGAGACCTGTTCATTGACCGTCTGGAAATCAAAACGATCGCAAATCAAACCCGGCAACATGTTTGTGTCACCAGCTGATTCAATTTTCACTTTTCGAAGCATTCGAGCGATAATGATCTCAACGTGCTTGTCGTTAATTTCTACTCGCTGGCTTCGATAGACCTGTTGGATTTCATGTCCCAAGTACTGCTGAACCGCTTCTTCACCGGAAACTCGCAGAATGTCGTGTGGAACCAGAGGCCCATCGACTAACTGCTGTCCAGCAGTGACCACGTCCCCGGTGTGCACGCGGAATCGCTTTCCAGGAGGAACAAGGTGCTCGGCTTCGATGCCACTCTCGCTTTTGACGATAATGGATCGCTTTCCACGCTTCTTCTCAGACAGAATTTCGACGACGCCATCAATCTCAGCTAATACGGCTGGATCCTTTGGCTTTCGTGCTTCAAAAATCTCGGTAACTCGCGGTAGACCACCGGTGATATCTGAAATACCAGACGCTTCACGGGGAGTTTCCGCAACCGTCGAGCCAGCCCCAATCATGTCGCCTTCATTGACGACAATGTTGGCTTTTTCAGGCAGGTAGTAAACGTCAGCGACGCTACCATCCGCATTTTCAATGACGATCTGCGGGTGCATGTCGCCTTTAAAGTCGATGATGGTTTTTCGGATCGTACCACTGGCTTCTTTTTCGATCTGCATGGTATCGCCTTCGACGATATCTTCGTAGCGGATCTTACCGGCCACCTCGGAAAGTACAGGTACCGCGTGTGGGTTCCACTGGCAGAGCACCTGATTTTCTTTGATCTCTTCGTTGTCCTTGACCAACAGGATCGAACCCTGCGGAATCTTGTGATTTTCCAACTCTCGTCCGCGCGGATCAAGAATCGCAATCTCACCATTTCGGTTCAGAACGACCGTGTCACCCTTGTCATTGGTCACATAACGCATCCGGGTAATTTTGACCTTACCTGCCTTGCGTCCTGTCTTTTCGTTTTCTTCAGTTACGGTACTGGCAACACCACCGATGTGGAATGTACGCATGGTCAATTGAGTACCCGGCTCTCCAATACTTTGAGCCGCAATAATACCAACAGCCATACCTTCTTCGACCATATCACCGGTCGACATATCCATCCCGTAGCAACAACGGCAAACACCAAGCGGTGCGTTACAAGTCATCGGGCTACGAACCTGGATTTTCTCCAAGCCCATGTCTTCGATCTTACGCGCAATCTCTGGCGTGATCATCTGACTTTCTTTGACGACTGATTCGTCTGTCACAGGGTTCACAATGTTCTGACGTGAAACACGTCCATTGATAGCCGTTGCCAAACGAACTTCGACTTGTTCACCTCGGTAAATGACTCCCTTGGTGATGCCCTGTGTCGTTCCACAATCTTCCATTGTGATCACAACATTCTGAGCGACATCGGCGAGCTTACGAGTCAGGTATCCTGAGTCAGCCGTTTTGAGAGCCGTATCAGCTAGACCTTTTCGAGCACCGTGTGTCGACGAGAAATACTCAAGGACCGAAAGACCTTCACGGAAGTTAGCCTTAATCGGTGTCTCAATGATTTCACCAGATGGCTTAGCCAGCAGACCACGCATACCAGCGAGCTGTCGAATCTGTTCGACACCACCACGAGCACCCGAGTGAGCCATCAAGTAAACTGGATTCACGTAGCCCATACCGCCACGGTCATCCTTTCTCATCGCCTCCATCATCTCCTTGGTGATGCTCTCACGAGCGTGCGTCCAAGTGTCCAAAACTTTGTTGTATCGTTCTTGCTCGGTGATCACACCACGCTCGTAGTGCTTACGGAACTTGAGGACTTCCTTTTCGGCAGCTGTGACAAATTTTGACTTTGAATCCGGGGTTACCAGATCGTCGGTCGCAAACGACAAACCACTTCGCGTACTTTCACGGAAGCCAAGTTGGTTCATATCATCGAGCAACGCAATCGTTTCACGCCGGCCCAATGTTTGGTAACAGTCGGAAATCACAACCGCAAGATCACCACTCTTGAGTGGATAATTGTAATAGTCCATGCCCTCAGGGAGCATCATATTGAACATGACCCGGCCGTAGCTGGTCTCAATGATCTGGCTTGGCAAGCGGTCCTCTTCATTGAGTCGGACTGAACGCGTTTGAGGAAGGCGGACCTTGATTTTTGCGTGAAGGTTAATAACGCCTTGTGCAAATGCCGTGTCAGCTTCATCTAGCGACGCGAATGTCATCCCTTCGCCTTTTTGATTAGGCAACATCAGGGTGACGTAATAGCAACCCATCACGGTGTCCTGAGATGGACTCATGATCGGGCGTCCGTTCGACGGAGCAAAAATATTGTTTGTCGACAACATCAACGTATGAGCTTCGACCTGAGCCTCAATCGAAAGAGGAAGGTGGACGGCCATCTGGTCACCATCGAAGTCGGCGTTGAAGCCTTTACATACGAGCGGGTGCAAGTGGATCGCGTTACCTTCAACGAGAATTGGCTCAAATGCCTGAATCCCCATTCGGTGAAGCGTCGGAGCACGGTTGAGCATGACCGGGTGATTACGAATCACCTGCTCGAGAATGTCCCAAACCTCTTCGTCCTTGCGCTCAAGCATTTTCTTGGCGCTTTTGATTGTGTCAGCGTGGCCAAGTTCTTTGAGTTTACGAATGATAAACGGTTGGTAGAGCTCAAGGGCAATCTTCTTGGGAAGCCCACATTGGTGCAGCTTGAGACGGGCACCGACGACGATTACCGAACGGGCCGAGTAATCAACACGCTTACCAAGCAGGTTCTCGCGGAAACGACCCTGCTTACCTTTGATCATGTCTGTCAAAGATTTGAGCGGTCGGTTGGAACTTCCAAGTACCGGGCGTTTGCAGCGATTATTGTCAAACAGGGCATCGACCGACTGCTGAAGCATTCGCTTTTCGTTGCGAATGATGACTTCGGGTGCATTCAAATCGACCAGCTTTCGCAGTCGATTGTTGCGGTTGATAATCCGACGATAAAGGTCATTCAAGTCAGACGTGGCAAAATTACCTGAATCAAGCAAAACCAACGGTCGGAGATCCGGAGGAATCACAGGAATGACGTCAAGCACCATCCATTCGGGTTTGTTGTCTGAGTCCCGAATCGATTCCACAATTTTCAGGCGGTTGGTCAGGTCTTTACGTTTTTGCTTGGAACCGGTTTCCGCCAGCTCGATACGCAAGTCATCTGAAAGCTTGACTAAGTCAAGTTCACCCAGCAGTTCTCGGACCGCCTCGGCACCCATCGCAGCCTGAAAACTTCCCTCACCAAATTCGGCGCGGGCAGCACGGTACTCTTCTTCGGTGAGAAGTTGCTGCTTCTCAAGTTCGGTATCCCCAGCATTGGTGACCACGTAATCCTGAAAGTAAATTACCTTTTCAAGACTACTCGTCTTCATGTTCAACAGATTACCTAACCGACTAGGCATCGCTTTGAAGAACCAAATGTGAACTACCGGAGCGGCCAATTCGATATGGCCCATCCGCTTACGTCGCACACGCGAGTGCGTGACTTTTACACCACAACGATCGCAAATCATCCCCTTGTATTTCATCCCGCGGTATTTTCCACAGGCACATTCCCAGTCCTTTTCAGGGCCAAAAATTCGCTCACAGAACAGACCGTCTTTTTCAGGACGATAGGTACGATAGTTAATTGTCTCGGGCTTTTTTACTTCGCCCATAGACCAGCTGCGGATGTCGTGAGGTCGAGCCAAAGAAATTTTGACTGAAGCATAATCGTTGATGCGATCGTAGGTGCTCTCGGCAGTTGCCATAAAATTCACCTGCTCCTTTTATCTATTGATTACCGGGTTTTTGCGTTTGTTTGAGGGACGTTTCGAAGTCGGCTAAGAGCTCAAGTTCTTTTTCCACTTCTGCCACGTGAAGGCAGTTGAAGCATTCTTTTCAAAGTGGCGTGAACCCATCGCTCACGCCACTTTGCTGTTTCAGCGCGACAATTAACCGCCGCGTCTTTTTTCCAATTGCATGTTCAATGCCAGACCACGAATCTCGTTGGTCAGAACGTCAAAGCTGGCTGGAGTGCCGGCCTCAAGGGTATTTTCACCTTTGACCATGGACTCGTAAATCTTGGTACGCCCTTCGACGTCGTCCGATTTCACCGTCAACAATTCCTGCAAGATATACGCGGCACCGTAAGCCTCGAGCGCCCAAACTTCCATCTCACCAAATCGTTGGCCACCAAAACGAGCTTTACCACCAAGCGGTTGTTGCGTGATCAATGAGTAAGGGCCCGTACTTCGAGCATGAACTTTGTCGTCAACCAAGTGATGCAGCTTCAACATGTAGATGTAGCCGACTGTCGTTTCCTGTGTACACGGAATGCCAGTTCGTCCATCGTAA
>JAQWLH010000225.1 GCA_029247405.1 Mariniblastus sp.
GCCACCCTTGAAGATACCGGGCGATATGTGAACCGCTTGCGTCGGCGGATCGAACTCGAAGAGAAAATCAATAAGCTCAATCGAAACCGGTTAGAGTTTGAACGCGACGTGGACTCAGTCGTCAATGAACAAGTACTTCCGGTTGAGAAACTCTCGATCGTTGGGTTGATTTTTATTCTTGGGGTTGTGCTACTCGGGTTTGGTTTTATTGATGCTGCCCTCTTCCAGGGCCGTTGGCTCAGTCACACCTCGACCAATATGGGGATCGTTTTCATCATGCTCGGAGCCATCGCAGGTTTCGTTGCGATGGCACTGAAATATCATTGGGAACGTCGGGCTAAAGACGAATTAGATGATTTTCGTCACCAGATTGATATTGTTCGACAGCAATTAAAAAGGGCCAAGCACGAGCGCGATGAAATTGAACGGCAGTTGCCTAAAACGGTGGTCGGACAATGGGAGCTTGAACTTCAGGATGCCGAGAATCGGTTGATGCGGCTCGAAGATATGGTGCCACTCGAAAACCGCGTCCAATCAACACGATCGGTCCAAGAAGACCTTCGACGCCATATCTCGGCACAGCAGCGAGAGGTCAAAACAGCGGATGACCAATGGAGGGCGAGTCTGCGTACCGCGGGGTTGCCCGAGGTCCTTGAGCCACATCAGCTTAAAGAGATCATTCAGCGTGCTGATCGAATTGCCAGTCAGCATGTTCGCTTGGACCAATTTAAACTTGAGCAGGTTGATCGAGACAAAGAACTTAACGCGCTCAGTCATCGAATTGACTTGATCCTCCATGAAACTGGACTTGAGTTTAAGCACGATGATCTGGTGGATCGGCTAAGCCAGCTCAATCAGTCGATCAATGAACAGCGGGCGTTTGTGAGCACAAGGAAAGAGTTTGCAACCAAGTATAAATCGCTTCGAGGCAGGCTCAATAAGTCTAAACGAGAGTTGGATAAATTGTTGGGGCAACATCAGCGATTGCTTGCGGTTGTCGGTGCAGCGTCAGAAGAGGATTATCGGGTTCTGGATTCAAAACTCAAGCAGCGGAAAAAGTTGCAGTCCGAACGTGAAAATCTGACCGAGCAGATCAATGCCGCACTTGGTAAAAAGTTCAAACAAGATGAATTTCAAAAACTGCTAGAGGCTCATGGAATGGTGGGCTTGGAGTCTCGCTGGGAGTCCGCACAGGCAGAGATTGAACGAATCAAGGATCAACAATCCAAGTTGCACACTCAACGAGGAGAATTCCTTCAAGAAGTAAAAATGTTAGGTGAAGACTCTCGCTTGGACGTTGCTCGACTTGAGTTAAACGCCATCAACGCGGAAATGGCGGAGTTGCAAAAAGAATGGCAGGTGTTTGCTGCCAGCACACAGATGCTGGAAATGATTCGTGAGAGCTATGAATCAAAGCGGCAGCCAGAGACCCTGCAAGAAGCTTCGGGCTATCTCGATAGATTAACTGAGGGAGGTTACAAGCGAATCTGGACGCGACTGGTTGGAGAAGAATTACTGGTCGATAATTCGAACGACGAGACGATACCTGTTGATAAACTTAGCCGTGGTACTCGAGAAGCGGTCTACCTCAGTTTGCGCATGGCACTGGTCGGAGCTTATGCTCGGCGGGGTGCTGTCATTCCCATGGTGTTAGATGATGTATTAGTTAATTTTGATGGTCAGCGTGCGAAGGCCGCAGCGGAGTTGCTTTGCGACTTTTCGCGAAATGGCTACCAAATCTTGATGTTTACATGTCACGATCACATGCGTGACTTGTTTCACTCGCTTAATGCCGATGTGAGAATTTTGCCTGGCCATAAAGAAGTGGTTGAAACCAGTGCGATGCCCATTCGGTTCGATGGGAATGGGCAACCGCCAAGGCCCGTCGGTCAAGAGAATGTAATTCCGATGATTCCGAGCAATCAACGCGTTAGTGATTCAACTCGGGTTAAACCTGTTCAGACGGCCACGATTCCAGTCGAGTATGTCAAATACGCGTCATCTGAAGTTCTTATTGATCCGGACGAGTTTGACCCAGATCTCGAATTCGAACTTTCGGCTGTCACGTCGGACCAACAAACGGAACAAAGACTCCGGCATGAGTTGGTTTACATTTCACCGAATTTGCCCAGTCCTGTCGATATTTCAGGAAACGATGATATCTGGTGGGAAACTGGTGCTAACACATTGGGAAACCTCTAAATCGAACTCTCGGTATTGTGAGCACTTTTCAATTCCATCATGGAGAGTGAAGCGCTCCCGACTGGAAGAGAGTGGTTCGATTCGAGCGCGGATCGCGCTTTTGTTGTGCCGGTCCGTTCTTGCCGCTACAACACCAAGGCCTATTCGGAAGGCCGATTCGCCATAGCGAGCGGTACGCTGACCCCGGAGTGGTGGTTGGGTCTGATGATCGCCTTGTGTAAGCAATGCAAACCTTCAAAACCGTTTTGCACACAGAATTTGCTGGTAACCATCTTAAGCTGGCATCAACGTTACATTGTGGCAAAGATTTCGGTATCACAGTGGTTCGGGAGTCAGACAAAGGGATTTGAATGTTGTGCCAGAAATGCTTATTGGGAATTCTCAGCTTTTTCATTGCTGCTGCGATATGCCACGACTGTCTATCCACTGAATTGCAAACGAATCAGTCCCTGCCCCAAAGCAATTTTGATCCGTCGGCCGAACAAGATCCTCCAACTAATGTAGAGGGCAGCTACTTTGATCAGGCGAAACCGCCGAGGCGACCGCCGGTTGGTTTCCAAGCGGAATGGATCGGCGATTCGCAATTTGGGTTGGCAACGGCAAAGGTTGATACAACGCTACCCTTGCTCATGTTCGGGACTCCCCCGCCGCTAGTCAAAGTCGGATTTTCATACACCGACTTATTTGCCGCCGAGTCTTTCGGCTTGCCAGCTAACTTATATGAGTATTCAGTTGGCTTGGCTTGGGTACGTCCGATTAACGATCGTTGGACAGTGCGGACAATGTTAGGCGTTGGACTAGCAACCGATAACGAGAACAACTCGAGTGATGGTTGGCAGTTTCGAGGTGGTGTATTTGCGATGCTCAAACGGAGTGAGCAGCTGACCTGGACGTTTGGCGGTGTGGCAACAGGGCGCGATGATCTGCCTGTTATCCCGGCGGTCGGAGCGGTCTGGATGCCCAACCCGTGCACTCGTGTTGACCTCCTGTTTCCACAGCCAAGAATCAATCGTTTGATTATTGATGATGGCTCACGTCAACAGTGGGCCTATTTTGGTTTTGGGATTAATGGAAAAACTTGGGGGTACGAACAACCCGGTATGATTGATGATCGTCTTACTTACAAAGACGTACGGATGGTTGTTGGTTGGGAAGCTAGACCAGCTGCTAGTGCAGGTCTGCCATTCGCGATTGGCAGGACAACAAAGCTTGAACTGGGGTACGTGTTTTCACGCGAATTTAAATTCGATAACGAAACCAGAGTGGAAGCACTCAGCGATGGCTTGATGTTAGGTGTTACCACCAAATTTTAGGGTCAACTTTGGCTCGGCTTGTTGTGGACCGTGTTGAGATCCGTTTCAGTCAAGTGAATACTCCGGCGTTACCCAGCTAAACTGACGATGCGTTTTATTTCGACATCTTTTCCAGATCACTACGTAAGACAGACTTTTGCCGCCAAATTAATTCGAAAGACTTACTTTTCGAGGTCAAGCTAAACTTGAAGAGACGTCTCGGCGGACGGCACAATCAATTCAGAGACCAGATTGTCAAATTTAAGAAAGTGGCGAAACTGACCCAAGCAAGGTACGGGGTTAGTAAATAGGCTGCCAATTTGGAGTGGCGGAAAAATAGGACGATCGTCATGGCAATCGAGACCCAAAGAATGATGATTTCGATGGCGGCCCAACCGGGAGCCTGCATTCCGAAAAAGAGGACTGACCACGCAACGTTCAGCAGCAAATGAGCTCCGAACCACCCCAGTTCGAGTTTGGCATTTTTCAATCCCGATTTTTTCCAAACCAACCAAGCCGCAACTGACATCATAAAATATAGAACCGACCATACCGGCCCAAAAAGCCAATTGGGTGGATTCCACGAGGGTTTTGAGAGTTCTACAAACCAGTCACTCGTGACGCTTCCAGCGGTGGCCCAACCGCCAATCGCTGCCGCCGAGAAGCAAATGGCAATGGAAATTACGAACGCGAGGGCGAGCGTCGCATTCGAATGAGATTTCAGGGGAGCATTCATCAATGGTGTTTCATGGTTGTGCGCGTGATAAAACCGGTCCAGTAGACCGAGATGCGTTTAATTATGTCGGAAGTGTGAACCTGCTCAAGTGATTCAGGACCATCGCGGTCTAGAACACGATGGCTTTGCCCGTTAATATTTCTCGCCATTAACGGTTGACCGCCAAATGGTCATTTTTGCACGTTTAGTTGGTTAGGATGCAATGAAAAGCGGGTTTCCCTTACTTATTTTAATGCTGATTTTCGCGCCCTCGTTTCCGGGCCTTGCACCTGCTCAGGACTGGCCACAGTTTCGCGGTCCGCAGGGGAACGGCGTTTTGGAGAATCTTGAACACCCGAGCAATTGGGGGACGGACGACAATATCGCGTGGAGCATTGACATGCCCGGTGGCGGTCTTTCTTCGCCAATTGTCGTTGGTGATCGAATCATTGTCACGACTGCGATAGGTGTTAAACCTCCGGTTAGCTTCGCAGAAGGCGTCCGAGATATGCGTCCCAAATTGCCAACCACACCGGTCAAATTCCACGTCCTTTGCTTGAAGCTAAAGGATGGTTCAAAGCTTTGGGAAAAGACAATTATTGAGAAAAAGCCAGCTTATCCAATTCATGGTTCCAATTCTTATGCGACTGAATCACCTGCGACCGATGGAAAACACATTTTCGTTTACTTTGCCGCTGTAGGAACCGTTGTGGCATTAGATCTCGAGGGGAACAAGATCTGGGAAAAAAGTATCGGATCTTTCCCCACTGGAAACGGGTTCGGAACAGGCAGCTCTATCACGACTGGTGGGGGAAACGTCTTTGTTCAATGCGACAATGACGAGAGTTCGTTCGTGGTTGCTTTTGATGCGAAAACGGGTGAGCAAGTTTGGCGAAAAGAGCGCTCTGGGCGAACCTCGTGGGCAACGCCACTTTATTGGAAAACTGACAAACGAACCGAATTGGTCACCTGCGGTTCGGGATTCGTCACATCTTACGATCCAAAAACGGGGGAAGAATTGTGGACCATGTCCGACATTGGGATGTCGTTTAGTGCATCGCCTGCGGCAGACAAACAGAGGATTTATTTCGGCAACAGCGGGCCACGCAGTAACGGTCCTCTGGTTGCAGTAAGTTCAGGAATGAACGGAAAACAACAGTTCTCGGATGATGCTTCGATCGAGGGTCTTGATTGGGCCAAAATGCAGGCGGGGCCGGGCATGTCGTCTCCCGTGTCAGTGGGCGGTTACGTCTACATCCCCAGTCGTGGGATTCTAACTTGTTACTCGGCAAATGATGGTTCGGTTGCCTACAAAAAACGACTGGCTTTGGGGTCAACGGTCGCCTCGTTGTGGGCTGCTGGGGATCAAGTATTTTTATTAGATGAAAGTGGCAAGACAATCGCGATCCAAGTGGGTCCTGAAATGAAGATTCTCGCTACGAATCAAATTGAGAACGATTTGTTTTGGTCAACTCCTGCGATCTCTGGCAAATCGCTATTAATTCGCG
>JAQWLH010000232.1 GCA_029247405.1 Mariniblastus sp.
ACCGTCAAACAGTTTCTTCCATTTGATTTCCCCTTTTGCAATATCAATGCAAATCAAAACCAAGCTGTTATCATCAGCGCTGGTCACAAACGCGTGATCCCCCCAAACGACCGGACTGGACCCCGCCGATCCAGGTAATGGCACGCGCCAGAGCATATTTTTCTCTTGATCCAGCACGGTTGGCAAATCGTTTTCGCTGCTGACACTGGTTAAATCGCCACCCCGCCATTGAGGCCACTCATCCGCAATCCCAAAATCAGTGCCGCCAGACAGCATCGCCATCAAGGCCACCAGTACCCATTTTAAATCCATGTTCGTCTCTATTACGTAGCTCGGAGATTGTTTCTTTTCGGTTGACGCACGCAGCCCAAACCGCAACGTAAGTTTAACAGAATTGAACACCTCTGTTGAATCGAGTCAAATTGCTTCTTGATCTCATCTGGCTTAAGGTAAAGACTTGAATCGCGGCTCTTTGACTAAACTTATTTCGCTGTCACGGCTACAGAAGCCGAATGCTCTGACGTTCTAAAAATTACATCCTTCCCTTGGACCCATCACATCCGAGGCAAATCTGCGACTCCCATGCAACCTCAAAATCTGCCTTTTTTTCGTTTGCTCACGGCTCGCGCTGTCGACACAATAATCAGAAACCACCCAGTCTTTAATTGACATGAAACGCTCAATCCCATCAGTCCCGCAGCTGTACCGCAACGTTCGTCGTTGGACGGAAATTGTTTCGGTGATGAGTAAATATGGTCTGGCGGACTGGCTTAGTCGGTTCAATATCGACTTCGTTACTGATTTGCTGCGTACATCCGCTGGTGAATCCCAGTCCCAACTGACTCACAACGCACGGATCCGGCTCGCCCTCTCGGAACTTGGGCCGACATTTATCAAATTTGGACAACTGCTTAGCACCCGTCCTGATTTAATTGGAACCGATTTGGCAGACGAACTGGAACAACTTCAATCAGACACCCCGAAAGATGATTTTGATTTAGTCAAACAGACGATCGAAGAAGATCTGGGCCGTCCGCTTGATGAAATTTTTGTTGAAATCGACCCCGATCCCATTGCATCAGCTTCCATTGGTCAAGTCCATTGTGCGAAGCTTAAAATTGGTCCCGATCAAGCCGTTCATTATTTTGCTCCCGCTCTCCCGCCCACCAACCAGTCGACTAGCGGTTCCCTCAAGGGCACCACAATTATCGACGTCGTCGTCAAAGTGCGACACCATGGCATCCAACGAACCGTTGATACGGATTTAGATATCCTGTCCGGCTTGGCCCAGCTTGCATCCCGCCTCGAGGACTTCAAAACCTATCAACCTGTTTCCGTTGTTCAGGAAATGTCCAGAACGATGCGGCGAGAACTTGATTTCGCCCGAGAAGAACGAAACCTTCATCAATTTCGATCGTTGCTTCAAAATGAAACAGGGATTCTGATTCCCAAACCAATTGCCGAATTGAGTTCGTCCCGACTGATCACGATGCAGCGGATCACTGGAACCAACCTTCGCGAGATGCGCGAATCACCTCCCGAAGGAGTTGAGCCTGCAGAAATTGCGAAAGCTGGAGCGAATTTATATTTGAAAATGATCTTCAACCATGGTTTTTACCATGCCGACCCGCACCCGGGAAATATCGTCATCACCGACGATGGAGAGATCGGGCTGTTGGATTTTGGCATGGTCGGCCGAATTAGCGAGCGGCTTCGCGAGGACATTGAAGCCATGCTCGTTGCAATCGTCAATCAAGATGTTGCCATGGTGACATCCTTGGTCAAACGAGTCGGAAGTTGTCCCGTTAATCTTGATGAGGCCGCACTTTCCAATGAAGTTGCCGATTTTGTTGGACAATACTCGACACAAGTTGTCGCGCATTTCGACATGAGTGGCGCGCTGATCGATTTCGTATCGATTGTTCGCCGCTACGACATCTCACTGCCGAGTGAAGCGATGCTCCTTATCAAAACTTTGGTTACGCTGGAAGGAACGGGACGGCTGCTGAATCCGCAATTCAGCCTGATGGAGATCATGAAGCCGTTTCAGAGAATGCTTGTGCTGAAACGCATGTCGCCAACCCGACAGCTCAGGAAAATGCGTCGATTTTATCTTGAAGTCGAACAGTTGGTTGACAACTTACCCCAACGCTTGTCAACGATTCTTGAACAAGTACAAACAGGCCGCTTCGATGTTCACTTAGATCACCGCAGGCTTGGACCGACTGCCAATCGCCTAGTGATGGGACTGATGACCAGCGCGCTGTTTCTTGGGTCTGCCTTAATGTTAAGCTCGGAAGTGCCCCCACTGCTCTTCCCAGGTAAAGGACCATGGGGCATTCAAGACTTGTCGCTGCTTGGGCTCGCGGGGTGCATCGTCAGCATCATGATGGGCCTCAGGCTGACGTGGGCAATTCGTAAGTCAGGAAACTTGGACGAATCAGACTGATTTTCACAGAACATAAGACTGCCCGCCAAAGCGGTGCGATCGCAAGAACGCCGAAGTCCAAATTCCTAATCTCGTTGGTTCAGCCCCGGGGCGAATCCCTCAGGCTTAAAGGATGCATTCTCCCGCTCACCCACTGCCCACGCTATGCCGCTTGAGATTCGACGGATTGCAACTGAAGATCTACTGCTGAATCATCCTGTGTGGACTCCGGTTCGTCCGACATGTGGCTATCGATCTCTGCCTGACGGACGGCACTGATCTCGTCGATCACGGACTCAATTCGCTCATTCAGTTGATCCAATCCCTTCAGCACCTCGTCCTGACGTCGAAGCAAATCAGCAACGAATTCATATTCAGAAAACTTGACAACATCAGGGGTTTTTGAGTCCGAATCGCTCTCTAATTCAGCACACACCACCTCATTCGATTCCTGATCGAACTCTTGAAGGGCTTGAATCGCCAATTCTTGCGTCTCGATTGCCTGAAACTCAGAGTCAGCGTGATCTCCAGATGAAGAAGTCATTTACAAGCCTGGGGAAGAAAGAAGGAATCAACCTCAAGCGAGATTCCACTGTCTCGGTATCGGAATGCAATCGAACTGATAAATCGAAACCTAAGTCAAATTCCGGTTTTGATGCTTGGGTAAACAGAAACGTTTACCGGATCATAGGCAAAACGCCTAGAATTGCGCAAATTCGCTGGATTTATTTCATGTGGCGGGGATTTGGCTATAGAACATTGTCGATTGTGCCGCTATCATCCTTAGTTCTCACAATATATGTGAAAATTTGCTGTTTCTGATGAACAGTGAATCAGTTCGAATCTTTTGTTGGCAATTGTCGTCCAGCGTTACGTGTTCGATTTACGAAAGGTTATTGGTGTTTTTGATGGTACGTTTGGAGAAACAATGGTAAAGCTGTTGGTACGTGACAAGGAATCCATTCAGGAGGCAGTCAGACGATTCAGAAAATTGGTTGAGCGAAGCGGAATCAAAAAGGAAATGCGTCGCCGCGAGTACTACGAAAAGCCTAGCGAAACAAATCGTCGGGCACGCTTGCGAGCAGAACGCCGCTCCAAACGCAACCGAATGTTAGCGAAGCGCTAAATTCGCCGCCGAATTGAGAAGTATCAACAGCCAAATTATCCTTGGCTGTTTTTTTTTGCGCGATCAGTTTTCGCGCGTGCACACCAGTTTCGCCACAATGTTTATGCGTTCACAGAGGGGCTTAGATTGACTCGAAACGATCGGGTTCGCATCTTCTGATCTGAGACCAATAGTTAACGTTGAGAGCATGCGGCCCCGCTCAAAGCCAGTCTGAAACCTAATTTTGACTGTGCTGCCGGACAACAACAGGACGTTGTTTGAATTTTGGCTGTCGCGGAGGTACTCGCTTGGGTGTTGCTGGACCGTCGATCGGCGGAGTCAAGTGAGATGTCGGTGCCAAGGCTTCCGCCTTCTTGAGCTGATTTGAATTTTTCCGCTGAAAGTGAAGAAACAGGACTTTTGTCTGACGCTCCGTCAGCAGCCCACATTCGACCACCAACTTGGTTATTGACGGGCAACTCATCTGTTGTTTGTACAGCAATTGGTCCGCATCGACCCGGTCGATGAGATCCTGCTCCATCGCGATTCGCTCAAATGTTTTCTCTGGATCAACATCAGCCAGGTCCAAAACCCGCGCGACTTGTTTAATCGTCATCAAATTGCTTCGTAGTGCGATACTGGCAATTGATTTAGTGGCGTCCTGCTGAATCTTTACCAGCCCACAAAACTGTTCAGGGCTGATGATCCTTTGTTCGACGAGGTAGATACCAAATTTGAGACTCATAAATCCGCCTGCCTGTCTTAAAAACATGTCTGGACCCCCGAGCTGGGGTAACGCACAGACAACCTCTGATATTGGATGTATCTACGTCTTCGGACCAGCGGAGCCCAGTACTTCACATTCTGATGTGGCATTGCGCCACTTCAACTTTTACGAACAACCTGAATCATCGACAGATTCGATACCTACCGCATGAAATGACACGGCTTACAACGATCGCACGGAATGGACAGGCACCTCGAGTAAAATCTGCGAACTCGCGGATTTACCCTTGCGGCGTGGTTGAGCAAATCGACGTTACCCATTTGGAAAATAATTCTAATCGCGCAAGACATGAGCCCTATTGCGACCTACTTTCTTTTGAGAATTAACGGTCGGTTTCGCGGTCACTCCGCGGAGAACTTTTTGAGAGGTATTTCATGTCTGACACAAATTCGCGAGAAAAGCGTAAACAAAATTTTGTTGATGCCCATGTGCAAGGTGCACTTTTACGCCGGATCTGTGCACATTGGATAATCTTCTTTACGGTGGCTGCCGTGGCTGTCGTTTTAATCAAGACACTTTTGGGCGATCCTGCTCAGTCTTTCTCACAAAGGTTCCAAACTGAAATTGGCGAATTCGCTCTTATTGGGCTGGTCATGCTAACTTTATTTCCTGCCTTCATGCTAGACACCATTCGATTTAGCAATCGCTTTGTTGGGCCCATCGCTCGAGTCCGTCGACATCTTCGACAACTAGGCGAAGGCGATACTCAAAGATGTTCATTTCGAGAAAATGATTTTTGGGGTGAATTAGCCAATGATTTTAACTGCGCCGCCGATTTAGTTGATCGACAGAACAGCGAACTGGCCAAGCTAATTACGGCAAAAACGGCCGCCAGTTAGGCACCGAGTTAATCGGAACTCTGCTGCTTAAGTGGTGTGAGTAGGTCGTTTTAAAACACGTGTATTGGCACTGGCAGTCATGATGAAGCAATTGCCTCCTAGGAGATTGGTCGAAAACACCTTTCGCTACCCAACAGCATGATGGTTCTCTTCGCCTTCGGTCGCAGTAGCCTCAGTCGGGTTGCACGTGACACGCAGCGAATCATGAACTGCGACGTACACTGCCGCTCACGCGTGAGTTGAAGACCGGTGTCGCCAACAAATCTGCGAGCGAAGCTCTAATGAACAAAAATTGACTTGCAGAAAAATGTAAAATGTCAATTCACGGTCGACGGATTGTCACTTGTCGCTTTCAAGATATTCTCCACGAACATTTTGACTAGGCATTTCGGCTAGAGTTTTTTCTGCCGGAAAACAGGTGAGGAGTTTTACTGCTCCCCCCAGTGACCAAATCAGACTTTCCAATAACGACAATCCCTGTCTCGGTGACGGTGAAACCGCGAGCACGATCGAGTTCATGATCTACTCCGATGCTTGCTCCTTCAGGTATTTTCACATCCTTGTCAATCACTGCCCGCTGAATCGTTGCGTGACGTCCAACTTCGACTCGATCAAACAAGATTGAATCAGAAACTTGGGCATAACTGTTGACGCGAACCTGCGGCCCGAGAATGCTACGTTCAACGCGACCACCCGAGATAATTGAACCCGAACAGACAATACTGTCAGTTGCCATCCCCACTCGCTCCACTCCATCTTCACTTCCAAAGACGAATTTTGGAGGTGGAAAACCACCTTGATGAGTTCGAATTGGCCAGTTTTGATCATACATATTGAGCATGGGATCAACCGTGACGAGATCCATATTCGCTTCGTAATAGGCATCTAATGTCCCAACATCTCGCCAATAGGAAGTCGATTTGCGATTCTCATCCTGAAATGGAAAAGCGAAAACGCGATGCTCGGAAATGATCGACGGGATGATGTCTTTACCAAAATCGTGCGAACTCCGATTATCATTGGCGTCTTTTAGCAACTGCTCGAACAGAAATCTCGCTTTAAATACGTAAATCCCCATGCTCGCCAAACAGGCATCATTACCCGGGATGGGTTTGGGCTCGGCTGGTTTCTCCTGAAAACCAACAAGCCGATTTGTCTCGTCAACTTCCATCACACCAAACGATTTTGCTTCTTCACGATTCACAGGAAGGGCACCTACCGTTAGGTCCGCATTCATTTCTTGATGTTTGTCAATCATTGCGCTGTAATCCATCTTATAGATGTGATCACCCGCTAAAACCAAAACGTATTCCGGACGTTCCTTTTCCAATGCATAAATATTCTGATAAACCGCATCGGCAGTCCCTTGATACCACTGTTCATCAATTCGCTGCTGGGGTGGGAGCACGTCAATAAACTCACCCAATTCCGAACAAAAATACTGACGCCAAGCGGTATTTATATGGCGATCCAAACTCATCGCCTTGTATTGCGTCAGCAGAACCGCCTTGCGGATGCCGCTATTAAGACAATTTGATAGTGCAAAATCGACAATGCGATACCCACCGCCAAAAGGAACTGCCGGCTTGGCCCGATCTCTTGTCAGCGGTTCAAGCCTTGAGCCTTTGCCACCCGCCAGAATTACGGCCATCACATTGTTCATCACTTGTCACTCAATTTTGACCGTTGTAGTAAACCGAAACAGAACCAAAGGTCGTTATAGAAACAACCAAATCATCAACTTTCTCACGTCATCGTAGACTATGGCAATCTTTGCTGCCAACGGTTTACTTACCTCGACGAAAGAGAAATCTCCGAGATCCGTTGAAGGCGGCTTTATCCGCCAATCCGTTCCCATTTGGTTCAATAATACTACGCTCCATGACGTCAAAAGTATCGCACAAATAAAAAGACCAAACGGCGACTCAACGCATGCTTAATCGTACGTCCATCAACTTGTCATAAGATTAAACGACTCAAAGGAATAAATTTCTGAGACATCTAGAGGAACGCAAACGGCTGTACCTTTCTTGACGTCAACATGATCTCTGTTTGAAAAACAAATGAGCCAGTCGTAAAGGATTGACCAATCTTGAAACGGTTGCAGAATGCGATGCCAAGTAATTCCTAAAACACACGGAACAAACACAGGCTGAACCAATATCTCATTGTTTTTATCGACTTTCTTTAATTCCTTTAAATGGGACCGTAATGTGGACATAAGATCGAACAAGAACCAAGCCATTGCCGAGAACTTAATTTGTTGCAGTGTTTGAATTCGAGTGTGTTTTCACTCTTGCTCGAACCAGATCCTCGATCCCTGGACGCAAAAGGAAGCGATGTGGAATTATTTGCAGGTTATATCGACTCTAGTGACAATGCGGCAAAAAGAGTCCTGGTTAAAATCGGGATTTGAAACACACTATCTGGATAAAGGCCGAGACAATTTAAGTATTCCGTCACCATTGTCCGATCTCTCACAGTAGTTTTCATTCCCCATCTATGGGGAATTCGGGGCCGCAAAAAGCAATCCTCCCCCCCTTCCATGGGGTGGACCGCTTCTCCCTTAAAACCGGAATTATGTGGACTTTCGTATTGCCTTGGCTAAACTGCAGAAAGTCATCACGAATCCTCTTCAACATCATGACTAGATAATGCGTATAACGATAACACTTTGCTTGTTGGCAATTTTGACGACTCTCACGACACCAGGTATGGCAGATGAGATCGTCATTGATCGAAATTTTGTTTCGAAACATTCGGTCGGTAACTTTGAATGTTCAAATTGCCCCACCAATTCTTCGCCTAAGCTTGGGCTGAATCTTGGAACCAACGGTTTGGAATTATCAACGGGTAAAGTCTGGCAATTCCTGAACCACCAAGGAATCACCAGCGCCGACAAATTAACGCTGTGTCTTGATCTTGATTCACTCGATAGCGAATCAGAATTTTCGCTTTATGCTGTCGAATTGAACATCGAATCACCTGACGAAACCAACACGTTACTCAACAATTTCAACTTGGGCGATAACTCACTTCTGGTTCCAGGTTACGAAACTTCGTCTTTCAAACCGGAAGTCAAGCTCGAGGCTTTGCTTGGATACGATTTTATGGATCGCTTTTCAGCGACCAGTCAGGAAAAGATTAACGTCGTCTTCAAGTCCAATAGCGATATTTTCACCAGCCCCCCGAAAATTTATGTCCAAAGCGATTCGTCGAGCGGAATTGCGTTTGGAAATAACTTGGTCACCCTCGTGGGATTTGCCCTGTTCTGGGTTGGGCTATTTTTGTTGCTCAATCGCTTCACCAAGCCTTCCGACGCTGTTGTTGATCTCCAACCAACCACGACTCCAAGCGTGGCATTAGAACCAAACTTAGCTTTGGCTCGGGTAAAATCACGCGAGGCCATATCAGCTTAGTCATCGGTCTGAAAAGCCTAGGTAATTTCAAAACCAAGGCCATTAACCAAGGCCATTCAAGGCGGCTAATTCTGCCCCTTGTTGTTTCTTTGTCTCAAGGCTTCAAACATCATCACTGAGGCAGTGACCGAAACATTTAAGCTATCCGCTAAGCCAACCATGGGTAGATGAATAGGTTGAATTTCACGACCGGTCCACTGATGATCAAGGCCTTTCGCCTCATTCCCCAACACGATGGCGATACTTCCAGTCAAATCCGCTGCAAACAAATCCACTGCCCCTTCCACTCTCGCCGCCAGCACACGGATTGTTCTTTCGATCAACCATGATTGAATTTCAGAGCTCGAGGCAGCAGCAACTGGCATTCCAAATACTGCTCCGGTACTTGCTCGAATCGAATTTGGATGAAAAAAATCGGTTGACGTATCGGCCAATAGAACGGCTGAAACACCGCAAGCATCTGCCGTCCGAATCACAGCTCCCAAGTTTCCAGGCTTTTCAATCGCTTGGAGCACCAACACAAATGCGGGTTGCTCAATTGACAATTCTGACAATTCCGTGGAGGGTCGTCTTGCGACGCCGACGACGCTGCCTTCTCGTTCTCCAAACATTACCTTGGAGAAGACCTCATTGGACAACATCAACAATCGCGTGTCAGCAGGCACTGACTCCTGAATCACTCGCACTAAACCATGCCTAGGACTCTCATCAATGAAAATCTCATCGAACTCAATTCCGCATTTGAGTGCACGAGAGACTTCTCGCCAACCAAACACAATCATTCGATTTTGTTGTTTACGGCCACGAGATGAATGTAATTTTAGCGCAGATTTCACGCGCGGATTTTGCAGGCTGGTGATGTTATCAATCAACTTGGCACACCATTTCGGAGAGGTTTAAACCACCGAACGCAATGTCCACTCGGGAGCACTTTGCCACTGGTTGATGGGATGGTCAATCGGAAGCTTTCAAGCTGGTTAGTTTTCACGGTGAACGTATCGTTGACCAACGAAGCCAATTGATGATGGTCAAATTCTGGAGTGTGACAACTAAATAAAAGCATGGAACACTGATCAAGCGTCAGCTGGCTCAGTCCAATTAATAGTTTTTCAAAATCCCTCTGTATCTTCCAAGATTCTCCAGAAGGTCCACGTCCAAAGGTTGGCGGATCTGCGACAACTATATGATATTTGTTTCCCCGCTTGATCTCGCGCCGCACAAACGTCATTGCGTCTTCGACAATCCAACGGATGGCGGCATTCTCCAACCCCGAACGTCGGGCATTGGATCTTGCCCAATTAACAACACTCTTGGCAGCATCGCAATGCACCACCTCAGCCCCTCGAGCGGCGAGGGCCATCGTTGATCCCCCTGTGTAGCCAAAAAGATTCAGCGCCTTGAGACCACTCAACTCCATGGGCAGGTTATGGATCCAACTCCAATTCGTGGCCTGCTCAGGGAATATCCCGACTTGCCCCGTTGGTGTCTGACGAAGCTCAAATTCAAAACTGCCGAATCTAGTGGTCCAGTCGCTTTTTCCGCTACCTTCCCAGACTCGATTGACGTTGATCAATTTACCGTCCCTACCGCAAGTTAAATGAGCGGTATCCCAGACTTTTCTATCACCTTTGATCCCCAATGCAGACGGAGTCTCTCGACAAACAACAACCCCACCAAACGACTCCAGTTTTTGTTCCTCACCAAAATCAATCAGACGATACTGCGTCGAATCAAATTGAAATTGGTTTTTTGAGTCCATGATGCAATTGTACGAAATGCCCCGAGTGTTTGTTAGCTGCAGACGAAATCATGACCGAGAAATCATGACCGAGAAATCAACTCAGCCAATATTCAATTTCCACGAAACAAGCGGAAATTGAATACTTCAATTGGATTTTAAAATGCCTAATGCCAAATCCATAATCTGGGAAACGATTGCTGGAGCCTGAACACGGCTTCATTCGAAACATTGGTTCGCTTAAGCACCAAACATTGCAGATGTTTAAGGGCATAAAGCTTCAATAACCCCCGATCGGTGACACTCGTGCCCTGCAGATCGAGCACCTGACAGTTTTTAAACCCTTCGAGGTCAGTAAGTTCATTGTCCCCGAACATTTTTTCTCGAACCTTGATAATCCGACGGTCGGCAAGCGAGTTGTCGTACTTCTCCCAATTCATACTACGAGCCAGCAACAAGATCAGATTCCAAAAAGGTTTCTGAAACCAAGCGAGGTGAGCACGCGGATCGCGGCGAAACTGCTTTCCCTTATAGATCATCCCGACGTATAACAAAACGACAGAGACAGTGATGAGGAGCATGAAGATCCCTGGAACGACCCCAAAGGCAATGCCCACAATACTGGCAACCGCTAAGGATAAAACCCCCATGGCGACGAGGCCAATCCCGATGTGAGCACCATACTCAAGCAGTCGGAGTGATACCCCTTCGTTCTTCGTTCGGCAG